>JBCNVD010000002.1:0-58763 GCA_039630345.1 Aquificaceae bacterium
TTTTTTAAAAAACATAAGCGACGCCCTTCGGGCGTCATTTAAAAAGCCAAAAGCTATAGTTCTGAGCTTTCCTCACAATCCAACAACGGCCTGCGTAAGTCTTGAATTTTTCAAAGAAATAGTCTCAATCGCCAAAAAAGAGGAGGTTTTTGTAATCCACGATTTTGCCTATGCAGACCTTGGATTTGACGGCTATGAACCCCCAAGCATTATGCAAATAGAGGGCGCAAAAGAGGTTGCTGTCGAGATCTACTCTATGTCCAAGGGCTTTTCCATGGCAGGATGGAGAGTTGCCTTCATAGTTGGCAATCAATACCTTATAAAAAACCTCGCTCACCTTAAAAGCTATTTAGATTATGGGGTCTTTACGCCCATTCAGGTAGCTACCATAATAGCTCTTGATAGCCCTTACGAAATAGTAGAGAGAGCAAGAGACACATACCAGAAAAGAAGAGACGCTCTTGTCGAAGGGCTTTTGCGTATAGGCTGGCAGGTCTCAAAGCCAAAAGCCGGAATGTTTCTGTGGGCTAAAATCCCTGAGTGGATATCGCTTAAATCTCTTGAATTTTCGCTCTTTTTGCTTAATGAAGCAAAGGTTGTGGTCTCGCCGGGCATAGGCTTTGGCGAATACGGAGAGGGTTATGTCCGCTTTGCCCTTGTTGAAAACGAGCAAAGGATCAAACAGGCCATAAGAGGCATTAAAAAAGCCTTTGAAAAGCTAACTCAGCATGTATGACAGTTATTAAATTTTGTGGCTTTACGAGCTCTTTGGATCTGGAGTTTGCCGCCTCTTTAGGCGTTGACTTTGTAGGTATCGTTCTTGTAAAGAGCAGTAAAAGATATGTAAGTTTTCAAAGGGCAAAGGAGCTTATAGACTCTATAAATGGCCCAAAGAAGGTTGCGGTTTTGAAAAACCCAGAGCTCTCATTTGCGAAAAAGCTTCTTGATATTGGCTTTGACTTTCTTCAGCTTCATGGAAGTGAGGACATTTCCCTGATAGAAAAAGTTGGCAAAAGGAGGGTTATAAAAGCCTTTGGCACTTGCGAGGGTTTTAAGTTGCCAGATTGGTCTTACGAGGTTTTTGGGATTTTGTTAGATGCCTGCGAAGGAGGAGGCAGTGCAAGGCTTGCAAACTGGTCCATGGCTTTAGAAATTGCCAGAGCTCACCCAAGGGTGTTCCTGGCGGGGGGTTTAAACCCTGAAAATGTCTCAAGGGCCATAAAAGAGGTCAGACCCTTTGGTGTTGATGTCTCATCAGGCATTGAGAGCTCTTTTGGCGTTAAAGACTTTGAGAAGATGAAGAGCTTTATAAGGGGGGTTGCGGGGGGAATATCCCCCCGCGCTTTTGATTAAAACATCCTTGGGGCAGTGCCTAGGCGCATAAGACGCTCTATGCGCTTTTTGGTAGATGGGTGGGTTGATAGAAGTTCGATAAGCCCTCCTGAGCTAAGGGGGTTTGCAATATACATATGTGCAGTTCCCGGGTTTACATGCTCTGGAATTTGATGGATGTAGTTTTCTATCTTCTCAAGGGCGCTTGCAAGGGCAAGGGGGTCTGAGCTTATCTTGGCCCCAACCTCATCCGCCATATATTCGCGAGAGCGAGAGATTGCGAGCTGGATAAGAGACGCTATGATAGGGGTTATTATTATCATAAGAATCGAAGAGACTATCGAAAGAGGGTTTTGAGACTCTTCGTCCTCACTTTTAAATAGCATGCTAAATTGCAAAAAGTTGGCAAGGTAGCCAATTGCACCTGCTATGGTTGCTGCAATGGTTGCAACCAAAATGTCGCGGTTTTTGATGTGGGCAATTTCGTGAGCTATGACGCCTCTTACTTCGCGCTCATTTAGCAGGTTTAAAAGCCCTGAAGTTACTGCAACTACGCCGTTTGAAGGGCTTCTGCCGGTTGCAAAAGCGTTTGGTTGCTCTGAGGGAATTAAGTAAACCTTTGGCATGGGGATGTTTGCCCTTTGAGAGAGTTCTCTTACCATGTTATAAAGGGCGGGGGCCTGTTCTGGGGATATTGGCTTTGCGCCAGACATGGCAAGGACTATCTTGTCTGAGAAAAAGTAGGCTATGAAGTTCATAACCCCTGCCATGATAAGGGCTATGAGAGCCCCTGATTTACCCCCTATGAAACTACCAAACGCCAGAAATATCCCGGTTAACAATCCAAGCAAAAGAGCGCTTCTTAGAGCCATCTCTTACCTCCTACAGGTTTGTTTATAATAATATTAAAGCTACCTGTTATGGCAACACACAAAAGAGAGGAAAAACTCCAGCTTGGGGGGTTTGACGAGCGGTTTTACGCAATAGTCGGAAGGGCGGATGAAAATCTTAAATACTTCTCCCAGCTATTTGATGTAAAAATCAGCGCAAGGGGGACAGAGATTTTTATAAAGGGCGAGGAGGACAAGGTCCAGAATGCGATGTATGTGATTCAGTCTCTCATAAAAGACTTGGCTGTTGCTGATTTAAGCCCGCAGGAAGTAAGAGAAAGGGCTAAAAATATCTTGAGTGCGCGCCAGCTTGAGATGGAAAGGGACGATAACATCATTTTAATAACCCACAGGAAAAAGGCTATAGCCCCAAAGACGCAAACGCAGGCTAAATACATAGAGGCTATAAAATCCAGCAATGTAGTGTTTGGCGTAGGTCCGGCAGGCACTGGCAAGACGTATCTTGCCATGGCTATGGCAATTTCGCATCTAAAGAGCAACTCAGTTAGCAAAATAATCCTTACAAGACCTGCGGTTGAAGCAGGCGAAAAGCTCGGGTTTTTACCAGGAGGCATCGCGGAAAAGGTAGACCCGTATTTAAGACCCCTTTATGACGCACTTTATGATATGGTTGATTACGAAAAGTGTGCCTATATGCTTGAAAGGAACATCATAGAGATTGCCCCGCTTGCTTTTATGAGAGGAAGAACCTTAAATGACGCCTTTATTATCCTGGATGAGGCTCAAAATTCCACCAAAGAGCAGATGAAGATGTTTCTTACGCGCATAGGCTTTGGTTCAAAAGCGGTAATTACCGGCGACATTACCCAGATTGACCTTCCCAAAAGAGAACAATCAGGTCTTATAGAGGCAATAGAAGTCTTAAAAGATGTAGAGGGCATTGAATTCATCTGGTTTGACGAAAGTGACATTGTTCGCCATCCTATAGTTGCCAGGATTATCAAAGCTTATGAAGAGTTTGAAAAGGCAAAGCAGGGTTGAGGTAAAGAGCGAAGCTGGATTTATAAATCTTTACTGGGTTAAGGCAATCGCTCAGACGCTTGTTGAGGCTTTTGAAATAGACAGAATAGTTAGCATCTACATAACGGATGATCTGAGAATAAAAGACCTCAATAAGAAGTTTCGCAACATCAATAGCCCCACTGATGTTTTGTCTTTTGAGCTCTCTGAGTTTTATCTTGGCGAGATAGTAATTTCATGGCAAAGCGCAAAGAAAAATGCCCTTGAGAGCTCTCACTCTCTTAGGGAGGAGATAAAACTTCTTCTAGCTCACGGCTTTACCCATCTTCTTGGTCTTGACCACGAGATTCCTGCTCAAAAAGAGCTATTTTTCTCCACAGAGAGAAAAGCTATTGAGATAATTTCTAGAAAATTAACTACTTACAGCCTTTGCAATCTCTCTCGCAATGGCGTTCATTCTCCTTATGTATCTTGAGCGCTCCTGCACCGAGATTGCTCCCCTTGCGTCAAGAAGGTTAAAAATGTGCGAGCATTTAAGTAGCTGGTCGTAAGAAGGAAGCATTAGCCCTTCAGATATGAGTCTTTTTGCCTCTGACTCGTGAAGCTCGTAAAGCTTAAATAAAACCTCCGGGTCACTCTTTTGGAAGTTATATTCGCTCCATTCTCTTTCTAGTTTTTTAAAAATGTCTCCATATGAGATTTCACTATTCCAGCTAATGTCAAAGACGCTTTCAACATCTTGCAAAAATGTCGCTATTCTCTCAAGACCGTAAGTGATCTCAACAGGTATGACCTCCAGGTCTATTCCCCCCACTTGCTGAAAGTATGTAAACTGCGTTATTTCCATGCCGTCAAGCCACACCTCCCACCCAAGACCCCATGCACCAAGGGTAGGAGACTCCCAATCATCTTCCACAAACCTTATATCGTGCTCCTTTGGCTCAATCCCCAGAGCTCTAAGACTATTTAGGTACAGCCCTATAGGGTCCTCAGGAGCAGGTTTTAAAATGACCTGAAACTGAAAGTAGTGCTGAAGTCTATTCGGGTTTTCTCCATATCTGCCGTCTTTTGGTCTTCTGCATGGCTCAACGTAAGCTACATTCCATGGTCTTTTCCCAAGCGCCATAAAGAAAGTGGCAGGGTTCATAGTCCCTGCGCCTTTTTCAATATCATAAGGTTGCCATATCAAACACCCGTTATCTGCCCAGAAACGTGAGAGTGTTAAAATAAGCTCCTGAAAGTGCATCAAAGCCTCATTGGCATAACGACACATTTAAATGGCTCTTCGTCAGAGCTTATAACAACGGGGCTATCAGGGTCTAAGAGGTTAAAAGCCACCATCTGGGCGCTAAACTCACCAAGAGCGTCTATTAGATACTTTCCATTAAAGCCTATCTCTATGCTCTCAGAGCCCTGACTTAGCTCCATCTCGTCGCTCCCCTCGCCAAATTCCGGGTCTGATATCTCAAGTCTTAAACTGCTCTGGGAAAAAGAGAGCTTTATAGGAAAGGAAGAAGATTCCGCTATAACTGAGAGTCTTCTGATGCATTCAAGGAGCTCCTGTCTATCCAGAAGTATTTTGTAGTTAAAGCTCTTTGGTATAACGCTATCGTAATCTGGATAATCCCCCTCTAAAAGCCTGCAAGATAGCTTCCATTCCTGACCCTGAAGGTGAATAAAAGACTCGTCGCTACCTATTTGCACGCTTCCTGTTTCGCCTTTCAAAAGCGTAGAGAGGGCTCTTAGGCTCTTTCTTGGCAGGATGATACTTAGCCCAACCTCTGGCTCAATCTGATAAAGAGCAAGCCTATGCCCATCTGAGCCTACAAATCGCGTTGTCCCTGCTTTTCCGTGGATATAAAGCCCCTGAAGCGCATATCTTGAATCCTCTTTTGATATGGCGTGCTCGACCTTTTCACAGGCTCTTAATAGATCAAGAGCCCCAAGCTCATTTGAAAGCTCTGCCTTGGGAAAGTCCGGAAAGTCCTCCGGGTCTGCAACATTTAGCTTAAACTTTGACTTCCCTCCAGAGATTAAAAGCCTTTGCTCTTTTACCTCAAGCGAAACCTTGGTAGAGCTCACCCCTTTAACCACGCCAAGGAGCTTATCCGCATTAACAAGACACTCAAAATCCTCCTCAACTTCCCCCACCTTAATCTCAAGGTAACTCTCAAGGTCTGTCGCCCTAACTATCAACTCTCCCCCCTTTTGCAAAATCAGGAAATTATTCAAAACCGGCAACGCAGACTTTTTCTCTGTCGCGCTCTTTGCCTTTTGCAACACCTCAACCAAATCTGTTCTATCTAACTCCACCCTCACACTTAAATTCTAAACCAAAACGAGGGGGGGGGGCTGACCCCCGCAAAAACCCCACCCCCCCAAGTAAAGTCAAACCCAACACGACGGGGGGCAAAGCCCCCCTTCAACCCCCCATAGGGTTATACTTTTAGTGTATGCTCTATATGGATTTTTTCCTTGGCGGAAAGTGGGTAAGCTCTGAAGATAAGCTTCAGGTAATCCATCCTTATACAAATGAGCCTGTTGGTGCTGTCTCAAAGGCAAGCGCCCTGGATGCAAAAGAAGCCATAGAAATAGCCTACGAAGCCCAGGAAGAGGTCTCAAGCCTTACCTCTTTTGAAAGATACGAAATTTTAATGCGCGCTTCCTCTTTGCTAAAGTCCAGAGCCGAAGAGTTTGAAAGGATGCTCGTTCTGGAAGCTGGAAAAACCATCAAAGAAGCGCGCACAGAGGTCTCAAGAGCCATCCAGACTTTAATATTCTCTGCAGAAGAGGCAAAGCGTATAGGCGGAGAGGTCTTTCCAGTTGATGCCCATCCAAACGGCCGAGGAAAGTTTGGCTTTTACATAAGAGAGCCGGCAGGCGTAGTCGTTGCAATAACGCCTTTTAACTTCCCGCTTAATCTATCTTTGCATAAGCTCGCCCCTGCATTTGCTGCGGGAAACCCTGTTATCCTAAAGCCTTCAGAGAAAACCCCCATAACCCCCCTTATGCTCGCAGAGCTATTGCTCGAAGCCGGTTTTCCCCCAAAAGCTCTAAGCGTCCTTCCCGGTGATGCGGAAGTTGGCAAAGCTCTAACTAAGAGCGAGCTTGTCAGGGTAGTTTCCTTTACTGGCAGTAAAAAAATAGGCGAGATGATCTCTTCTCAAGTAGGTATCAAGCGTCTTGTTCTTGAGCTTGGTTCAAATTCTGCGCTGATTATTCACAAAGACGCAAACTTAAAAAAAGCTCTCAAAAGCGCCGTTCTTGGCTCTTATGCAATAGCGGGTCAGGTTTGCATCTCTATCCAGAGACTTTTGGTTCACGAAGAAATCTATGGGGAATTTTCACAGATGCTAAAAAAAGCAATAAAAGAGCTAAAGATTGGAGACCCAATGAGCGAATCCACAGATGTCGGTCCTGTAATATCCCTTTCTGAAAAGGCCAGAATTTTAGACTGGATAGAAAGCGCAAAATCAGAGGGCGCAAAAATCCTGCAGGGCGGAGAATCCCTTGAAGGGTGTTTAATTAGCCCTGCTTTGATTGCGGATGTATCTCAAAATTCTCCTCTCGTTCGTGAAGAGGCCTTTGCCCCTCTTGTTGTGATGATGCCTTACAAAGACCCTGACGAGGCTATAAGCATAGTCAATAGCTCAAGCTACGGTCTTCAAACCGGCATTTTTACAAACGACCTCTCACTTGCGTGGCACTTTATCAAAAATATCAAATGCGGGGGGGTTTTAATAAACGAATCGCCGTCTTTTCGCGCAGACCATATGCCCTACGGGGGCTATAAAATGTCAGGTATAGGTAGAGAAGGTCCCAGATTTGCAATTCAAGACTATACTGAAATAAAAACCGTAATATTTGACCTATCATGAGCGTCAGACACGAACTAAGAAACTATCTCGAAAAGGTTTTAAAATCAGGCATCGAAAAGCTCTCTTCAGAGCCCGAGAGGGTATTTCTGGTTTTTAAATCAGGCGATACCCCGGTTGACTTTCACGAGCTTGCGCAAAGTGACTTTAAAGAGCTGGTTGATACCTCTACCCGCCTTGGTCTTGAGGCAAAGGTAAAAAATCAGGAATTTCTCTGCTTTGTCTTTTTATCTAACGGAAAGCTCTTTACAGAGCCTTCAGGTCTTGAAGAGAAAATAGCACCGCTTCTGGAGCAGGCTTTTGACTAAAGATATTGGCATAATTCTTGCCTGCGCAGGCAAGGGGGAGCGTTTTGGCAAAAAAAAGCAGTTTGAATACCTTGGCGAAAAGCCCCTATTTCTGTATGCTCTTGAAACAGCTCTTAAAATAACTGAAAATGTAGTTCTCGTTTTGCCAAACGAGGATATAAACTCTGTAAAGGCAGATGTTCTTAAGGTAGAAGGCGGAAAAACCCGTCAGGAATCAGTCTATAGAGGTCTCCTTGCTCTAAAGAATGCAGAGATTGTTTTAATTCACGATTGTGTAAGACCATTTGCAAGTCCTGAACTTTTCAAAAAGGTCTCTAACCTTTCAGGTTTTGACGGTCTTATCCCCGCCTTGCCAGTTTCGCAAACCGTTAAAAAAGTTTTAAATGGCGAAATTATTGGCACCATAGACCGCGAAGGTCTGTGGCTTTCGCAAACCCCGCAGGGTTTTAAATACGAGGTTTTGCTAAGCTGTCATAAGCTGTCAGTTGGCGCTTGTTTAACAGATGATGCCTCCTTGCTTGAAAGATGTGGCTATAAAGTCGGCATAATCCCTGGAGAAGCCTTTAACATAAAAATAACCACGCCAGAAGATATGGAGCTTGCCCGCGCTATACTAAAAGCCAATGACCGGCGAGCTTAAGCTAAAGATTGAAGAGTTATTAAATGCTCTGTCAGAACTCTATCTTGCCTTTGACGCTGAATCTCTAAAGAAAGAGCTTCAGGAAATTGACATAAAGATGTCCAAGCCTGATTTCTGGGAAAACCCCGAGCTTTCAAAAACTCTCACCCAGAGAAGAAACTGGATAGAGCAAACTTTAAAAGAGCTTGATACTATCTCAAAGAGCTTAAAAGACGCAAAAGACCTTCTTTCTCTGGCGGAAGATAGCCAGACCATAGAGCTTATATCAGAAGAGGTCTTCTCAGCTGAGAAGATTCTAAGAGCTCTTGAAATAAAGGCTTTTCTATCCGGCGAGATGGATATAAAAGATGCTTATCTGACCGTGCAGGCAGGTGCAGGTGGGGTAGAAGCCTGCGACTGGGCAAATATGCTCCTTCGCATGTATCAGCGCTGGGCCGAAAAAAGAGGCTATAAGGTAGAGCTAATAGACATAAACCCAGATGACGTTGCAGGTATTAAAAGTGCAACCCTTCTTATAAGGGGCGAGTATGCCTATGGCTATTTAAAGTCAGAGCACGGAGTTCACAGGCTAGTTAGAATCTCCCCCTTTGACGCAAACGCAAGAAGACATACCTCTTTCGCAAGCGTTAGCATAATGCCTTACATAGACCAGGAAGTGAAGGTAGAGATAAACGAAGATGACATAGAGATGGAAACCTTTAGAGCAAGCGGAGCAGGCGGTCAATACGTTAACAAAACCGACACTGCGGTTAGACTAAGACACAAACCAACTGGCATTGTTGTTACCTGCCAGCAAGAGCGCTCTCAACTTCAGAACCGCCTCAAGGCGCTTGAGCTACTCAAAGCCAGACTCTACCAGCTGGAGCTTGAAAAACTCGAAGAGAAAAAGCGAGAGCTAAGCGGCGAAAAGACCGATGTAAGCTGGGGTCATCAGATTCGCTCTTACATCTTTCAGCCTCATCAATTAGTTAAAGACCTTCGCACGGGCTTTGAAACAGGTAATGTTCAGGCCGTCATGGACGGAGATATTCAGGCTTTTATGGAGGAATACCTTCGCTGGAAGGCAAAAACGCGCTAAAACTTATCTGGATTTTAAAAACCTCTTCAACCCAGGATATTGCAAAGCGCTTAAGTCCCAATTCAGCTGTAATATCCACACTCCAGACCGAAGGCAGAGGAAGAGTAGGTAAAAAGTGGCACTCAGAAGAGGGCGGTTTGTATCTAAGTCTCAACATACCAAAACCTGAAAATAGCCAAGAGCTTCTCTCTCTTACAATCGGGCTTGCCGTTGCTAAACTTTTAGAGAGCTTTGGATTAAATCCCGGCATCAAATGGGTCAACGACATTTACTATCAGGACAAAAAACTTGCAGGGATTTTAATTGAAAACCTCAAAAACTCCTCCATAATTGGCATTGGTATGAATGTAAACCAGAGGTCTTTTCCCGAAGGACTGAATGCCAGCTCTCTTTATCTTATATTCAAAAAAGAGTTTTCCCTCAAAGAAGTGGCTCTGGAGCTATTTAAAAACATCTTCTTATGTTTAAAAGAACTCTCAGAAAGCCCTGAAGAGGTTATAAAAGAGGTCTCAAAAAGGCTTTTATATGTTGGAAGCGTGGCAACCTCTAAAAACCTCACCGGCACTTTCATAGGCATCTCCCAAAATGGCTCTGCTCTTTTAAAATCCGGGGGAAAAATCTTTGAAATCACCTCAGGTGAGCTAAAGTTTTAAAAAACAGCCAGATTATCAGCGTGTATTACTTCTTCTTTTTGAGACTTTAAAATCCTCTTTACCTCCTCTCCCCTTTTGCTAATGACTTTTCTTATCTCTTCTGAAGAGAAATTAACCTTTCCTTTTCCCGCAAGAGCCCCATCAGGGGAATATATAATAACCATATCACCCCTTTTAAAACTGCCCTCAACCTTTTTTATACCGACTGCAAGAAGGCTTTTACCCTCTTTTATGGCTCTGTAAGCTCCGCCATCTATCTGCAAAGCGCCCATCGTTTCCTGATATAGAGCAAGCAAACTCTTTCTGCCCCTTAGGCTCTTTTTAGCAGGTAAAAAGGTCGTTCCTTTGGTCTTTCCTCCTAAAATCTCAACAAGGCTATCTTCTTTGCCGGTTATTATCACCTTTATCCCAAGACTCGTGGCAATTTTCGTTGCATTTAACTTGCTTCTCATCCCCCCACTTCCAAAGTCACTGCCAGAAGCTCTAACATAGCCCATAACCTCATCTATGTTTTCTACTAGCTTAACTATCTTCCCATCCGGCGCTTCAAGCCCACCTGCTGTGGAAAAAAGAACTATCAGCCCTGCCCCAAGAGCCTGCGCTGTGTAGACCGCAAGAAAGTCATTATCGCCAAACAGTAGCTCAGAAATCCCCACTGTGTCGTTTTCGTTAACTATAGGCACTGCACCAAGCTTTAGTATCTTTTCAAATACATCCACAACGGTCTTTTTTCTGTTTTTGTCTTTGAAAACATCAGCAGTTAATAAAACCTGAGCTACAAATAGCCCGTAGTTTGAAAAAATCGTCTCATATGTATGCATTAGTTTGGTCTGACCAATCGCCGCAATAGCCTGCTTTAGAACCACATCCTCTGGTTTTTTGTCTATCCCCAGGCGTTTAACCCCGCAAAGCACCGCCCCTGAAGAAACCACAATTACTCTATAACCCATTTTTAATATCTCTCTTATCTCTCTTGCAAGTTTTGCAACAAATCCAAGGTCTATATCCCCCCCCTGGTCTTTGAGCATATTTGAACCCACCTTTACCACCACAATCATGCTAAAATTCTAATTATGAAACCCAAACACGCTCTTCCTCTCCTTACCATCATTGGCGCAACTGCCCCCAATTGCGCCTGCGGTGCATGCCCCTCCTGCTTTGCAACCTATGCCTCAATCACTGCCCTTGGCATCTACATAGGCACAAAGAAAATCTTTAAAAAACTAACCCAGAACTGATCTCCCCTTTATGTATCTAATAAACTGAATCGCGCTTCGCGCAGAAAACCCCCTTTCTCTCCCCCAAAGGAGCGCCTTTTCTCTTATGTCTTCTTTGTTAAACTCCTCCCCGCTTAGGTTTTTAAAAACTACCTTTAAAAACTCTTCCTGCCCCCCTCTTGAAAAGGCAAGCCTTAAGCCAAACCTTTCAGCAAGTGATAGCATGCTGGCTCTATCGTCAGCTTCAAACTTTGAGCCATTCTCTTCCTGAAAGACTATGTTTCTTCTATTTGAAGTTGCATAAACTATGCAGTTCTCAGGTCTTTTTTCTATATCCCCATCAAGGATAGACTTAAGAAGATAAATCCTTTCGTCGTCTCTTTCGAAATTTAGGTCGTCAAAAAATAGGATAAACCTCTCTTTTAAAGGTCTTAAAATCCCATAGAGCTCTGAAAGATGCTCTATGTCGCTTTTGTATATCTGAATGAGTCTAAGTCCCATATTTGCAAACTGCCCAAGCATCGCCTTAACAAGCGACGACTTTCCCGTTCCGCTATCGCCCCACAAAAGCGCATCGTTTGCCTCAAAGCCTTTAACAAACTGAAGGGTATTTGTCCAAAGCTCTGTCTTTTGATAGTCGATGTTTAATAAATCATCAAGCTCTGGAATATCAGGATGTTTTACCTCATAAAGCCTGCCGCTTTTAAATCTATAAGCAAGAGCATCAAATGAGCTCATCTTTAACTAGCTTATAGGTCAAGCTATCGCTAAGGGCAATCCATGAAGCCTCTATGATGTTTTCAGAAACTCCTACAGTTCCCCACTCCCTCCTTCCATCGGTTGACTGGATTAAAACCCTTACCCTTGCCTTTGTTCCCTCCTGCTCGTTTACTATTCTTACCCTGTAGTCTTTTAGCTCAACCTCTTTAAGACTTGGATAAAACTCTTCCAGACACTTTCTTAAAGCCCCATCAAGCGCACTCACAGGTCCGTTGCCAAGAGAAACCGTATGCTGTATGGTTCCTGCTACTTTTATCCTGACGGTTGCTTCGGAAACTGGCAAAGAGTCCTCTCTTCTCCTTGCTATCAAAACCCTGTATGCTTCAAGCTCGTAAAACTCTTTCAAAATCCCAAAGTGCCTAAGGCACAAAAGCTCAAAAGAGGCGTCCGCGGCTTCAAACTGATAGCCCTCTTTTTCAAGCTGTTTTATTCTCTCAAGAAGTTTCAAAAGTTCTGGTGAGTTTTCGTCCACCTCAAGACCCATCTGAGAGAGTCTATGCCTTAGGTTTGACCTGCCAGATAGGTCAGATACAACGACCTTTCTGCTATTTCCAACAAGCGATGGGTCAATGTGCTCGTAAGTTCTTGTATCTTTCAAAATAGCGGATGCGTGAACCCCTGCTTTGTGCGAAAAGGCCCCCTCTCCAACATATGGCATGTTTGCAGGTATAGGTATGTTTGAAATTTCAGAAACAAAATGACTTAACTGTGTTAGTTTTTTTAAACTCTCCTGACTTACAACTCTGTAGCCAGATTTAAGCTGCAAATTTGCTATAACAGAGCATAGATTTGCGTTTCCACATCGCTCCCCTATGCCGTTGATAGTGCCATGAACCTGTGAGGCTCCTGCAAGGACTGCCATTACTGAATTTGCAACCGCGCATTCAGCATCATTATGAGCGTGTATACCAAGTTTTACCTCCCCTAGTTCTTTTTTTACCTCCCTGACTATTTCAAAAACCTCGCCGGGCAATGCCCCGCCGTTTGTGTCACAGAGAACTATCCAGTCCGCTTTTGCCTCCTTTGCAGCTTTTATGACCTTGAGTGCGTATTCTTTGTTTGCTTTGTAGCCGTCAAAGAAGTGCTCCGCGTCAAAAATCACCTCTTCGACGTTATTTTTTAAAAACTCTATCGTCTCATAAACCATCTCCAGATTTTCCTCAAGGCTTGTCTTTAGAGCATTATGAACATGAAAGTCCCAGCTTTTGCCAAAGATTGTGATTGTGTTAACCCCCGAGCGAATAAGTTCTAAAACCTGCTGATCCTCATGTGCTCTTTTGTTTGGTCTTCTTGTTGAGCCAAAGGCTACTATCTTTGAGTTAAGTTTTAGCTTCTTTAGCCTTTCAAAAAGTGCAGTGTCTTTTGGATTTGCCCCCGGCCATCCGCATTCTATGTAGTCTATTCCAAATTCGTCCAGCTTTTGAACTATCCTTAGTTTGTCCTCGAGCGAAAAGCTCACCTTTGGCGCCTGACTGCCGTCTCTTAAAGTCGTGTCGTAAGCGTAAATTTTCATCTTAATCTTCTAATCACTATAGCAATTGATAAAAGTGTCAACGCCATTGTTGCATCTAAAGCACCTAAGTTGCATCCGCCCTTGCCTGAGCTTACCTGAGAATCAGACCTTAGTTCTACATTCCTTAAGTCACTGCTTGCGAGAAAAGCCTTGCCACAGCCATATTGATTGTTTGGCACTGCGCCGACCGCCTGGTCTTTTGTCGCAAAGGTGCAAAGCACATTCCTTACCTGCTCAGGGCTTAGATCTGGATTTGTCTCAAGAAGCCTTGCTATCAGTCCCGTAACCACAGGGGAGGAAAACGAAGTTCCTGACAGGAATGAATAGCCACCGCCAGGCCTTGCAACAAAAACTGCCTGCCCACCTGCAACTAAATCCGGTTTTGTCCTGCCGTCGATTGTAGGGCCTCTTGCTGAAAACCTTGCGATCCTTCCAATGAGTTCTTGATTGTTCCTGTCAGGTCTTATAACTATTGAGCCAACCGAAATTATGCGTCTTCCGTCCGCAGGTTCTGAAATAGAAAAAAGAAACGAATTAAACTCGTCCCTTGGTCTTAAATTTGAAGGAAGACTAATCCCTGGCGGGACAAATACACTTACTGTCCCCATTTGCCCGCTTTCTAAAACTATTCTTAAGTTAAAACTTCCAGTGCATCTTGAGGAAAATGTAACCAGGGTCTTTTGGTTTGTTGGATATTTCTCTCTTTTGATGTTTTCTATACAGCCTAGCTCTCTTCTTGGGGCTGATTCTGTTGATATAGCGCAGCCTCCTGCGCGAGAGCATAGCTCGACCCTATAGCCCGAAGATTGCGGAAACCACACCTCTATGTCCCCTGCTTCGCCAAGGTTTAGGGGAATCGTTACATCCGAAGGGTTTTGCAAAATTGCCCTGTTTGGAGTTAGGCCGCTATTACCAGCTGAAGCCACCGCTATCATCCCGGGTCCCAGAGCCCTCTCTATAGCAAGCGTAAAGAGCCCAAGTCCGTCACCGGGACCGTAGTCAGAACCCAGAGAGATGTTAATCACTATGGGTCTTGAAAGTTCCTGGCGCTTTCTGGATAGGTATTCAATTGCCCTTATGACTTTAACATCAGTTGGAACAGGATCTCTCTCGTCTGTTATCCTGATTGCTATGATTCTTGCATCGGGTGCTATACTTGAAGCAATGCTTGCAACTGCAGTGCCATGACCTATTGAGTCTTTGTTGCATCTTCCTGAAGCTATTTCTCTCTCTATCTGGGCTCTATTTAGCTCTGTTGCTGAATTAATCTCGTAGAAAAACTCAAGCCTTGAGCTATAAGCAGGATGACATATGTCAACTCCACTATCAACAATTGCGATGTATGTTCCTCTGCCTGTTGCGCTATTGAGCGTTGCACCAGAGCCTAAGTGCAAAGCATTCGAAGGAGCGCCAAAGGCGTTTAAAGAGCTTACTGCAAAGGCTGCTGTAGAAGATGGGGTTATCCTTGGCGCTATGGTGCTACATCTAAATCTCCTTGAGCCATCCTGAGCGATCTGCTCAATAGTGCAAGAGCTATCAAGGTTTACACTCGAGCCAAAATCCCAAAGGAGCATATTCTGATTCTGAGATATGGTAAGACTAACCGGCAAGGATGTAAAAAACCCTACACAATAGCCTCTTATCAGCTCGTCGTGATACTGGAGCTGTTTTTCACTCTCTAAATAAATAGGAGAAGTTTGTAAAAACCTGACCCTCGAGCTATCGACTACACTTACGCTTCCGTCCTGAAAATAAGCCTTGTAAAATTCCGCCCGGGCAAGAGTTACAAAAACTGCTATTAAAATCAGTATCCTCATTTGCTTATACTTTTATAATATGCCAAGTATCTTAAGACTATACAGGGTTATTCCTCTGGAGGAAGATGACTCAAGCATCAAAATAATGGTTCCAAATGATATCTCCCCCGAGGTGCTTGAAGAGGTGCGATTTTTTACCGGAAAAGACTTAAGACTCATCAAGATAGACCCTCAGGAGTTTTCAAAAATCCTTCAGGAAAGACTTGCCCAGGAAGCCATAGTGGTCGAAGGTCAGGAAGAAGAAGGCTCTGAACCTGCGGATATACTCTATGAAGATGAATCCAGCCCCGCTGTGGCTTTTGTTAACCAAACTCTTATAAAGGCAACCAGCGTAGGCGCTTCAGATATTCACATAGAACCTAATCAATCAGGCGTTAATGTAAGGTTTCGCCTCGATGGAGTTTTAAATGAGTATACAACCATCCCTCACTCTCTTCACGAACAGGTCGTTTTAAGAATCAAAGTACTTGCAAACTTAAATGTTGCGGAAAAGAGAGTGCCTCAGGATGGCAAAATCTCTATAAAAGTAGGTCAGCGAAACTTTGATGTAAGAACATCAGTAGTGCCTTCTGTCTTTGGCGAGCGCGTGGTTTTAAGGCTCTTAGAGCGCGGGGCAAAGCTACTGGAACTTCAAGACCTCGGACTTTCACCTCAGGACCTTCAAAAACTCAAGAGACTATCGCAAAAACCCTACGGCATGATAATAGCGACAGGTCCAACAGGCTCTGGCAAAAGCACAACTCTTTATGCGATGATTTTAAATATCAAAAGCCCCTCTAAAAACATAATAACCATTGAAGACCCACCAGAGTATCAAATAGACGGCGTTAGTCAGGTGCAGGTAAATCCAAAGGTAGGTCTTACATTCGCTAGCGGCCTAAGAGCTCTTTTGCGTCAAGACCCTGATGTTATTATGGTTGGTGAAATCAGAGACTCGGAAACTGCGCAGATTGCAACCCAGGCAGCTCTAACAGGACATTTGGTTCTTTCAACGCTTCATACAAACGACGCTCCTTCCGCAATAACAAGGCTTTTTGACCTTGGCATAGAACCTTTTTTAATAGCGTCCTCGCTCGAGGGTGTTTTGGCTCAAAGGCTTGTGAGGCGAATATGTGACAATTGCAAGGTTGAATATACCCCTTCTGACGAGGAGCTAGCTCAGCTTGGTCTTTCAGGTGGCAAGTTCTATAGAGGTCAAGGCTGTGAGAAGTGTCTTTACAGTGGCTATCGCGGAAGAACCGCAATATTTGAAGTGCTTGAGCTAAACGAGGAAATAAAGCGTTTGATAGTAAGAACACAAGACTCGAATGAAATCTCAGAGTTTTTAAAAGCTCAGGGCTTTTCGAATATGCTTCAGGACGGCATAAGAAAGGTGCTTCAGGGTATTACAACAGCCGAGGAAGTCCTAAGAGCCGTAAAGAGCCAGCAATGATAAAGCGTCTTATATGTGCAAAAAACGAAAGTAAAACCCTCACTATTGAGCTAAACCTCATCACCAAAAGGTGGAAAATAGTTTCAAAACAAAAAGAGCCGGATGTTTTGCTTATTCCATCCGGGCTTTGCTTTATAAAGCGCTTTGATAGCGAAGAAAACCTTGAAAGTTATATTCAGGAAAGGTTTAAAGACCTAAAATATAAAATTTCAAAAACCAAAGAAGTCTCCTATATTGCGGTTTTAAAAGAAAATCAGGAAGGTATAGACCTTGAGTTAGAACCCTTTGCAATTGCGCGCGTTTGCGCAATGCATATAAAAGACGGACTTTGTCTTAGTTTAAAAGACAGCTATCTAACTTTTGTTAAATTAAAGTCCGGGCTTCTTGAGTCTTTCAGAACCATTAACGTTGGTTTAGATGATTTAAAAACGCTTGATTTTTCTTTGGAAGATGCTCGCAAGAGATTTCTAAACATAATAGAAGATAGCGGATACTCTATCCCTGATAGGTTAATTCTTTTTTGTGAAAAGAGCCCTGTTAACACTGCATATTTTAAGGACTTTGAAATCAAATATGCGGGCAAAGACCCTGACCTTATTGGTGCATGTCTTGGTAAAGCCTTTAAAGACATATATCCACGCTTTAGTCAAAGCATATTTAAAACTCAGGAATTTAAAAAAACTGCCCTTGCGGGCACATCTGGCGCTTTGCTTTTGCTCTTTTTCAACTTCTTATCTTCTTACTTTTTTAAAACCGACGGATTAAGAGATATGCAAAGACAGGAGTTTAAAAAAGTATTTCCAAATGAGCCTGCTGTATCTCCCTATAGACAGCTAAAATCCAAGGTAAGCTCCGGGGAAGGATATTTGCTATCTTCTCTTCTTGTTGAGGCTTCTTCCTCTTTGCGTAAGGGGATGATTATTTATAGCTTTGAATTTGATAGCACGAGCCTGAGCATCAAAGGAAAAGCCCCTGAGAATTTACTTAACGGCTTAAATCCAAGGTCAGTAAGGCAAGTGCCTGATGGCAAGGAGTTTGAGCTGAGATTCCCATGAGATATTTGCTATTTGCTGTGTTTTTGCTCCTTGCTACTTTTAGCCTAATGAGATTTTATCGCCTAAGGGACGAATATTATAAAGAGTATTTAAAAACAAAGGATTTTATGCTCCTTGCAAAAAACTATCAGCTTAGAAAAAAGTCAGCAATAAGCGAAGACCTTATTAGACAAAAAGTCTCGATAGCTGGAGCTCAACTAAGCGCTTTTTCACAGCTTGATGTTGGCTTTGAGGTAAAAGGTTCGTCCTTAAAAGGCGATGCTATCTTGCAGTTTATATACTCTCTTGAGCAGGAAGGTCTTGAAATTCTAAAATTCAAAGCAGTTGATAACACAGGTCAGGGTCTTTACGATTTTGAGATGGTAGTTAGATGATTATAGTTCTTGCCCTCGGGCTCTTTATTGGAGCTGGATACATGATAGCAGACCTATATAGCGCCATAAAGAGCGCAAGAGCTGTAACTTCACAGTTTTACGCAAATTTACAGGCTCTTTATGTTCTTCGCTCCGCCAGAGAGCTTGGACTGGCAATAGTTAGAGCGGATGATCCTTCAATAGATCATCTAAATGAGAGGTGGGCTTATCCTCTGGAATTTAAAACCGAGCGTGGGGAGCTCTCTATTAGAATCTACGACGAAGATAGGTTTATAAATCTCAATCAGGCAGGCGATAATCGCCAGATATTTGAAAACATCTGGCGGAAGTTAAATCTCGACAGAGAACTCCTGCAAAGACTGCTTATATGGACTGGCAAAGCACCAGGTCAATTCGAGAGCGAATTTCCTATAAAGAGAGCTCCTTTAAGTAGCAAGGAAGAGCTGTTGCTATTGGGCTTTAAAGAAGAGGAACTAAATGGCAGGGTCGTAGGTCAGCAGTTTTTGCCCGGGCTTTTATCTATAGGCACGGTTTATTCTTCAGGGAAGGTAAATATAAACACAGCTCCCGCTTCGGTTTTGGAGCTTTTAGACCCTTCTTTTGACTCTGCTGTGGTTAGCAGGATTATAGAATATCGCAGAAAGACCCCATTTAAAAAAGTCGACGACCTTGTTTTGGTGCAAGGCGTTAGCTTTGATGCTCTTTATAGACTCAGAGACTTTATAGATGTCAAAAGCACACACTTTAATATACAAATCGAGGTAAAATCAGGGGGATATACCGCAAGTTATGTTTTGATATTTGATAGAGGCAAAAATGCCCTGGTATACAAAAAAATCAATTAGCTTCGGGCTATATCTGGCTTTTTTATTGCTTTTAATCTCAAGAAAATGGATCGGGTTTGATATATCAGGGATTATACTCGTGCTTCCGGTTATTTTTTTGCCAGACAGCAGGATTAACCTGTTTTCAAAATGGAGCTTTTTTGCGCTCTTGATGCCACTTAGTTATCCGGTCCTTGGCGATAGATGTCTTGACCTTTGTGCTCAGGCTCTTATAGAGGAGATTTTCTTCAGAGCTTATTTGATGATGAGTTTTTCTAATTTGTCTTCTTCTTTTATGTTTTCGCTGGCTCATTTTCTTATTTATTTTGATATATTTTCTGCTCTTACATTCTTCCCGTCTCTTTTTTTTGGGTTTATATATTCAAAAACCAATAACTTACTTTTGGTAACTGCTTTGCATCACTTTTCAAATGTTTTATGGTTTGGGTTTTTGATAGAGCTCTTTACCTAGCTCGCTTTTGAGCCTTCCGGGATGTCCCTATCAGGCACTATGAGACTTAAATTATCTCCATTGGTAAGAGCCAGAATCATCCCTCTGGATTCTATTCCAAATATCTGCCTTGGCTTTAGATTTGCCAGAAATAGAATCTTTTTCCCTATTAGCTCTTCGGGAGAGTAGCTCTTTGCAATGCCTGCCACTACTGTCCTGACCTCTTCGCCCAGCGAAAGAGATAGCTCCAGAAGCTTTTCAGAGCCTTCGACTCTTTTTGCTCCAATCACCTTTGCAAGCCTTATATCAAGCTTTTTAAAGTCCTCTATAGAGATAAGCTCGCTCAAGTTAAGCTGTGCAGATTTGCTGATAGTCTATGAGTTTGTCTATTTTAGGATTTTGAGAGCAAAGTGGACAGGAGGGGTCTTTTCTCAGCTTTAGCTTTTTAAATTCACTGCCAAGAGCGTCATATACAAGAAGTTTTCCAACAAGAGACTCTCCTATTCCTAGCAGAAACTTGATAGCTTCGCTTGCTTGCAAAGCCCCCATTACCCCCCCTATGGAGCCAAGGATGCCAGCTTCCTGACACGAAGGGACAAGCCCAGGCGGTGGAGGTTCTGGATATAGACATCTGTAGCAGGGAGAGCTCTCGCTCATATCAAATATCGTTAGCTGACCTTCAAACCTTAGCATCGCAGCCGAAACCAGAGGTTTTTTCAAAAAGTAGCAGGCATCGTTTATTAAAAACCTTGCCGGGAAGTTATCAGTGCCATCAAGAACTATGTCGTAGTCTTTGATGATATCAAGCGCATTGGAGGAATTTATCAAAACCTCGTGCTCCACTATATTCACATCAGGGTTTAGAGCTCTAACGGTCTTTGCGGCGGATTTGACCTTTGACATGCCCACTCTTTCGCTTGTGTGGATAATCTGGCGCTGAAGGTTTGAGATATCGACTTTATCAAAGTCTAGTATTCCTATTGTCCCAACGCCTGCGGCGGCAAGATACATAATAGAAGGAGAGCCAAGACCGCCTGCGCCTATTACCAAAACTTTTGAATCAAGGAGCTTTCTCTGTCCTGAGGCTCCAACCTCTGGCAGGATGATGTGCCTTGCGTATCTTCTGATTTGCTCTTCAGAAAATCCAAACACAGAATTAATTTATACCAAGGAGCTGTAAAAGTTTAGAGGGAGTTTCAAGAGATATATCGCTCTCTGACTTCCCATAGCCCCACTTTGCATGGGCAAAATTTGCGCCTGCGCCTTTTGCGCAAAGCTGGTCGTTTTGAGTGTCGCCAATCAGGATTGATTCTTGAGCTTCAAGCGAGAACATTTTTAAGGTATATAGAAGAGAATCCGGAGATGGCTTTCTCTTTCCGAAAGTGTCAGAGCCAATTATGCAGGCAAAGAAGAAATCAAGCCCCAAAGAGCCAAGGATTTTTCTTCCCAGAGATTCCTGTTTGTTTGTTAAAACTCCGAGGATGAAACCTCTTAAGAGCAGGGTTTCGAGAGTTTTTACTATCTCAGGAAAAGGCTTTGAGAGATTAACAGGGTTTTGATGGTAGATTTTACGAAAAACATCAAGAGCTTTATCAAGCTCTTTATCTTCAAAGAAGTTAGCGAGCAATCCTCTTGCCCCTGAGCCTATGAGGCCTGTGACATGGTCTTTTTCGGGAATTGGCTTTGAAAAGTGCTCTAAAGTTTTGCAAAGATGATTATATATGTCTTCTTTTGAATCAACTAAAGTGCCATCAAGGTCAAAAACGACTAGCTTTATATGCATTTTTCTCTGGCATATTGTAAATATGGGATTTTCGCATCCGCTTTGACAAAGTCCATGGCGCATTTTAGGTCTTTTTGGTTTACATAACCTTTTATCTCAAGCTTTATCTGACCACCTTTGTCATAAAAAACAAGATGCGGAAACTGACTTACTTTTAGAGTCTTTGAAAGGTCTTTTTCGCGAAGGTTTTGACCGCTTATGAGGTTTTGCTCAAGGTTTTTTATGCCAAGGGCGTCAACCCAGAATATGTCAAACTCGCTAAATTCCTTGCCTGAGAGCTCTTTTTTGAGCTTTTTGCAGTATATACAGCTCTTGGTTTCAAAAATCAAAAGCCCGTAAGGTTTTGATGGGATAATGCTTAGCTTTTGCGAAGGGGCTTTATCTTTGCAGGAAGCGACAATCAAAGCTATGGCAACTAATTTAAGCATCAGGATTATTTTAAGGGGGGCAGCGGGGGGAATATCCCCCCGCGTTCTGGTATCATAAATAAAGTGGAGTGGGGAATAGTTGCGATACTTGGGGCGAGTTTTGGGAGCTTTTATAATGTCCTGGCTTACAGGCTTCCGAGGGGGATGTCAATCATAAGCCCGCCTTCTCATTGTCCTGCGTGTAAAAATAGACTCAGGTGGTATCACAATGTGCCTGTGATTTCTTACATTGTTTTGAGGGGGAAATGTGCCTTTTGTTCTTATAAAGTGCCGATTAGATATTTGCTTGTTGAGTTATTTAGTGCTTTTTTGGCAGTTTTTTGCTATTTTAAGTGGGGTTTGAGTTTAGAATCTGTTTTGATGTTTGTGTTTTTTTCGCTATTGCTTATAGGTTCTCTTATAGATT
Source organism: Aquificaceae bacterium (assembly GCA_039630345.1). Classification (GTDB taxonomy): domain Bacteria; phylum Aquificota; class Aquificia; order Aquificales; family Aquificaceae; genus JANWVD01. Next base: position 21,838 of record JBCNVD010000002.1, read on the forward strand.
TTGAAACTTTCACTATTCCTGATTTTGTCACTCTGGGGGGGCTAATTCTTGGGATTTTGAGCTCTCCTTTAAGGAGCTCTGGTTTTGTTGATTCTCTTGCTGGTGCGCTCGTTGGTGGGGGTGCTTTTCTTGCTATTTATGTTTTTTATATAAAGGTGCGCAAGATGGAGGGTCTCGGCTTTGGCGATGTGAAGCTAATGGCGATGATTGGCTCTTTCACAGGCGTTTATGGGGTTTTTTATGCTGTTTTGCTGGGTTCTATTGCGGGTTTAATTTATGCTCTTCCTATGATTTTAAAGTATAAAAACTCCCAGTTTGTTTTGCCGTATGGTCCTTTTCTATCTCTTGGGGTTTTTCTTGGGATTTTGATTGATTTTAAGAGGTTTCTCTTTGCACAGATAGGCGCTTAAGAGCCTCTTCGTAGGATTTTTTCTCAAGCTCTTCGTAGGCCCTTTGGCGAGCGATCAGCTCTTGCCAGCTAACTTCGTGGGCGTTAAACCATGGACCTTCGCAGCAAGCGAGTTTATAAGAGTTTCCTAACTTTACCCTGCAGACAAGACAAAGACCTATGCCATCAAGTATGGGGGCATCAACTAGGGCTATAACTTTTGAGTCTTTGTAAGATTGTGATATTTGCATCGATAGCTCATTGCTGCCTGCGCAGATTATGATGTCTTTGCTCTCTGGCTTTTGCTGTATTTTGTCAAAGAGCTCTCTATAGCGCTCTATAACGGGCATTTGAATGTTTTTATAAATTAAGTAAGATTCTGTCCCGAGGGCTCTAAAGGCTCTTGCCAAAGGTATCGCCGCTGCCAGCCCCCAGGATTCTACGTATATAAGGGCTTTTTTACAGCTTTCAAGCGGGAAGGGTCTTCCCAAAGGTCCGGTTACGCAAAAGGCTTCTTTTGCCCTGCTTAAAAAGAGCGTGCTTTTGCCCCTGATTTTTAAAAGCGCGCTAACTCCCCATGACCAAACGCCGGTTATCATAAGGGGTATTCTCTCTGAGGTTTCAGAAACCTGTATTATCATGTATTGCCCAGGTAGTGCGATGCTAAGCTCCGGGGCATATACCTTTAGCTCAAACCAGTTTTCTTCAAGCTTTAGGCTCTCTATCTGGACCGTCACTTTTTATAGTTTAAGCTCTTGAGGCTATAATTTTCAGGAGGGTTTTAAAATGAAGGGCAAAATCGTCCAGGTTATAGGTCCGGTTATAGATGTTGAGTTTGAGTCAGACCAGCTCCCGCCTGTTCGCCATGGACTCAAAACCATAAGAAACTTTGTCAATGACCGTGGCGAATGGATTTCTGAAGAGCTCTATCTTGAGATAGGTCAGCATATAGGCGATAGAAGGGTAAGGGCAGTTGCAATGGGCGCAACAGACGGGCTTATAAGAGGTCAGGAGGTTGAATATCTAGATGGACCTATCTCGGTCCCGGTGGGGCGCGAAACCCTTGGCAGGATATTTAATGTCGTGGGCCAGCCAATAGACGAGGCAGGTCCAGTTGAGGCAAAAGAGAAGCGCCCCATGTTTCGCACCCCGCCCTCGCTTGAGGAGCAATCAACCAAAGTTGAGATTTTGGAAACTGGCATAAAGGTAATTGACCTTCTTGAGCCTTATGTTAAGGGCGGAAAGGTAGGTCTCTTTGGCGGTGCTGGCGTTGGCAAAACGGTTTTGATGCAAGAACTCATTCACAACATAGCAAAGTTTCATAAAGGCTTCTCGGTCGTTATAGGGGTCGGTGAGCGAACCCGCGAGGGTAATGACCTCTGGCACGAGATGAAAGAATCCGGGGTTTTGCCATATACGGTTATGGTTTATGGTCAGATGAACGAGCCCCCGGGCGTTAGATTTAGAGTTGCTCAAACAGGCATCACTATGGCTGAGTTTTTCAGAGACGAAGAGGGGCAGGACGTTCTGGTCTTTATTGATAACATCTTCAGGTTTGTTCAGGCAGGCTCAGAGGTTTCCACATTGCTTGGAAGATTACCTTCAGCGGTTGGATATCAGCCAACTCTTAACACAGACGTGGGCGAGGTTCAGGAACGAATTACCTCAACCCGCAGGGGGTCTTTGACCTCTATTCAGGCAGTTTATGTGCCTGCAGATGACATCACTGACCCTGCGCCTTATTCGGTCTTTGCCCACCTCGATGCAACAACTGTTCTTGCAAGAAGACTTGCAGAGCTTGGGATATACCCGGCCATTGACCCTCTTGAATCAACCTCTAAATATCTTGCAGCTGAATATTTAGGTCAGGAGCACTACGATACTGCTCAGGAAGTAAAGAGAATACTCCAAAGATACAAAGAGCTCCAGGAAATTATTGCAATCCTTGGGATGGAAGAACTCTCTGACGAAGATAAAGCAATCGTAAATAGAGCAAGAAGACTTCAAAAGTTCCTGGCTCAGCCATTCCACGTTGCGGAGCAATTTACAGGTATGCCCGGAAAGTTTGTAAAACTCGAAGACACTATAAGGAGCTTTAGAGAAATTCTCTCAGGCGAATACGACCACTTGCCTGAGCAGGCTTTTTATATGGTTGGCACCATAGAAGAAGTTGTCGAAAAGGCAAAGAGCCTTGGAGCAAAGCTATAAGTGCAGACTCTGAGACCAGACGGCAGAAAGCCAGGAGAGCTAAGACCCATAAGGATAATAAGAGACTACCTAAAACACCCCGAGGGCTCTGTCCTTGTGGAGTTTGGAAACACCAAGGTCATTTGCACCGTATCTATTCAGGATGGCGTGCCCCCTTTTTTAAAGGGTAAAGGTCAGGGATGGATTACCGCGGAATATGGGATGCTCCCAAGGTCAACCCATACCAGAAATACTCGAGAATCAGTCCAGGGGCGAATATCCGGAAGAACTCACGAGATTCAGAGAATGATTGGCAGAGCCATGAGAACCGCACTTGATTTAACAAAAATAGGGGAGAGAACCTTCTGGATAGATTGCGATGTCCTTCAAGCGGATGGTGGCACAAGAACCGCCTCTGTCACGGGATCTTTCGTTGCCCTTTGCGACGCTGTTATAAAGCTCTATGAATCAGGGCAAATATCCACCACGCCAATCAAGGACTTTGTGGCAGCAGTTAGCGTAGGGCTCGTGGATTCTAAAATCTGTCTTGATTTAAACTACGACGAGGATTCAGTTGCACAGCTTGATATGAACGTAGTTGCAACCGGCAGTGGCAGGATTTCAGAGGTTCACTCAATGGGCGAGGAGCACTCCTGCACCAAAGAGGAGTTTGACAAGCTTCTTAATCTGGCCCTTGCGGGCATTCAGCAACTTATAGAGCTCCAGAAGGCTTTTTACAGCATCAACTCAGGCATTTTTTCAAAAAAATCAGTTAAAGAGGCAAGACTTTGAGGAGCTTTTTAAGGGATTTTGTATATAGACACTTAAATCAGGATTTAAACTTCTCTATAGAGCGTCCAAAGGACCCATCTTTAGGGCATCTTGCTTCAAATGTTGCATTTATAATGTCCAAAGCTCTTAGAAAAAACCCAAAAGAAGTGGCAAAGGAGCTCTCTTTGACTTTTAAATCTGAGGATTTTGAAGTATCCGCCGAAGGCGGGTTTTTGAATTTTAAATTCAGAGAAGATTTTCTATCTCGTGAGTTTGCAAAGCTTATAAAGAGCCCCAGGGATTATCTTTTGCCAAAGGTCCAGAGCCCAAAGAGGGTGCTTGTGGAATTTGTCAGTGCAAACCCGACCGGGCCTTTGCACCTAGGTCACGCCCGCGGTGCGGTCTTTGGCGATGCTCTTTGCAGGATTCTTTCAGCCTTTGGTCATGATGTGAGTAAAGAGTATTACATCAACGACGCCGGCACTCAGGTCTGGCTTTTGGCGGTTTCTGTTTTTGTAAGAGCCTGTGAGATTGTGGGTATTAACTGCAAGGATGAGTATCTGGAGCTTTTTGAAAAAGAAGGTTATAGAGGCGATTACATAAAGGAAATAGCAAAAGAGTTTTTAAATGCTTTTAAATCAATAGACGGGGTTTTGCCCTCTGATTTGATAGATTTTTCGCTCAATATCACCCTTGATGGCATAAGGAAAAGCCTTAGCAGGCTCGGGGTTTGGTTTGATAACTGGGTTAGCGAAAGGGAAGTTGCTAAAGAGGAGAATTTGCAAGCAGTTATCAAAAGACTTTCTGATATGAATTTGATTTACGAAAAAGATGGCGCTTTGTGGTTTAAAAGCTCTGAGCTTGGTGATAGCAAGGATTGGGTTTTGAGGCGAAGTGATGGGAGCTTTACCTACTTTGCCAATGATATTGTTTATCACCTATACAAACTTGAGAGAGATTTTGATCTGTCTGTCAACATATGGGGTGCTGACCATCACGGGTATTTACCAAGAGTTAAAAATGCCCTAAAGGCGCTTGGTGCAAAAGATAGCTGGCTTTATGTGCTCTTTGTCCAGATGGTAAGGCTGATAAGAGACGGGCAAGAAGTAAGAATGTCAAAGCGAAGCGGGGAGTTTATAACCCTTGACGAGGTTCTTGATGAGGTTGGCAAAGACGCTCTTAGATTTGCCTTGCTTTCAAAAAACCCCGATACACCTCTTGATATAGACATTGAAATTTTAAAAAAGAACGTAAACGAAAATCCTGTATTTTATGTCCAGTATGCTTATGCGCGGGTATGTAGCGTTGAGAGAGAGGTTTTATCAAGATTTGGCGCCTTGCCAAGAGAAGACCAGCTTATTGATTCTTTAAGATATTTAACTCATGAGCAGGAGCTTGAGTTAATCTGGCTTTGTCTCTGGACGGGGGAAGTTTTAAAGGATGCAGAAGCGAGCTTCTCACCTCACATAATAACTTATCATCTTCTTGAGCTATCTTCTTACTTTCATAAGTATTACAATCACCACAGGGTTATAACACAGGAAGGTTTAAGAATTGAGCGTCTTGCTCTTTTTTATGGAGTTAAAGAAACTCTCAAACTCTGCCTTGATTTAATTGGGGTTTCTGCCCCGGAGAGGATGTAAAGCCGTGAGGATAACTGTAGTTGGTGCAGGATATGTAGGTCTTACAACAGGTGCTTGCTTTGCTCATCTTGGGCATGAGGTTTTGATTGTAGAGAAGCTAAAAACCAAAGTAGAGCTCTTAAGCTCTGGAAAAGTCCCTATTTACGAGCCGGGACTTGAAGAGTTGATAAACCAAAACCTGAAAGAGAAAAGGCTCTCTTTTACAAGAGAGCTTAAAGAGGGTCTTGATTTTTCTGAAATCATCTTTATATGCGTGGGGACTCCTGAAAACCCTGACGGCTCTGCTGACCTCTCGCAGGTGGAAGAGGTCGCAAGGCAGTGTGCAAAAATCGCAAGTGGCTACAAGCTTTTGGTGGAAAAATCGACCGTTCCTATAAATACCCATAAGCTCATTAAAAAGACCCTTGAAAGATACTCGCAAAACAGCGGGGCAAGCTTTGAAGTTGCGTCAAACCCTGAGTTTTTAAGAGAAGGCTCTGCCATAGAAGATTTTTTAAAACCTGACAGAATTGTTATAGGGGTAGAGAGCCAAAGAGCCAAAGAATTGCTATCAGAGCTCTACAAAGACTTTGATTGTCCCATAATCTTTACAGACCCATCAACAGCGGAGCTTATAAAGCACGCAAGCAACTCTTTTCTTGCGACAAAAATCTCTTTCATAAATATGATTGCAAACCTTTGTGAAAAGGCGGGCGCTGATGTAAAAGTAGTTGCAGACGGGATGGGGCTTGATAAAAGAATAGGGAGAGCCTTTCTCAATGCAGGGCTTGGATTTGGTGGCTCTTGTTTTCCAAAGGATTTAAAGGCATTTATAAAAATAGCTCAGGATTACGGCGTTGACTTTGGGCTTCTTCGCGAGGTTGAAAAAATAAACTCTCTAAGGGCAACACACTTTGTTCAGAAAGTCAAAGAAGTGCTCTGGAGCATCAAAGACAAAACTCTGGCAATATGGGGACTGTCTTTTAAGCCAAATACAGACGACATAAGGGAAGCCCCGTCTATAAAGGTCGTGGATCTGCTTTTAAAACAAGGCGCTAATTTGCGCCTCTATGACCCGAAAGCGATGTCAAACTTTTCGCGCCTTTTTCCAGCCTGCGAAAGCATTTTCTATGCAAATGATAAATACGACGCTTTAAAGGGCGCTTATGCGCTTTTGATAATAACAGAGTGGCAGGAATTTGAAAGCGCTGATCTTGAAAAGGTAAAAGAACTTCTGGAACTTCCCATAATCTTTGACGGGAGAAACATCTTCGACCCATCTAAATTAAAGCAAATGGGCTTTGAGTATTACCCCACAGGTAGATGAAGGGCCATTTAAATGTTTTAATAACTGGCTGTGCGGGCTTTATAGGCTCTCATCTTTGTGAGATGTTTATCTCTGAAGGCCACAACGTCATAGGAATGGATAACTTCCTGACAGGAAGCGAGGACAACATAGCCCATCTTTTAAGAGATAGAAGGTTTGACTTTATTCACTACAATGTTGTTAACTACATCTATGTTCAGGGCAGGATAGACCTGGTTATCCACCTTGCCTGCCCCGCTTCGCCCGAGGACTATGCAAGACATCCAATTCACACCATGAAAGTTGACTCTTTAGGCACTTTCAATACCCTCGGTCTTGCAAAGCAAAAAGGTGCCAGGTATTTGTTTGCTTCCTCTTCTGAAATCTACGGTCAGGCGCAGGTCCATCCACAGCCAGAGAGCTACTTTGGATATGTAAACCCAACAGGACCCAGAAGCGTCTATAGCGAAGCCAAGCGCTTTTCAGAAGCTCTTTGCATGGCTTATCACCGCCAGCACTCTATAGATGTTCGCATAGCAAGGATTTTTAACACCTATGGACCCAGGATGCGTCTCAGTGACGGCAGGGTGGTTCCGAGTTTTATATCAAGTGCTCTTAAAGGCGAACCTTTGAAAATCCACGGCGATGGCACGCAGACCCGGAGTTTTTGCTACATCGAGGATATGGTGCTTGGGCTATATCTACTCTCTACCAAGGAGGATATTTCCGGCATTATCATCAACTTAGGAAGCCCTGATGAGATTTCAATCCTTGACCTTGCAAGGGAAATTCTAAAAATAAGCTCAAGCTCTTCAAAGATTATCCACCTTGATTCAAGACCCGAAGACCCTCAGAGACGATGCCCTGATATAACCCTTGCAAAAACCCTCCTTGGCTGGAATCCAACAACTGACATAAAGACCGGACTTTCAAAAACTATTAACTTTTTTAAAGACAAAACCGCCCCCTGACGGGGGCGAGTAAAGCATAGTCTTTTGTGTTAAATTTGTGTTTATGATAGGTGTCATATTGTTAAATCTCGGTGGTCCCGATAGTTTAAGCGCCGTTGAACCCTTTTTATATAACCTATTTTCTGATAGAGATATCATCCCTTTGCCTGGCTTTATCAGGCTTCCGCTTGCTTTTGCCATATCTCGCCTGAGAGCAAAAAGAACCATGAAATACTATCGCTTTATGGGAGGCAAATCCCCTCAAAAAGAGCAAACCATGGCTCAGGCAAAAGCTCTTGAGAGAGCTCTCGGAAGCGACTATAAAGTAGTGGTTGGCCTAAGATACTGGCATCCGATGATTCCAGAAGCTGTAAACTCCTTGCCAATTGAGGAGCTAAAAGCCCTTATTGCACTGCCCTTATATCCTCACTACAGCAAGGTTACGACCGGCTCTTCTTTTAAAGAGCTTATGAGGGTCTTAAAAGCCTGTAGACCGGGACCTTACTTTAGCTACGCTGGAGTAAAGGGCTCTTTTGTATCTTATGAGTTTCCGGTGAAGTTTATAAACTGCTACTTTGACCACCCTCTTTATATTAGCGCCATGACCGAGCTAATTCTAAATCAGCTAAAAGACCCAAGCGACTACTTTTTTATCTTCAGCGCTCACAGTCTTCCAGAGAGTCTGGTAAAAAGGGGCGACCCTTATGTTTTCCAGATACAAAAAACCGTAGAGCTAGTGATGCAAAACTTTTCAAACCCGTATGCACTCTCTTATCAAAGTAGAGTCGGTCCAAATGGCTGGGTAGGACCTTTCACGGAAGATGTTTTAAAAAGGGTCATTGAGGAAGGTCATCGCAAAATTGCGATGATTCCGATTTCTTTTACCTGTGAGCATTCAGAAACCCTTTATGAGATGGATTACATCTACGGAAACATCGCTTCAAATCTTGGTGCTGAGTTTGTAAGAATAAAGACATTGCAGACACACCCTCTTTACATAGAAGCTCTTAAAGAGCTGGTGCTTAGTGTATCTCAAGCCCTGAAAAGATAAAGCTTATCTCAAAGTTTGCGGAAGCTGAGGAATCAGAAGCATGGATGGCGTTTTTGCCCTTGTCCGTGCCAAAGAGAGCCCTTATGGAGTTTGGTGCGACCTTTCTTGCCTCTTCTGAATCTGTTGGGCCTATGATTTGTCTAACCCTCTGAATTGCGTTCTGGCCTTCAAGCACCATCGCAACAACAAAACCCGAGCTCATAAATTCCACAAGCTCTTTAAAAAACCCTCTCTCGCGATGGACATAGTAAAAGCTCTCTGCTTGCTCTTTTGTCAGCTTTAGCATCTTTAGAGCTCTTATGCTAAAGCCTTCAGAGATAAACCTGTCGATAATCTTCCCGGTTGCACCTAAGCTGAATGCGTCTGGTTTTATAATTACAAGAGTTCTTTCCATTTTATCCCACCTTTTCAAGAGAGTTTTTGATAGATGCGTCAATTAAAATGTTTGGGCTAACAAAAATAAACCCGCCTATTAGCTCCGGGTCATAGGAAACTTTTAAAATGTATCGTCTGTTTGTAATGTCTTCTATTTTTTTTCTGATGTTTTCTACAATCTCAGGGCTTTGCTCTCTTGCAAGGATCAAAGTCGCGCTGGATGTTGATTTCAGTCTGTTTAACAAAGACCTTCTTATTTCAGCAAGTTTTGGCAAAAGCCCCAGCTCTAAAATTAGCTCAAGGGCTCTATCTACACTCTTTTCAAGTCCTGCCATGGAGCTAAGCTCATTTAAAAACTCCATCTTTTTTGACTTTTCGACAAAAGGACTCAGGAGAAAGTTTCTGAGTTCTGTTTCTTTTCTGTAAAGAAGATGCAATGCATTCAAAAGGGCTTCAAACTTTAAAAGCTCTTCGTCACTTAGGTTTGAAACTGCACCTATTACGAGCTTTACACTCTTCATGATATGGATTTTAGCGCTTTTTGGATGTAGATTTCATCCCTTTGAGGGTTTTCTTCAAAGTATTGCTTTAGCTTAAGTTTAGCTTCTGATTTTGCAAGTTTTAGAGCATATAAAGCCAGTTCCTCTCTTGCTTTTCTTGAACGAATTTCTATTTCTTGCTTTAGTTTTAAGTCCAATCTTTCTGCGATTTGCTTTGCGTGAGTTTTTGCCTGCTCTATGGAGTTTTGTGCAGTTTTTCTCGTTATTTCAATCTGCTCTCTTGACCTTCTTTTTGAGTCTTCAAGATAGTCTTTCGCTCTATTTAGCTCTTCCTGTGCCTGTTTTAATTCAAGCTCTGAGCTGGAAAAATCCTCTGTTAGGCCGGACTTAAAGCTAGAAAAGGCACTTTTGATTTTATTTCCGCCAAACCAGATAATTAAAATAATCAAAAGAGCAAGATTGAAGCCTTTCCAGATATATGAAAAAGCCTCGCTCATGCTACATCCTCCAGGATTTTACTCTTTAGCTCGCTTGCAAGTTCTGAGGATTTTTCAGAGAGTTTTCTCTTTTCCTCTTCAAGGGCTAGCTCGAGCTCCTGTAGTTTTGATTTGAGTTCTTTTTCAAACTCCGCTTCTGCTTTTGATATTATCTCGTTTTTGACTTTTTCTGCTTCTATTCTTGCCTGTTCGAGAATCTTCTGGGCTTCAAGTCTCGCCTCTTTTAAGAGATTTTCTGCTTCCATAAACATTTCCTGAGCCTTTTGCTTTAGCTCCTGTGCGTTTGAGAGATTTTCCTTTGTTTTTTCTTCGCGCTCTTTGATGACTTTCATATAGGGTTTAACAAAAACATAGTTTACCAAAATAGTAAAAACTATGAATATCCCCATCTGAATCAAAAACGTCATATTTATCGTCATCGCCTGCTTTATATCCATAAGAAATATCTTAACATACTTAAAGGTCGTGATAGCTCTCATTTACCTCTCCGGGCTTTTATCCATAAGCGCCTTTGAAGCCCTGATGATACTTTTATTCCCTTTAGCTCTTTATCTGCTTAGGCGCGACAAAAGCGGTCTATTCTTGCCTCTGTCTTTGCATGCTATTTCTTTAAATCTCTCGACACTTGTTTATGCACCCCATGGCATTTTGCTATCCATGGAAAGAAGTCTTTTGCTGTTTAACTTCTCTCTTGGAAGGTTTTTCCGTTTGAATGAGCTTTTTATAAATAGGTTAATTATTTTGACAGGGTTAATGATCTTGCCGTATTCTTTATATACTTATCTTAAAACCTCTGAGCCGAGCGTTATATGGGGCGGGTGGTTTGAAACGGGTGCTTTTTATAGTCTTTTTTGCCTATCCGCTCTTGCTCTTTTTATAAAAAGTGGCAGGATTTCTTATCTCTTTCTGGCTTTTGTTTTTGCTTTTGTGGTGATTTTGACCGCAAGGCGCTCTTCTATAGTGGCGCTTTTTTTGATAGTTGTTATTAGTTTTTTTATGTTTTTTCCAAAAAGAAAAGCTCTGACTTATTCCTTTGGCGTTTTTGCCCTTGCTATTGGTCTTAGTTTGATTGTCTTTTTAAAAGACCCCCGCTTTGGCTCTTTGCTTGATGGTTTTAATCTGTCTTCTTTTGATAGGTTTTCAAGCAACAGATTAGAGCTTGCCCTGAGAGGTCTTGAAATTATTTCAATCTCGCTCAAAGAAGGGCGCTGGTTTTCGCTAATTTTTGGCAATGGCATCCTGCCGGGCAGTAGATTAAACCCCCCAAGCCATGTAGGTGGCACCTATGAGTCTGTGTTTTTTATCTCTGAAACTGTTGAGAAAGGGCTTTTAGGTCTTGCTGGCATTTTAATTTTGTGGGTCAGATACTTTAGGTTTTTACTCTCTGTTAGATTGAGCCGGGAAAATGCTCTTATTTTGCCATTTTTGATGATGCTTGGGTGGCATTTGCTATCTTCTGTTTTTACGCATTTTTGGGATGCCCTTTTGCCGATGTATCTTATCTTTTTTAGAGTTGCGATGCTAAAGCTCCGTGCTAACTAGATTTATTTTCTTCACAGCTCTTAAGTATGCATTTGCTCTAACTCTTATCCTGGTGGGAATTTTGCAAATATATTTAATAGGAGATTCAATCCTATCTGGAAGGGTGTTTTTTGAGCTGTTTTTGTGGTCTTTGCCTGTTTTTTTATTTTATGCTATGCCTTTTGTCGCTTCAATTTCCTGTATTTTGGTTCTTAGGAGCCTTCAAAAGAGGCGTCTTGACCTTGCCTTTTCGGGGTTTGGGATGTCTCCTCTCAGGCTTGCCCTTTATTTTGCGCCGATAGGCGCGCTCCTAACACTTTTTTCATTCATAATAGCCCTTCAGACATACCCTTATGGGCAATCAAGGCTTAGCATATCCCAAAAGCCCGGGGGGATTATAAAAGACCTGTGGCTCGTTCAGAAATTTCCAGAGCGCACCCTCTTTTATCACTTTGGGATAGTTGACCTCTCTACGGGCAAAGTCTACGACGCCTCGGTGCTTGAGCTTAAAGACTATGTTATAAAAAGTTTGGTTCAGAGCAAAGAGGGGGTGTGGCTGGGTGATAGTCTTAAGCTAAACTCAGCCAGAGTGCTTGACCTTCTTTCGGGTCAGGAGAGTGTTAAAGACCTTAGCTACAGCTATGTGGTTCTTGAAAGGGTGGGTCAACTTGCAAAAAGACCCGAAGAGCTCTCTATGGGCGAGCTTATTTTGCTCTCTTCTGTAGGTAAAAAAGTTGGACTCAATCACAGACAGTTTTTAAAAGAAGCTACTATAAGGGTTTTAAATTCCCTTGCTGTGTTTGTTTGTAGCTTTATCTGCATTGCTTTTGGGATATCTTTTCGCTCCTGGCGGTTTTCGCTTCTGGTTTTTTTCATAATTTTTACTTTTCATTGGCTTTTGCTTAATATTTTCTCCACGCTCCTTGAGAAAACAAATGTCAGCTTTGGGGCTTCTATAATTATATATACCCCAATTCTTGGGGTTTTAGGGCTCAGCCTTTACTATCTTCGCAAACTTCACAGGGTCTAGGCTGGCACCCCCTACCAGCAAACCATCCACATCCGGCATTTTGAGAAACTCCTCGGCGTTTTCTGCGCTTACACTTCCGCCATAAAGAACCTTTATGTCAATATCCTGAGAGTAAAGCGCCTTTACGCTGTCTTTTATAATTTGGTGCATTTGCTGGGCGTCTTCGGGCTTTGCCGGGTTTGCACTCCCTATTGCCCAGATAGGCTCATAAGCGACTATCAATCTCTCTAGGCTCTGGATATCCCCAAGGGCTAATCTTAGCTGAGATTTTACGACCTCAAAGGCTACCCCTGCCTGACGCTCCTCAAGACTTTCGCCAACGCAAAGCACAGGCTGTATGCTTTCTTCTATCGCTGATTTGACTTTTTTAGCAATAACTTCGTTGCTCTCGCCAAAAATCTGACGCCTTTCAGAGTGTCCAACGAGAGCTAGGCTGACATTTAGCTCTTTTAACATCCTTAGAGAAACCTCCCCTGTATATGCGCCCTTTTTTTCAAAGTAAAAGTTCTGAGCTCCTATTGCAAATTCACCTTCAAAATCCTTAAAAACAAACAGACTCGCACAGGGCGCAAAAAAAGCAACCCCTTTTTCAAGCCCTTTTATCTCAGGAAGTATGACTTTTAGATACTCCCTGAGCTCTGAAGGGGTCATATTCATTTTAAAGTTTGCGAATTTGAGCTTCATATCGTTGAATAAAGAGGCTTTACCCTTCCGCCCGGCGCAGAGTCTTCAAAGTCTCTTTCAACCCCAAGCTCTATAATGCAGTTTACAAGCTCGTGATAGAAATTTGCAACTTTCACCAGCCCGGTTTTCTTTCCGACCTCTTCAAAGGCCTTTATCTTGTCCGTTGCTTTGCCCCTTCCTCGCTCAACTATTGCCCCGGCATGACCAAAGGCTACCCCTTCGAGTTTTTCCTGAAACTTACCCGCAACAAAAGCGGCAACCGGCACTTTCCACTGACCTTTTTTATAAAGCTCTAAAATCTTGCTGGCTGCCTGCTCTTCGTAAGAGCCTCCAACTTCCCCCTGGATAATAACCCCCTTTACATTTTCGTCGTTTGCTATGGCTTCTAAAGCGTCTTCAAAGGTGGTGCAGGAGATTACATCCCCCCCAAGCGCAAGCGCCATATAAACCCCAAAGCCTCTTCTTTTAAACATCTCTGCAGTGGTTGTGGTCAGTCCCCCCGACTTTGAAAGTATCACCAATCCCCCCGGCGCATAGGCAATGCTTGGGTCTTTACCTCCAATTGCCCCTATCCTTGCAGGAATAGAAGGCACTATGCACCCAAGAGAGGTAGGTCCAACTATCCTTGCGCCCTTTTCGCGCGCATAGTGGTAAAAATACACCGTATCCCTTATAGGAACATGCTCTGTTATTATGTAAATAAGCCCTATATTTGCATCAAGGAGCTCTATGACCGCATCTTTAACAGAAGCAGGCGGAACATAAATAAGCCCTGCATTAATCTGCGGATGCTCTGAAATTGCCTGCTTCACGGAGTTATAAACTCTTATGTTCCCAACATAGCTCCCACCTTTACCCGGGGTTACCCCCGCAAGAACAAACCCCGGATACAGGGCTTCAGACTCGGTAACAACCTGCGAAGCCTCACGGCCTGTTATTCCCATCACTACAAGGCGCGTCTGAGCATTTAAATAAACAGTCCCTTTCATCTTTTTTATTATCTCATAAACGCGGGGGGAGTTCCCCCCGCTGCCCCCCCTCTAAAAACAGTCTCAAAAAGTCCTCTGGCTTTAACTCGTGCACTCTTTTGGTAGGCTCTATACCAAGAGACTCAAGCAACTCAGCATCTAACTTCTTACAAAGCTGTGCCTTTGGTTTTTTAAAGACCTCTTTTAAAAATCTCAGGTAGCTTTTTAAATCCAGCTCTGTGTCTTTGTGCTTTTGAAGTCTTATAAGCCCGGATTGCACCCTTGGCACGGGTCTAAAGAACCTGCCCGGCACCGTCATTAAATACTCCACTTTAAAAAAGCTTCTTACAAAAACAGACATCAAAGAGCTCTCTTTTTGCAAATTCTGAGCAACCTCTTTCTGAAGAAGAAATAGCCCGTCTTTTATGCAGTTTTTGTGGAGGATAAAGTTAACAATTATCCCGCTCCAGGCGCAGTAAGGCAAATTTCCAAAAACCCTAACCTCAGAGTTTAAAGAGCAAAAATCAAAGCTCGTCGCATCTGCATGGTGAAAATAAACCCTTTTGTCTTCTATAAATAGAAGTTTTTCCAGCATTTTCTGGTCTATTTCAACAAGATGAAGTCTTTTGAAGTTAAATTTTAAAACCTCTATGGTCAAAGAACCTGTCCCGGGACCTATTTCAATAAGAACATCTTCTTCCTCAGGGTTTAAAAACTCTGCAATCGCTTGACAGACCCCTCTGGATATTAATATGTGTTGCCCAAGGGACTTTTTCAGTCTCATAACTTAGAATATCTACCGTGATAGTTTTTCTGCTTCCTCATAGCAAAAAGCAGTCAAAAATAAGCCTGAAAGACTGCAGCTCCAAAGCCCCACCCCCTTCGATAGTTTCTACAAAGAGCGATAATAGGCTTTTGCCCCTTTGGAGACTCCTTAAAGGCCCTTTCTGGGAAAGTCTTGACCTGCCTGCTTTGCCACCACCTGTTAGGGATTTTATTCTGGATAATTCTCTGGTTTTGTCTCCCGTTTTTGGTATTTTATCCCCAAAAGAGTGCGTCTATATCCACCCATATAGCTGGCAAGAGCTTAAAAACATCTCCAAAAAAGTCAAAGAAATAGCAAAAGAAAGACTAAAAGGCTCCAGGGTTTTTATTTTCTGCAGCGCTTTTGAAAGGTCTTTAATAAAAGAAGCTCAGGTGAGTGAAACTATAGAGTTTCTTTTTTACAAAAAACAAACCCCTATAAAAGACCCAAGAAGACATCTTGCTTACTGTCTTAGATACATAGCCGAATACTGCCCGGATCTAAACTCCCTTGAGAGGATAAACTTTCTTGACTATAAGGTAGATTCCATCATAAAAAATGGTTCAAAAACCAAAGTTATACTCTCATCCCCGGGTTTTTACGGTATATAATCTTTAACTGTGCTAATTTCGATAGTAATCCCGGTCTATAATGAAGAAGAAAACCTCAACAGGCTCTACGAAAAGCTAAAGCCAGTGGCAGAGCTTTTTGAGCACGAAATTATCTTTATCGACGATGGCTCTTTTGATAGTTCATGGCAGATTTTGATGTCTTTGGCTGAAAAAGACCCCAAGGTCAAGCTCATTCGCTTTAAGAGAAACTTTGGTCAAACCTCAGCCCTCTATGCGGGCTTTGAGTTTGCAAAGGGAGATATCATCATCACTATGGACGCAGACCTTCAAAACGACCCTTCTGACATCCCAAAGCTCATACAGGTCTTAAATGACGGCTATCACATAGTAAGTGGCTGGCGAAAAGACCGCAAAGACCCTTTTCTCACCAGGCGCCTGCCCTCGATGGTTGCAAACTGGCTTATATCAAAAGTTACCGGCATAAAGCTTCATGACTTTGGCTGCACCCTCAAAGCCTATCGCTCCCATGTTGTTAAAAATTTTGAGCTCTATGGTGATTTACATAGATTCTTGCCCGCTCTTGGCGTAAGACTTGGCGCAAAAATCACCGAAGTGCCTGTTAAACACCACCCAAGACTCTATGGCAGGTCAAAATACGGCATAGGCAGAACCATTAGGGTTTTGCTTGATATATTTTTGGTGAAGTTTTTAAACGAATATATCAGCAAACCCATGTACGTTTTTGGCTCCTTTGGCGCTATTTTGTTCTTTATTGGCAGTTTGTCTATAGCTTACTTAATATTTATCAAGCTCTTTTTAAATCAGGATATAGGTGATAGACCCCTTCTTCTAATGGGTATTATGTGCGTCCTTGCGGGCATTCAGCTTCTCTCAACTGGCATTTTAGCCGAACTACTTGTGAGAATCTATTACTCAATTAAGTCTCAAAGACCTTACTACATTGACCAGCTTGTTAATTTTAGCTTAAATGAGCCTCCTGAAGATACTTCTCACACTGACAGCTTTTATAACCAGAGTCGTTAGATAGTCTGAAAATCACCTCTTTGACAGTATCTAGCTTTTGAGATACCACCTTTGTAACCTCTGTGGCGGTTAATTTGCTCCTGCTTTTGCCAGCTGCAAGATTTGTAACTATGCATACTTTTGCATAGCAAATTCCCAGTTCTCTTGCAAGCGTGGCTTCAGGTCCGCCGGTCATTCCAACAACGCTTGCACCAAGTTTTTCAAGAGCTCTTATCTCCGCAGGGGTTTCAAACCTTGGACCATGAGTGCATGCGTAAATTCCGCCATCTTGATAGTTAGTTCCAAGCTCTTTTAAAGCTCTTTTTATAGACTCTCTCATCTCTTTGCAATAAATATCGCTGCAGTCAACATGCACGATAGCGCCTCTTCTTATGAGCTTTGCAGGAAGGTCATCGCCCTCTACCTCAATTGGCGTTCCTTCGTAAAAGGTCTCGTGCCTTGAGAAGTTTATGATATCTTCAGGAATAAGTATTTCACCTACGCTTAAACTTTCGTCAATTGCTCCAACTGCAGAAATGGCAATTATTCTGTCAACTCCTGAGGTTTTAAGCGCCCAGAGGTTTGCTCTGTGTGGAATTCTGTGAGGTGGCAAGCTATGCTCTTCTGAATGTCTTGCCAAAAAGGCAATTTCAGAATTATCCACTCTTACTATGTAGATTTTGCCTGATGGCTTTCCAAAAGGTGTAGAACTATCTAAGATTTTAATTATCTCAGCCCCTGGAAAAGAGTAAAGCCCGCTTCCTCCTATTACGCCAAGCATCTTGAAGGGCAGTTTTCAAAAAGTGGGCATTCATTGTGCTTTGGTTTTCTGGCAGTGCAGATATATCTTCCTAGCAACACCAGCAGATTTGACGCTTTTCCCCAGTCTTTCTGGTCAAAAATCTCCATTAAATCAAGCTCAATCTTTTTAGGGTCTTTATGCTTTGTAAGACCCAGTCTTTGACTGACCCTACTTACATGAGTATCCACCGCTATGCCTTCGTTTTTACCAAAGGCGTTATAAAGAATTACATTCGCACTCTTTCTTCCGATTCCTGGCAATTTAAGCAGGTTTTCCATACTGTCTGGAACTTTTCCACCAAATTCCTCAACAATCTTTAAGCAGGCTAATTTTATCCGCCTTGCTTTTGTCTTGTAATAATTTACTTCTCTTATTAAGTTTTCTAGCTCTTCAAGGGGTATATTCATGTAGTCCTCGCAGGTTTTGCAAACCTCAAAAAGCCTCTTTGTTATCTGATTTACTTTTCTGTCAGTGGATTGCGAAGCAAGTATAACTGCAATCAGTAGCTCAAGGGGGTTTTTATAATCTAGTTCTATCAGGGGGCTAAATCTTTTTTGCAGGTTTTCCAGAAGTTTGTTGCCCACTGTATAATTTTAGCAGCAAATGGACTGGGAGAGCTACGCAGGTCTTTTTTTCGCAATGATATTCCTGGCGGTAGGTCTAACAACTGATTTTAAGCTACTAAGAAAACTCGCTGTTTTGTACTCTTCGTCTTTTCTTCTGATGTCCGCTGCAAACTTCATATCATCCTATAACCCTTCTGTAAAACAGCCTCTGGTTGCGCTTTCATACGTCATTTTAGCTGCTATATTTTTTTACAACTATGCTTTTGCGAGTTCTTTTCGCAAAAGCTCTAACAAAGCTTATGTGGACCCTCTTACCGGAGCAAGAAACAGACTGTTTTTTGAAGAGGTATTTAAATCTGAAGTCAAGCGCCTTATAGCTTTTGATATTCAGTTTGCCATATTTTTCGTTGATGTAGATTGTCTTAAGTATGTCAACGACACTATGGGGCACGAAAAGGGTGATCTTCTTCTAAAGACCGTAGGCAATGCTCTTATAAGCTCTGCCAGATCCCGTCAGGATGTTATAGTTAGAATAGGAGGTGATGAGTTTGTTTTGCTTTGTCTTATAAAGCTTTGTTCAGAGTCTTTGATAATTGCCCAGCGTATTGAAGAAGCGCTCCAGAGCGCGCGCGAGAGAGTCTCTTTACCTGTTTCTGCCTCGATTGGTTTTGCCTGCTATCCAGAAGATGGAAAAACGCTTGATACCCTGATAGAAGTTGCCGATAAGAGAATGTATGCTATAAAAAATCAGAAAAGAAATGCTGGTAATATATGCAAAGGAAGGACTTGAAGATTTAGAGTTCTACCTAAAAAGTGAGGACATTCCCTACACGAAACGAGGACAGCTCATAATAGCCGTCTGTGAGGATGTAGAGTTTATAGCAAGCGCCAGCTCTATGCCTGAAAAACTTCGCCAGTCTATAAAGATAGTCAGGGCAAGTCAGGAGGATATACAGATTCCAGATAGAATGCTAGAGCTTGGTTTTAAATCAACCTTTCTAGACGACTTTCTTGAAGTGCATCTATACAATAACCTGTCCTCTACTCTTGGCTCTTCTGAAACTTACTTTCAGGCAATAATAGATGTGAAAGCAAAAGACATATATGGCTTTGAGGCGCTTTGCAGAGCGCAGGTGCCTGTATACAAACTCTTTAAAGTCAGCGACAGGGTTGCGCATCTTACCGACCACTTTTGCCGTGAAAAGGCGCTTTTAGAGTACAGGCGCCGCGGTCTTACGCGCTTTAATCTGTTTTTAAACTTTCATCCTAAATTTCTCAGAAACCCTATTGAGAATGTAGGTGAAATCATCTCCTCTCTTGAGGTGAAAAATATCACCCCTTCGCGTATAGTGATGGAAATTGACGAATATGAGGGTATGAACCTCTCTAGTCTCAGGATGATTCGCGACTTTATGAAGGTAGAGGGCGTTAAAGTAGCCCTGGATGATGTGGGAGCTGGCTATTCAGGTCTTTATCAGCTAACAGAGATAAAGCCTGATATTGCAAAGCTTGATATGCAGCTTGTAAGAGATGTTCATTCAAACAGTATGAAAAGGGCAGTTGTCAGAGGTCTTGTAAAGGCTTGTAAGGAAGCTGGCATAAAGGTCTTGGCAGAAGGCGTAGAAAAACAAGAAGAGCTGGAGTTTTTGCTAAGTATGGAAGTGGACTACCTTCAGGGCTTTTACTTTGCAAAGCCAACTCCCTATCCCGACCTTGAGAGCATAAAAGAGCGCGCAAGCTCCTTATGAATAAATTATCTCCATTAACTCTTTGGCGAGCGAAGTATTTATCTCTCTTAGTTTTTTGTATATCTCTCTGGCTTTTGAGACATTTCCCGTGCGCACATATGCAACGCCTAACTTAAATAAAAGTTCTCCGTCATCTGGTGATTTTTCAAGCTGAGTTAGTAAATCCTGTATGTGCTTTTGCAATAAACTCTCGCCAATTTTACTAAAAGCCCCTTTGAAAGAACTGTCCATAATATAAATCATGCACCAAAGAGAGCCAATTGTCGCAATAGCTACACCTTCTGGAGAGTCTGCTATAGGAGTAATTCGTGCTTCTGGGGCTAATTTATTATCCCTGACCTCTGGCTTTCTTCGCTTTCGCTCGCAACTAAAGCCATGGCGCTCTACGATGGTTAAGGTCCTAAATCCTTCCAATGGCAACATCATAGATGAGGGTATAGCCACCTTTTTCAAAGCTCCCAAAAGCTACACAGGCGAGGATATGCTGGAGCTTAGTCTGCACGGAAACCCTTTGCTTTTAAATAGAGTTCTTGAGCTATTTATAGATGCTGGTATTCGTCTGGCTCTGCCGGGAGAGTTTACCAAAAGAGCTTTCCTGAATGGAAAAATAGACCTGACACAGGCCTCTGCCGTGGCGGATATCATAAGCGCAAAAACCCATCTTGCATTGGAGAGCGCAATGCGTCAGCTACAAGGAGAACTCTCACACAAGCTGCTTCCTTTGCGCGAGGAGATATTGAGACTAAGTGCATATCTTGAGGCTCAGATAGAATTCTCCGAAGAGGGTATTCCCACGCTCTCTCACGAAGAGATACTTGATGCTTTTAATAAAATACTTTCTCAAGTGCAATCTCTTTTAAAGAGCGCCAGGGCAGGCGATTTCATAAGAGGTGGGTTTAGCATAGCTCTTGTTGGCTTGCCAAACTCGGGTAAGTCCTCTCTCTTTAACCGTCTTCTTGGGTTTGAACGCTCTATAGTGTCTCCTGTTGCAGGCACTACCAGAGATTTTATAAGCGAGTCTTTAAGGCTTTCTGGGTTTTTGATAACGCTTTTTGATACCGCGGGAATTCGCTCCACAGAGGACTCAATAGAATCAGAAGGCGTAAAAAGGTCTATACAGAAGCTAAAGCAGGCGCACTTATCTATTCATGTTGTTGATGGTTCTTTGCCCCCCTGTGAGGGGGATTTATACATAAAGAGTCTCCTCGAAGGAACTAATTACATAAAAGTCCTTAACAAATCAGACCTCGGGATTCATCCAATGCACAAAGAAGGAATAAAAGTAAGCGCCCTTACGGGCGAGGGTATAGACTCTCTCATAGACGAGATTATTTCGCGCCTTGGGGTCTTTGGGGACTGTTCCGCTATTTTGCTATCAAGCAAACAATTAAACCACTTGAAAAAATCTGAAGAGGTGCTAAAATCTACGGTAGATAAACTTCAGGCAGGTGAAATTTTCCCGGAAATCCTGATGGTTGAGCTTAGAGAAATTACGAGTGCGCTTGAGGAATTGCTCGGCATAAGTCCGGGCGAAGACCTTCTTTCTGAGATTTTTTCTCGCTTTTGTATTGGAAAGTGAGGAGGTTTTAATGGAAATCAAAGAGAGGAAAGTTTATGGACTTGAAGAGCTTAAAAAGCTCTCCCTTGGTGAGCTCCAGCGTATAGGCAGAGAGCTTGAGCTCTCGCGCGTCACAGGTTTAAGAAAAGAAGAGCTTATTGAGAAAATTCTGGCAACCCAGGCACGCGAGGAGGGTCTGATTTTTGTCAAAGGAGTGCTAGAAATTATTCAGGACGGAGGCTATGGATTTATAAGGAGTCAGGAAAACAACTACATGCAAAGCCCAAGCGATGTGTATGTTGCCCCCTCGCAAATAAAGCGCTTTTATTTAAGAACAGGCGACACCATCATCGGCTTTGCTCGCCCCCCCCAGGATAAAGAAAAATACAGGGCTCTTATAAGGATAGAATCTGTCAACTCAATACCCCCTGACCCGGAAGTTTTAAAGTCAAGACCTGTTTTTGAAAAGCTCACTCCTTATCACCCAACTCAGAGGTTTAACCTTGAAACAACCCAGAGCGAGCTCTCTACGAGACTTTTGAGTCTTATTAGCCCGATTGGCAAAGGTCAAAGGGCTATGATAGTAGCACCGCCAAAGGCTGGAAAAACGGTCCTTTTGCAGAAAATCTCAAAAGCCATAATCCAAAATCACCCCGAGGTTTATTTAATTATCCTCCTGATAGACGAGCGCCCTGAGGAAGTTACTGAAATGCGCCGAATAGTCGGCGATGGGGCAGAGGTGGTTGCATCAACCTTTGACGAGCCCCCGGAAAGGCACATGCAGGTTGCAGAGCTCGTTATGGAAAAAGCCCGCAGGATGGTGGAGCTAAAGCAGGATGTCGTTATCCTGCTTGATTCAATGACGCGATTTGGAAGAGCTGCAAACGCGGTTACCCCGCCTACGGGTAGGGTCCTAACAGGCGGTATAGAAGCCACAGCTCTTCAGCGCCCCAAAAAGTTCTTCGGCGCAGCAAGAAACATAGAAGAAGGTGGATCTTTAACCATTATTGCAACGGCCCTTATTGAAACGGGTTCAAAGATGGACGATGTTATTTACGAAGAGTTCAAGGGCACGGGCAATATGGAGTTGCATCTGGATAGACGCCTTATGGAGCGAAGGGTCTTTCCTGCAATCAACATAGAAAAATCAGGCACCAGAAAAGAAGAGCTCTTACTAGAGGAGTGGGAACTGCAAAGACTTTGGGTTCTTAGAAAGTTTCTGGCTTCAATGGACCCGGTAGAGGCAATGGAATTTCTAATAGAAAAACTCAAGAAGTTCAAAACCAACCGGGATTTTCTAAAAGCTATGCAATCTTAATGCAACTGAGAGAATTCCTAAAGTCCCAAGAGATAAAAAATCCGCTAGGGGTTTACCTAATTTACGGGGAGGAGAATTTCTTTGTAGATCAGCTTTCAGCAGCCCTCAAAGACCTCCATAAGGCTACAGTTTTATGGGGTGATGAAATAGCTGTCCGCGACCTCTTGCTCCTTTTAAGCTCTACAAGTTTTCTTTATAAAAGACCTGTTTTTTTAATAAGAGATGCCCACCAGGCCCTCTTTAAAGACCATAATGCAATTTTAAAGCTGGATAAACTCTCGAAAGAGCGCTCAGGCGCTATTTTTTTCCATCTCAGTTATGCAAGCTCTGAAAAAGACCTCGGCGAGCTATCTTCTTTGAAAATTCCTCTAATTCACTCTCGAAGACTGGACCAGAAAACTCTTATTAAGCTAATTCAAGATAAACTATCAGAATTAGGCATAACAATAACCCCACAAGCTACTCAGGAGCTTATCCTGAGAACCGGCAAAGACCTTATAAAACTGCGCTTTGAATTAGAAAAACTCTCCTCTCTCGGGATTAAGCAAATAGACACGGACATTATCTATAGCCTTCTGCCACCAGAGGGCGAGTTTCACACTCTTGAGCTTCTTGATGCCCTACTTGGCGCAGATTTTGATAAAGCATATGAATATTCAAAGCGCGCCTTCGGCGCATCTATGCTCATCCTCTCAGGGCTCTTGTCAATTACTCTAAGGCTTTATCTAACCCACTTTCTTATCTCTAAAGGCATTCCCAAAGAAAAGGCATTTATCGCGCTTGATTTAAAGCCTCCACTGTCAAATAAATTTGAAGCCTACCTCAAAGCCCCCTTTGGAAGGGTAAGGCATCTTTTGGAAGTTCTTACACTGGCCGATAGAGAGATAAAGCTAAATCTCAAAGACCCTTATAACACTCTTTGCTCGGCGATTGTAAAATTCATAATCTATGAGAAGTTCAACAAAAACCAGGACAACTAAAGAGACTTCAATTAAGGTAAGTCTAAACCTAGATGGCACCGGAATTTGCCGGGTAAATACTCCAATAGGTTTTCTGAATCATATGCTTGAGACCTTTAGCAAGCACTCCAGGTTTGATCTAGCTGTGGAAGCGACCGGAGACATAGAGGTCTCTTATCATCACACCGTGGAAGATGCAGGCATAACAATAGGCATGGCTCTGGACGAAGCCCTTGGAAATAGAGCAGGGATTAACCGCTTTGGTCATTGCATCCTCCCCATGGACGAGGCACTGATTTTGGTAGCTCTTGATATTGGCGGTCGCGGACTTTTTTTCTATGAAGATATGTCTCTAAGGGGTAAAATAACAGATTTTGACTTTGAGTTAATATGGGAGTTTTTTAAAGGTCTCTGTCTTGAAGCAAAGATATGCGCTCATATAAAAATCCTGAGCGGCAAGCTCCTTCACCACATAGCGGAAGCGTGCTTTAAAGCCTTTGCCATTTCTCTAAGGCAGGCAACTTCAATCTCAAGCCTTGATATTCCCTCAACAAAAGGAACAATTTAAAGTTTTACTCTTGCACTATAAATCCGCTGAGTCTTCTTTCTCTTAGCTTTTCTAGCTCTCTCTGGGCGCTAATTCTATCTGCAAATCTGCCATAGTAAACCTTATGAACACCGGAACTTTCAAGCACTATCAGGTCTCTTAGTCTTAATTCAAGCTCGAGTTTTTCTCTCCACTTTTGAGCACTTTCAGGATTTGAGAATGCCCCGACCTGTATCATGTAGGCTTTCCCGTCTTGCTTTGGTTTTTCCTGAGGTTTTTTTAGCGCTTCCTGAGACTTTTGCTCGCCGGCTGGGGTGCTAACTTTTGGAATTGGCTCCTGAGGCTTTTGTTCGCTGACTGCTACGGAAACTTTCGGTGTTGGGAGTTTTTGTTCTTGTTCAGGTTGTTTTGGGGGTTCGTGCATGAGCCTACTTTGCTGTTCTTTTATAAGGATGAGACTAAGAAGCTCGTATGCCTGTTTGCGATTTTGCTGAGTTGAGTTTCTATCTTGCAAAACCTTTCTGATGTAGTCTTTTGCGGCTTCTAGGTTGTCAAGATGGTAGTATGCTCTTGCAACCCTTAAGGATATCTCGCTTCCAGAGATGCCGTTATTTAACAAAGACTCATAAATCGCTAAAGCTCCTCTGAAGTTGTCTTCCTGCTCGAGCGTTTTTGCAAGCTCTAACTGGGCTTCCAAATACATTGGATTGTAGGCAGCTGCTCTTTTGAGGTTATGGATGTATTGGTCGTTGTCGCCAAGCGCCTGATATACCTTGGCAAGCTGAAAATAAGCAAGGTGTTTTTGCGCAAAGGCTTCGTCTCTAATTGCCTCTTGAAGAACCTCTCTTGCCTTTAAATATTCGCCTTTTCTATAGAAAAGAATGCCTAAATTCAATCTTGATTCTGTGAAATCTTTGTTTATTTCAAGAGCTTTTCTGAAAGCCTGTTCTGATTTGTCGTATTCTTTGACTTCCATATAAGCAAGCCCGAGAGAGTTAAAGACTTTTGGTTCATTTGGTGCTAGTTGAGAAGCTTTGAAGAAGTTTGCAATAGCTTCAGAGTAGTTTTTTGCTGAAAATGCGGATAGTCCAAGTTCATAATGGTATTGCCATTGAGATTCTCTGACCGGCTCTTCTGCACTCCTGCAACCACTCAATACAACAATCAAAATTAATACTAAAACCACTCTCATTTTACTAAAATGGCATCTCCAAATTCTCTTTTGAGCTTTCTTATATCAGCTCTTATGTCTTCAGATTTAACTGTCACGACAATTTTATGAAAGTTGCCATCTTTTATTATTTCAGAGTTATATCCCTTTTCTTTTGCCATGTTGGCAACTCTTAGTGCGTTTGTTTCCGTGCGAAATGCTCCAATTTGGACCTTAAAAACCTCTCCCTGCTGTTGGTCTGGCTTGGTTTGAGCTTTATCCTCTTTCTTAGCCTGAGGCTTTGCTTCTATGGCTTTTTGTTTCATCTCGGGTTTTTCTCCTACATCTGACTTAGCAGCTTCGGGTTTTGCATCCTGGCTTTTTGTCTCTTTGAGTTCTGGCTTTTGAGCTTCAGCTGGCTGTGTCTCTTGAGCGGGCTTTTGCTCTTTGGGCTCATTTTTTATAACCACCTCTAGCTCTGACGTTTGTTGTTGAGCTTTTGAGCTTTCCCACCTTTGCACTCCCAGGTATAAAACCACAATTGCTCCAAAGACGAGCGCTATAGCTATTAACTTGTCCTTTTTCATTCTCTTCCCTCCTTATAAATTTTATCAAAAACTACGCATAAGGTTTCTAAGCCTTGAAAGCTCGTCAAGAGAGTTAAACCTGTTGTCTTTGACAGTTCCATAGTACATAAAGGAAAAACTCCTGAGACCTAAAGAGTGAAGTCTTCTCAAGTATTCAGCGTTTGTCATCTGCCTTGCGTCATCCGCAACAACATCAGCCCTGTGGTTATTTGGCATGTAATGCGCAAGATGTATAGGTTTCCTGTAGCTACTATAAAATTCACAGTTTCTTAAAATCCTTTGAGGGTTGCCATAGCCTCCTCGCTCTGAGGCTTTAAAATCCATCATGCTCTGGAAAAATACCGCATTTGATGCATTAATAACCGGTTCAAAAAACCTTATAAATTCAATTCCCTCGGGGAATTCAACAAGCCATCCTCCAAAACATGTTCCGAAGTCGCTATTTGGGAGTATGCGCCTTATTTCGTCTATTGCCCTGAGTAAATTTGCGCGAAGCGCGCTGAAGTAATTTCTAGTCTGGTCGCTTATAACATCTGTATGCGGGATCCTGTGTGGGCAGGAGCTGTCCTGCCTGCATGCAGTGTATGTGGATTGCTCTGTTGCTAAAACTATGTATGTTTTTGTGTTAACCTGGTCTCTAAGGATTTGTAAGATTTCTCTGAGGTCTCTTATAAAGTCTTCTGATGTGTGATAATCCCCGTTTGTTCTGGCGCCAAGCCCTGGATTTTGTCCATCGTAGTTTTCCCAGGTTATTAGCATAATTTCATATCCCGCTCTTGACCACTCTTCAAACCTTCTTGCATTCGCCCAATTCCTTATAAAGCTCATGCTAGAGCCTGTTATTCTCCCTGATGAGTCTCTGCCTCCATTTAACCAAAAGCACACTATTTGAGGGTTGAGTCTTCTTAAGACCATCTCTCCATTTGGGTCGTATCCGTTTATCATCCTCTCAGGGTCGTCTCCAAGCCCAAATTTTATTGAGAGAGGACCTGAGCTTCCGCCTCCCCCCTGAGAGCCTCCTGTTGTACCTGAGCCACCGCCTGAACCTCGTGTACCTCCCTGAGAGCCCCCTGCTGTGCTTGAGCCACCGCTTGAACTTCCTGTGCCACCTTGCGAAGTCCCTGAAGTGCCACCTGCTGGCGCTGGACTTCCGGTGTTTGCTTGAGAATTACCTATAGCAGGTGTGCCTGAAGAGCCACCACCTCCCCCGCAGGCACTAAGGAGAGCCCCTATTCCAAGCTTTAGAAGAATTTCCCTCCTATTTAGCATTTTCCACCCCCATCCTTGCATATAGCATATACCTTTCTCCCTCAAAAGCAAGATAGTAATCACTAACAAACCCTACGCTGGCTTTGGGAAATCTCCTCAAAACCAGGTCCCTCTTTTGCGTCCTGTCTAATAAAAGACAATCTACATGGTACTTTGGAAATGACAAATAGCTAAAAAATTCATAATTATAAGGGAGCACAAACTTCTTGGGTCTGCCGTGGAAATAAACTACTCCATAGGTAAAGTTGTCGTCAGTTAGTATTTTTTTACATCCTACATTTATAACTGCCCTTGCTGCTTCTATTTCTTCTTTAATGTTTAGTCTATTGTCTACTTTAAGTCCTAAAAGGGCTCTTGTGAAGAACTTTTCGTTATCTTCTCCTATTTTTATGGCTAAAAAGATTGATATCAGCAAAGATAAAGTGCTTAAGCTAATGTATACAACAGGCCTTGGAGAACCAAGCCAGACCCAGAAAACAAATCCAAAAAAGCCGAGAAAAATACCTAGATTCATATAGGGTATAAAAATATCCATTTTGATAGATAAGGTTAAGATAATAGCAGGTGTAGAATAAAAAATCAAAAGTGGCAAGAGATAAAACCCAAGTGTTTCTGACTTTTTTAACATCAAAAAAAGCACGAAGATATAAGTAATTCCTACAGCAAAGCTGTAAATAAGCAATTCCGGAATGCTAATTCTTATGCTAGTGATATCGCCTGCAAAGACTGAATAGGGGCTTTTTATGAAGTGGAGCGGGTCTTTAACAAAAACCCAGTTTATATACATCCACATCAGGAAAAAGAAAATGATTGGGGTTAGCTTAACTATGGTGATTGCGATTATGTAAGCTTGCTCTTTGTGCATAGTAGATAGCCATATTCCCAGCAGAAAAAAAGGGATTGCAAGAATTGCTCTGAAGTCTACAAAAAAGAGCATTCCAAGTAGCATACCACTTGCAAAAGCATGTAGTGAAAAGCCTTCGCTTATATGTTTTACTGCGTAATAGACGCTAAGTGTAAAAAGTATGTAAAAAACCAAGAAGGCAAATTTTTGCGTCGCCAGAAAGACTGTTAAAGGATTAAAAATCAGCATAATAAGACCTATAACTTCATAAATTCCTAACCTGCTTGCAAATTGCCTTATAAAAAGTGCTAAAGTCAGTGAGCTAACTATAGAAGATGTCAGTATAGGGTTTTTAAAAATTAAAACTGGGATAATAGCAAGAGGCGCATATACAAACCCCGCGTTTTCATATCTTGGTGGATTGCCCTCTCTTATTATAAGTGCTTTTTCTACCAGATTTAATAGGTCTCGATGCAAATATTGGTATTCTTGAAATATCCTGTTGCCAGCCTCGAAAAAGATTGTAAATATTAAAAAAGCTAAAAATACCAGAATAATAAATCTCATCAATGCTGAACCACAGGAGGTTTTACTTTCGTTATGCCGTGCTGTGTTTTTTGCCAGTAAAAGGGTCTTGTGAACAGCTCATGAAGCGCCTTATATGAAGCTCTTGAATGGAGCATCCAGTAAATTGGGTTTAAAAAGGCGTATGGCAAAAGGTCATAATACCTTCTTTTAAAAACCGCAAGGAGGTTGAGATATATTCCCATAAAGTTACCAAGAAGCAAATTAAAAAGAGACATATACATCAAAGGAGCAGGAAATACAGGGTCTAGTGCCTTTGTTTGGGTAAAAAGCCATACGAGAAAGATTGCCCACATAATTGGATTAATCAAAAATGCAAAAGGCGTCCCCCCTATAAGGAAATAAAATGTTACCATCCCTCTAAATCCCACAGCTTTATAGAGGCTAATTGGATTTCTTGCATGCACTAAAAATGTTTGCATATATCCCTTTATCCATCTTGAGCGCTGTCTTATCCAGTTTCTTACCCTTGCATTCGCTTCTTCGTATGTTGTGGAATTTACAACGCCGACTTTGTAACCTCTTCCAAATGCTCTTACACCAAGGTCTGCATCTTCTGTAGTATTGTATGGGTCCCATGCACCCACTTCTTTTAGTTTTTCTATATCGAAATGGTTACTCGTTCCCCCAAGTGGTATAGGGAGCCTAAGAGAATAAAGCCCTGGAAGAAGATAGTCAAACCAGTAAGAGTATTCGAGGGTAAACATCTTTGTAAGGGTATTCTCCTTCCTGTTAAAGTAATTAAGAGCTGCCTGAAAGCACATATATTTTTCACCGCTTTTTCTAAAAGCAATGACTACTTTTTTAAGCTGGTCCGGGTCTGGTATGTCCTCGGCGTCATATATGGTAAGGTATTTGCCCCTTGCAAAAAATAGGCCGTAATTACAGGCTTTTGGTTTTGTTTTTGGTATGCTATTTGGAACTATCAAAAACCTCCAGTTTGCGGGGGGCTTATGAGCTTTTGCAGCCTCGAGAGTTTCTTTGTCGTCTTCTTCTAAAAGCAAGATTACATCGAGCTTATTCTGCGGGTAGTCAATCTTTTTCAGGCTATTTATCAAAATACCTATAACTTCAGGCTCTTTGTAAACTGGTACTAGAACTGTGTAAACAGGCAGGTCTTTCTCTTCGAGAGCTTTGACCTCTTCATCGGTTATAAATTGTTGCATCTCGCTCTTTGCCCCTGCTATGCTGACAACGAGCTTAAAAAGTATTGAAAAAACATAGAAAATCTGTATAAAAAGCAGGATTATTACAAAAGTCAGCCGAACATTAAAATAGATACCTATAAGGAACAAAAATATCAAAGCTCCCATTAAAAAGACCTGAGTTTTGGAAAACACGATTGAAGCGGAATATTGCGGTGTCAGATAAAAAAGTCCGTTTATTGCCCTATCTATAAACTTGTCTTTGAAAAAGTGCTCCAGACTTTTAATCAGGTCTAGGTCAGTTATAACTATTTGCTTTATTTGCTTATCGGGAAAGTGTTTTTTGCAAAAGCTCTCTAATCTCTTGCTCATTGGGTCAGAAGTGAGAATAACAACTGTTTTCCCGTCTGATCTAGCAGGTATTACCTCGTGATTTGCAAGTTCGTTGGGTATAAACCTTGAGATTAGTCTATGGTCTATGTATGAAATAATACCCTCCCTGTCAAGCCATAGTTCAAGTCCGAAGTGCTTTGCAAGAACTCTATATAGGTCTATCCTCCTTATGTAACCAAGGCATGCAAGAATCCAGCCAAGTCTACCTCCGTATTTTCGCTGATAACTCAGGGCTTCTTCAAGTTGCTCTGGCGTTATGACCCCTTCTTCTACTAAAACCTCTCCTAATTTTTTAGAAGGACTGCCAGATATTGAGGAAGAACCCTGAGCCATCGCCTGTGTTTCTTCCGAAAATAACCTTCTGGTATCCAAATCCGACTGAGCCTTTTCCATAGCTAAACCTTGGACCCAAATATAGCTGAATGAGTTTATAATCTGGCTCTAAAAATATATTTTGTCCTATGACTTTTCTCTTTCCATCTCCAAGACCTATTTGGGCATCTATTTGTCCATATAGCAGAACCGAATTTGTTAGGTTATACCCTCCTGATAAGTAAGCCCTTAGCTGGGTTGAGGGATATCCAAAATAGTATCTGAGTCCAGCTCCTGAATCCAAAAAGCCCCACTTCCCTGAAAAACCATACAAAAGCCCGCCTTCTAGTCCAAATCTTGCATATCCAAGTCTTGGCTCATCTTTAAGAGAATAGCCTGTTGGGAAGATAGCATTTGCATAGGCAGATACGTTTGACTTTCCTTTTCTGAGAGATCTTATAACCCCTGCCTCCAAGTCCCCAAGCCCTGAGTTGCTCCTGCTGCATTTGAGATTAGCGTATGGGATTTTAAAAGTTAAAGTGTAATTATCTGTTAAACCATACTCTCCATATAGCTGAATTTCTCGCTTTGTGAATTTACATCCTATTTCTCTTCTGTTCCCATCTTTATCAAAGAATTTGTCCGCTTCGTAGTAAAAAAAGGCTGGGGATAAAAACAAGCTACCTTCTTCTCTTACCCAAGCAGAGCCAAGGCTGATACTAGCAAAAGCAAAAACCATCAACAGATATCTCATCCCGGCCTCCTCGTTAGTTTTTTGTAAACATAGATCAAAAAGGCAAGGGATATAGCCGCAAGTATAGTGATGGGAACTATCTTGAACCTATTCCAGTAATAGGATAAACTCCTTTCGTGTTCTCTTGTTAGCTTGAGTTTTTGCGAGATTTCAAAGGAGCTGATATAGTTCTCAGATAGCACTGCAAGGTCTCCGTAGAAGTTGAGAAAATCCTCTGCGTTGTAGTTCAAAGTCGATGAGTCAACCTCTCCTAAATAAGATATTTGCAAGGTTGGTAATCTACCTCGTAGTATGAGGTATACGAAAGGTTCTTCGTATTTCGCTGAGTAAACTTCTTGATTTGTCATCGGGTTTATAACGGTAAAGACTGCATTTTTGGGGTCTTTCTCTCCTCTATCTAACCTTATGACAAAGTCATATCCCTCGAGTTTTCTCTCGTCCTGAACCAGGTCTATCTTGGTTATGTTCTTATTAAACTTTGCCGTTTCTGCAATTAACTTAACCAGGAAGTCAAGCAAATATTCGTCTTTTACAATGATTGCTACTTTTCCATTCAGGCTCTTTAGAAAGTCTGAAATGCTAAGAGGTCTTTTTTCAACATCGTTCCAGTAAAAGTAAGAGTCTTCAAATACTGTAAATGCGGATTGTGCGATAGCACCAAAGCAGTTATCCGAAGATGTAAAGTTAACAAGATTAAAAGAGAGATTATTAGAGCCATATTGCAAATATCTAACAGGTAGTTTTACATCAAAGCTTTTGCCTCCAAACCCCTCGAGCATGATTGCTTTAATCATAAAGTCATTTAGATATATCCTTAGTTCCGCCTTGTCTTTTTGGTGAATGGGTGTGTGTTCTATCCTGAGATGTATGTGCAAAGTATCTGGCATACCGCCAAATCTTGATAGATCAAAAGGTATAGAGAAGTTCAGGTTTGACATACCCCTGATTGTTGTGTTCCTTATTCCCATTTCTCTTAGCGTCATTATCTTTTGAGGTAACTGTCTTTTCTGTTCCTGAACTTTCCCTATGTCAATACTTTCACTGAACAAAAGTCCCGAGAGATTTTCCGAAAATGTTTTTAGACTCTCTTTGTTGAAATATAAAACTCCATTCTCAACGCGCACCGGACCTTCGTCCAGTTTTATGTTCCTACAGCCTTCTTTTAGTCCCCAACTTACTCTCTGGGGCAGTTTGTTAACTAAGGATATATAATAAACAGCCGGCAAGAGCTCTTTTTCTTCCAGGCACAGGTTTATGTTATAGTCTCTTATAAAGTTTTCCACTCTATTTGGGATTTTATAAACAAATCTCATGAGACTGTTTTGGCTAACTTTTATATAAGCATTGTCAGAAAAGGCGTCTTCGCAAATGTTGTTGCTTAGTCTCAGATTTGCCTGAATGGTTATTTTTGCAAATTGCCTTTTATCATTTGGCAATATAGGGACTTCAATCCAGCCGCCAAAGGCTTTTGCAGAAAAGCTTTTATAAGGAACATCATTTAGAAGCACGATTATTGTGGAGTTTGGCAGCAAATAATCAGGCGCTGATATGTAAATAAGAGCTCTTGCTTCTACAAGATGAGAATATATGGGAACGAAAAAGTCGTATCTTGGCGATAGACCTCTTAAAACCAGCTCGTCTGAGAGGAAGTTAAGCTCTTTGAAAGTATATTCAACCAGAGCCTCTCCGGGTCTTGTCGCAGGCGGGTCAGGGAGGGTCTTTATTGCTTCTTCCTGTATTGGCAGGGCTTGAGGTGCTTGTCTAGGCAAAGAGAACGTCTCACTAATTAGGATAAAAATAGTAATAATTAAAATGCCTAAGCTTTTCATGAGGGTCTACCTCTTCAGGTTTCTATCATTTCGATTCTTCTTTGATGTCTTCCACCCTCAAAAGGGGTGTTTAGCCATGTTTTTACTATCGAAAGAGCAAGCTCGCTCCCTAGGATTCTTGCGCCAAGACACAAAACATTTGCATCGTTATGAAGCCTGCTTAATCTTGCTGAGACTTCCTCACTGCAAAGAGCTGCCCTTATACCTCTTATTTTGTTTGCACTTATACTCATACCTATTCCAGTTCCGCAGATTAAAATTCCAAAGTTTGATTCTTGGCTAACTACGCTTTGACATACCTTTCTGGCAAAGACGGGATAATCAACAGGCTGTTGTGAAACTGTTCCAAAATCGATAACTTTGTAGTTTTCTGAGGAGAGTGCTTTCTTTATCAGCTCTTTTAGTTCAAATCCTGCGTGGTCTGCACCTATGGATATTATCAATTTAAAATCTCCTTAAGAAGTTTATTTACCGTTTGTGGGTTTGCTTTGCCCTTTGTTTTTTTCATAATTTGACCTACAAGAAAGCCAAAGAGTTTCTCCTCGCCGTTTTTGTACCTAAGAACTTCATGAGGATGCTCTTTTATAACTTCTTCTATCATAGTTTTTAGTTCTTCTTCGTTATTTAGCTGTGAAAGTCCAAGTTTTTGAACCACTTGCATGGGCTCTTCTCTATCTTGAATAGAGAGCTTTAGCGCCTGCTTTGCAAGTCTTACTGAGAGCTTACCTTCTTGCAAGGATTTTAATAGCTCTGCAAGAGCTCCTGGGCTAACTGGCGAGTCTGATAAGCTAATCGAGGCTTCATTCAGGGCACCAAGGAGATCATTGATTACCCAGTTTGCAACGGTCTTTGGCTCATTAAATATCTCAAGACACTTAAAGAAGTAATCCCCAAGGTCTTTATTTTGAGTAAGGATTTGAGCAAGCTTTTCCTCAAGTCCTAGCTCAACCGTTAGCTTTTTTAGTCTTTGAGATGGAAGTTCAGGCATGCTTCTTTCGAGCTCTTTTATAAACTCGGGCTTTAAAACAACTGGCAAAAGGTCGGGCTCTGGGAAGTATCTATAGTCGTGGGATTCCTCCTTTTCTCTCATACTAAAGGTCATCCCACTCTCTGGGTCAAAGAGTCTGGTCTCCTGGATTAGTTCCTGACCTGATTTTATAACTTGCAACTGTCTTTGGATTTCAAACTCTATGGCTTTTTGGACAAATCTGAAAGAGTTAACATTCTTTACCTCAACTCTCGTGCCGAGTTTTTTAGTCCCTTTTGGTCTTATGGATATGTTTATGTCACATCTTAATTGACCTTTTTCCATATCTGCCTTTGAAGCACCGGCATATCTAAGTAGGTCTCTTAAATTCTCTAAGAACTCTCTTGCCATTTCAGGGGATGAAATGTCTGGCTCTGTAACTATTTCAACAAGAGGCGCGCCAGCGCGATTTAGATCAACTAAAGTCTCCTCGCCAAAGTGGATATTTTTACCTGCATCTTCTTCCAGGTGAAGTCTCCTTATTCTCACAGTGCCTTCCTGAAGCTTGAGATACCCTTCTTCTGCCAGGGGTCTTTCGTATTGGGATATTTGATACCCCTTTGGTAAATCAGGATAGAAGTAATTTTTCCTTGCAAAGATTGAGACTGTGTTTATCCTGCAATTAAGAGACAGAGCTGCGATTATTGCGAGTCTGAGTGCATTTTTATTCAAAACGGGCAGGCTTCCTGGCAAGCCGAGGCATACGGGACATACATTTGTATTTGGCTCTGCACCGAACTCAAGAGGGCAAGAGCAAAAAAGCTTGGTTTGAGTATCCAGCTGTGCGTGAACCTCCAGCCCGATTACCGGCTCGAATTCCATACAAAAACATTATACTGAACTAAAGCTTTGCTTAAGCTGGGGCTTACCGGGAACATAGCAAGCGGCAAAAGCACGGTAGGTAAAATCTTTGAAAGTCTTGGTGCATACTACTTTGATGCGGATAAAATAATAAAATCATTCTACAAAAAAGACCACAGCGTTTATTATGAAATTTTAAAACATTTTGGTGAAGAAATTTTAGACCCTAGCGGGGAGATAAACAGAGGCATTCTTGCAAATTTGGTCTTTTCAGACCAAAAAAAGCTAAAAAAGCTTGAGGAAATAACGCACAGCGCTCTATATGAGCATCTGAATAGAAATTTTTTAACCCTGCCCGAGAGCTCCATAGTGGTGGTTGAGGCTGCACTGATTATAGAAAAACAAACATACAAAAACTACGATGCTATTATCTTGGTTTATTCAACCTTTGAAGATTGTCTTCTGAGGGCTACTTTGCGCGGAATGAGCGCCGAGGACTTTCTAAGACGCTGGAGATATCAGCTAAGCCCTGAAATAAAAACGCGCTTCGCGCATTTTATAATAAAAAACAGCTCTTCTTTGAAAGAGCTCTCTTTAAGAGCCAAGGAGGTTTTTGACATTTTCAGGCTCTGGAGTGTGCTAAAATCATAACCAAGGAGGGAAGTTATGAAAAAGCTCGTCCTTAGCACTCTTATTCTAACAGCCATTACTCTTGCACAGAATCCGAACATGCTAAGACTCAAAGACGGCGTGAATGAGGTCCAAAGGGTTATAGAGTATGCAACCCTAGTGGGTGCTTTCCGCGAAGACCTCTATCACTTTGAAAAGGCAAAGGCTTATAGAGATGTGGCAAATTTGCTAGTTTCTGAGGTAGATGAGGTTGGCTCTCGCATCTTTATGGTTAGGAGTTTTAACGCCTCTTCCAAGGCAATTTCGGGCTTTAAGACCCTTGACCCGATTGAGCTATTGCCGGTTGATACCCCCCGCGGTCCAAAGGGTATTCGCGAACAACCTTATGAAGGCGCGCATTATGACTATCTTTTAGACACTTTACCTGAAGTGGATGAGGCTGAGCTTCGCAAATACGGGCTTTTTATCTCAGAGCTTAATGCAAACATTCGCTTTCTTCGCGAAAATAGGGGGCTTTCTTGCGTACCTGCAGAGCTCGCAAGGGCAGAGGCTTACTATGAAGGCTTTGCCTACCAGGCTACGAAATCAAGACCAGCTATAAGGTATATGGTTGATCTATTCAACAAGGCAAATGCTGAAGCTCTGGCAGGCAAGGAAAAACTTCAGGTTGCAATGAGAGAAAACCTAGAGTGTTACACTGGCAGGGTGTTTCAGGTAGAGCCTCCCCCGCCAAAAGCTAAGACAGAGCCAATTGCTCCACAGAGCGTTCCTGAAAATGTCTTATTGACAGTTCCTGCGCGTGTTCATTTTGACTTTGATAAGCACAATATCAAAAGAGAGTTTATCCCTCTACTTAATGAAGTAGTTAAAGCTCTTAAAGAAAATCCCTCGCTCAGAGTTAGGGTAGAGGGCTTTACAGATGACATTGGTCCAAAGCCATACAATGACAGACTTGCCCTAAGGCGCGCACAGGAGGTTAAAAATTATCTTGTGCAGGCTGGTATATCCCCAGACCGTATAGAAATTGCTGGATTTGGCAAAGAGGGCTATATTGCAGAAAATACAACTCCCATAGGCAGATTCACAAATAGAAGAGCCCAGTTTATCCTGCTTCAGGTTCCGCTTAGATGATACCTTTTCTGCGCTATCGCTTTCTTGCCTATTTGTTTTCTCTTGTTTTTGTCATAGGGTCTTTGCTCTCTCTTTATCTTAGAGGTTTAAACTTAGGGCTTGATTTTACAGGCGGCACGGTTCTTGAGCTAAAGTTTGAAAACCGCCCAGGGCTCTCAAGTATAAGAAGAGCTCTTGAAGAGGGTAAAATCTCAGGCTTTCAACTTCAGGAATCTGGCTCCAGCGTTCTTGTCAAGCTATCTCTTGGTCAGGACCCTGAGATGGTTAGATCCGTTCTTTCAAAGCTTGGTAGGTTCGAGGTTTTGCGCTTTGAATCAATTGGTCCGGTGGTTACCTCTGAGCTTCGCAAAAAAGCAGCGTTTGCAATCTTTTTTGCATTGCTTGGTATATTGCTATACCTTGCATATCGTTATCAGCCTCTGTGGGCACTTAGTGCTATAGTGGCATTGCTTCACGATGTTATAATAGTTTTAGGAGCTTATTCTATCTCTTTTAGGGAGATAAATTTAGATGTTATAGCGGCTCTATTGATAGTAGCTGGTTATTCAGTAACAGATACTGTTGTTATATTTGACAGAATTCGCGAAAACCTCCGCATGAGAAAGGCAACATCGTTGCAAGCTTTGGTAGATTTATCCGTTAATCAGACGCTTTCAAGAACTATTATGACCTCGGTTACCACATTTGTGGTCTCTTTAAGTCTTTTCATATTCGGCGGTCC
>JBCNVD010000020.1:0-44942 GCA_039630345.1 Aquificaceae bacterium
TTTATCCATCGCCATTATCTCAACTGTTGCATCAGCCCTTGGCATAACGCTCTCATACCTGATGTCTTTTACATCTATGTCAGCTATTAGCGACAAAACAGCTGAGCTTTCAAGGGTTTTTAGGGGTCAGTTTTATACTGAGCATTTATATCACAGCTTCGTTGCTTTGGGTTTTTTAAGACTTTGCGCAGGTATAAGCAAGTTTGTTGAAAAGCTCTTAATAGACGGGATTGTGAATGCAAGTTATAGCACAGTTAGTGCTATAGGAAACTCTTTTAGAGTTTTCCAAAGTGGCAACCTCAACATATACGCCCTGATAGCTTCTTTTGGTATATTTAGCGTTCTTATACTCACTCTTTTCTGGAGGTAAGGATGGAAGCGCTACTAAATTTAGCAATCTTTATGCCACTCTTTGCTTCGATAATAGTTGCAATAGTCAGAAAAGAATCCTTTTCAAAAGCGCTGGCGCTTTTTACATCTGTGGTTGTTTTCTTAATTACCCTCGTGCTGTTTGTTGTATTTCCCTGGGATCTATCGGGTTTTCAATTCAGAACCAGAATAGACTGGATACCCCAGCTTGGGATTTCTTACCATGTAGGCGTTGATGGGATGGCGATCTCTCTTTTACTCCTTACCTCCCTGGTTTTTGTAGTTGCTTATTTGTGGTCATTAAAAATAAGCTATAAACCAAATCTGTATATCGCGCTCTTTCTTGCTCTCCAGAGTGCCTGCATGGGGGTTTTCTCTTCGCTTGATTTTTTCCTGTTTTACCTCTTTTGGGAAGGGATGCTGATTCCTATGTATTACATTATTGGCATCTGGGGACATGATAGAAAAGTTTATGCAGCCAATAAGTTTTTTATCTATACATTCTTTGGCAGTCTTTTCCTGCTTCTTGGTATAGCCTCTTTGATAGTTTATGGATATATGTTAGACGGAAAGCTATCTTTTGACTATTTATATCACGCTTCAAAAACCTATCCCACTCTTTTGCAATATGCAGCTTTCATAGCCTTTGGCATTGGTTTTGCGGTAAAAGTGCCGATGTGGCCTTTTCACACATGGCTTCCTGACGCTCACGTGGAAGCCCCCACTGCAGGCTCTGTAATTCTCGCCGCAGTGCTTTTAAAGATGGGCACTTTTGGATTTGTAAGATACTCTTTAGAGCTCTTTCCAGATGCAAGCAGGGAGCTAGTTATCCTCGTATTTACTCTGAGCTTGATAAGTATCATCTATGCAGCGATGATGGCGCTTGCTCAAAACCACATAAAGAAGCTGATAGCTTACTCTTCTATAAGCCATATGGGAATGGTAACTTTAGGGACTTTTGCGCAGGATGTTAACGCTTTAAATGGGGCAATCTTTATGATGGTAGCGCACGGACTATCCTCTGCAGCTCTTTTTATGTCAGCGGGGTTTATCTATGATAGAATCCACAGCTACAACATGGAAGACCTTGGCGGACTTGCTTCATACTTGCCAAAGCTGGCAGTTGTGTTTATGATAGCGGGTCTTGCCGGCATAGGCTTTCCGGGGCTTGCAGGTTTCGTTGGTGAGTTTTTGATACTCTTTGGCACATTTAAAAACTTCCCCTTCTGGTCTTTCTTAGCAGGTAGCGGGATAGTTCTCTCGGCAGTTTACTTTTTACATATGTATAGAAAAACCATGTTTGAAGAGGAGAGCATCTCTGACTACAGAAAACAAAAGTGGCAAAGCCTTAAAGACCTTGAGCCTTATCACGTTCTTAGCTTTATCATGATTCTTGCTTCTGCGTTTTTACTTGGGCTATATCCTTATCCTTTTGTCAAAACCATAGAACAAACCTCACGCTACATAATTGGAGGATAAGGTGAACTTAATAGTCCTTACCCCTGAAATAATTCTCTCTATTGGCACGCTTATAGTGTTTATAGCGGAGCTTTTTTCCAGAAAAAAAGACTTCAGCGTACTTACTTATCTTGCAGGGGTTTTGATATTTGTAAGTTTTCTAAGTATTATCTGGACCCCTATCGGGGAAGCACTTGGCGGAATATTTGTTACAAACCAAATAACTCAGTTTCTAAAGGGGGTTATGTATCTTCTTACATTACTCTCTATAATCTCTCTTAGCGAGTATTACAGAAAGCTAAACTCCGTATATACAGAACTCTCTTACATTATAATGTGCGCACTATTGGGTCTTTCCATACTCGTTTCATCTCAAAATCTGGTTCTTGCTTTCTTAGCACTTGAGCTTTACTCGATAAGCTCATACGTTATGATAGGGCTTTTTCGCGAGGATGTTCTTTCAAAAGAAGCGTCTTTTAAGTATTTAACTCTTGGATCTGTCGCTACCGCTTTGATCGCGCTTGGAGCTGGTTTTTATTACCTTGCAACGGGCAGTTTTGAATTAACGAGAGTGCAAAACCAAATAGGCCCTTCGGTTATTGCCTGTACTTTTTTGCTCTCGGGCATAGCGCTAAAGATTGCAGCGGTGCCTTTTCATCTTTGGACCCCGGATACCTACGAAGGAGCTCCAAGTCCGGTTGTTGGATTTCTCTCAAGTGTGCCTAAAGTCGCTCTGTTTGGTTTTATGCTTAGTTTGGTTGATGTATTTGGATCTTTGAATCAGTGGCAGCTTATGTTATCTACGCTTGCGATTCTCTCTAGCGTTTATGCAAATTTAACCGCCTATGCACAGCGCTCGGTAAAGAGGTTGCTTGCTTATTCCTCTATAGCTCACGCAGGCTACTTTTTGCTGGCACTTGTGGACAATAGTCAAAACCTAAAGACTGCGCTGATTTTCTATATAACTGTCTATTCTTTTGCAACTCTGGGCACTTTTATGGCCATGGGAGTATTGGAGGAAAAAAGAGAGTTCAACCATCACATTCTTGACTACAGGGGTTTATACAAGACAAGGCCCGGGATATCAGTTATACTGGCAATTTTCCTGTTTGCCTTTATTGGTCTTCCGCCATTCGCTCTATTTTTTGGAAAATTCTGGCTTTTACTGGGATTGCTATCTGCAGGTCAGTATATTCTTGCAATAGCTTTGCTGATAACGAGCTTAATAGGAGCAGGATACTATTTGAAATTGATAGTAAATATGTTTCTATCTGAGTCTTCAACTATGCTAAAGGGCAGGCGAATTTCCGGAGGAGAAGCAATTGGCTTTTTTATATGCCTATTGATTGTAATGTCTTTAGGGCTATTCCCTCAAGTCATCCTGACTTTGTTATGATTAATTTAGAGAGTTTTTCTGTCGGACCTCTTGGGGTTAACACAAGCCTTATATTTAATCAAAACAGGGCAATAGTTATAGACCCGGGGGCAGAGACTGAGAAAATACTCAAAGCCCTCAACGGCAGGGAAGTAAGCGCGATAATAGCAACACACGGACACATAGACCACATAGGGCAGGTCAGGACCATAAAAAGCCTCACAAACGCGCCTTTTTACATGCATCCAGAGGATATAAAACTTCTTCAAAACACGCTCTGGGACGGATTTGACACTCTTGTTGGTGCAAACCTCCCCTGTCCTGAGCCGGATGTTGAGCTAAAAGACCAAATGGTTATAAACTTCGAAGGCATAGAGCTTTTGATTTTGCACTCTCCCGGGCATTCGCCCGGCCTTTGCTGTATTTACTGCCCATCAGAGAAATTCTTAATAGCCGGGGATTTGCTATTTAGAGGCTCAGTAGGCAGGTGGGATTTACCCTACTCAAGCCTTGAAGACCTCAGAAACTCTCTAAAGAGGATTTTAAATCAGCTCCCTGACGACACAAAGGTAATAACAGGTCACGGACCTTCGACCACCATAGGCTTTGAGAAAAGGACCAACCAATTGCTTCTTGAACTTACTGGATACTGACAATCCACTCGGCTAACTTTTTGGCTTCTTCTTCGGTCACATTCTGAGGGGGCATAGGCACACTTCCCCACTTACCAGAACCACCGTTTTTTATGCTCTTTGCAAGCTCATCTATAGACCCTGTGATACCTGCATATTTGGCGGCAACATCCTTAAAGGCAGGTCCGACCTTTTTGGCATTGACATCATGGCAGGCAAGACATCCTTTCTGAGAAGCGAGCGCTGCGCGCTCATCCTGAGGCGCTTTTGCCTGGGCTGGCTTGGCGCTTTCCTGGGTCGCTGGCGCTTGATGCTTTGGTTTTTGCTGGCAAGAAAAGAGAAAAGCCAAAATTCCAATTAAAAATAGCTTTCTCATCTTTAACCCCCGAAAGATTTTAAAATAAAATGATGCTTGGCATTCACGAAATTACCAAAATATTGCCCCACAGGTATCCGCTACTTTTAATCGATAGAGTTATTGAGATAAAGCCTGGCGAGAGCATTACCGCAATAAAATGTGTCAGTGTCAACGAGCCATTTTTTCAGGGGCACTTTCCTTCTTTTCCTATGATGCCGGGCGTTTACATCCTTGAAGCAATGGCGCAGGCGGGCGGGATTTTGATGATAGTTTCTTTAAACCTTGATACTCAAAAAACAGGCGTATTTTTCGCAGGGGTGGAAGATGCGAAGTTTCGAATACCTGTTTTTCCGGGTGATAGATTGGTTCTTGAGCTTAAATCGATTTCTCTTAAAAGAAGTCTTTCAAAGATGAAGGCAAAGGCGATTGTGGAAGAAAATATCGTCGCTGAAGCAACTCTTACCGCAGTTGCAAGGGACATAAATCAAATTGTTAAAAGAAGTAAATGAAGCTATATTAAACCTTATAAGGAGGTAAATATGAGAAGCGCCCTGCTTGCGATGTTTACTCTGGCAGCGATTGCTTCGGAGGGGGTGCCGTTTTTAAAGCCTTCTTTGTTAAACCTTAAAGAAGAAGTTCAGGAAGCAAAAAAAGAGGGCAAGATGTTAATAGTTATGTTCCACAGAGACGGGTGCCCTGCCTGTGAGAGGATAAGAGAAAATATGAAAGAAAAGCAGGTCGTTGAATACTTTAAACCAAGGTTTAATATGATTCAGGTAGACATATTTTCAAGCGCGGAACTGACATCTCCTGATGGTAAAAAACTAACTGAGAAGTCCTTTTCTCAAAGTCTTGGTGTGAGAGCAACCCCAACGCTAATTTTTTATGACCAGAATGGGTCAGTAGCTCTTACTCTGGCAGGTCCTCTTGATAGCAAGACTTTATTAACTGCGGGTAAGTTTGTAGCAGAGGGGCATTACAGGTCAAAATCCTTTGCCCAGTTTTTAAAAGAATCAAATTAGATGCAGGAAGTTTCTCTTATTGCAAGTTTTATAGCAGGGCTTTTGTCGTTTTTATCCCCTTGCGTTTTACCCATAGTGCCGGGTTATATATCCTACATCTCAGGGGTAAGTTTTCAGCAAGCATCCGAGCAAAGGGGTTTTAACTCAAAGGCTTTTATATCATCTGTTTTGTTCGTTCTTGGGTTTTCAGTTGCTTTTAGCGCAATGGGCGCAACTGCCACGACCATAGGCTCATTTTTAAAAGAGTATCAGGACTTTATTACCAAAGTAGGCGGTGCGATAGTGGTGTTTTTTGGGCTTCACTTCTCCGGGCTTTTACTGAACGAAGAGTTCAAAAAAATCTCTATTGCAGTAGCGAGTGCTTTTATGGGTCTATTTGCAATGGGGTTTTTAGATAGAGAGCTCTTTGGCACATTTGCGGGAATATTTTTTATAAACTTGGCTCTGGTTTTACTAGAAGTTGATAAGGCCCTTTATAATCAGCTAAGGGGCGAATCTTCCAAAAAGGTTGCGGGACTTGGTGCTTTTTTAATGGGGCTTTTGTTTGCCTTTGGCTGGAGTCCTTGCATAGGTCCTGTCCTTGGGGCGATACTGATATACGCATCTTCGCAGGAAACTGCCATTCATGGTGCGATGCTTTTACTGTCTTACTCCATGGGTCTTGGGCTTCCTTTTATCATAGCTGGAGGTCTTATATCCGGCTTTTTGGGCTTTGTAAAGAGCTTTAGTAAGTACTTCCCTGTGGTTGAGGCTATAGGCGGGATTTTGCTGATAGTTGCGGGTATTGGAATAAGCACTGGCAAACTTGCAGAGCTCTCTCTCTTACTTGGCTCATGAAATTAGGCGTTTTAAACTACGGCGCAGGTAATGTAGGGTCTGTTTTAAATTCCCTTAGCGCCATATCAGTAGATGCAAAAGTCATCTCAGAGCCAAAAGAGATTGCAACCTTGGATGCCCTTGTGGTGCCCGGGGTCGGTGCTTTTTCAAAGGCCATAAATAACTTAAGAGCTTCCGGTCTTGACAGGGCTATAGTAGAGTTTGTAAAAGACGGCGGATACTACCTTGGGATATGCCTTGGCTTGCAGATTCTCTTTGAAGAGAGCCTGGAGTTTGAAAAATCAGAGGGACTTAAATTAATTAAAGGAAAGGTTATAAAACTTCCAGATAGTCAAAAACTTCCGCACATTGGCTGGAACAGCGTAAAAATTCTTAAAAAAAGCCTACTCTTTGAAGGAATAGAGGACTTATCTTAC
The DNA here is from genome assembly GCA_039630345.1 of Aquificaceae bacterium. Lineage (GTDB taxonomy): Bacteria > Aquificota > Aquificia > Aquificales > Aquificaceae > JANWVD01. The sequence goes on from JBCNVD010000020.1 coordinate 6,468, forward strand.
TTTTATTTCGTGCATTCATATAGAGCAAATACATCTAAGGAACACGTTATAGCAACGAGTTTTTACGGAGAGGAGTTTCCTTCCGCGATTGAAAAAGACAACATCTTTGCAGTTCAGTTTCACCCTGAAAAGAGCGACATTAAGGGCTTAAAATTGCTTAAGAACTTTGTGGAGATTGCCCTTGCCAAAGCTTTGCATAGCTCTTGACACCAGTATTGCCCAGGCGCTTGAGCTCATTGATGGGCTTAGGGGTTATCCCGTGGTTTTTAAGGTAGGTTATAGACTTTTTATAAGCCATCACAGAAATATAGTTGATGCAGTTAAAGAGGCAGGTTTTGAACTTTTCTTGGATTTAAAGCTAAACGACATTCCAAACACGATGCGAGAAGCCACAGTTAGCGTAAAAGACCTTGGGGCTGATTATTTAACTCTTCATACGCTTGCTGGCTTTAGTGCCCTTAGAGAGTGCGTGCAGGTAAAATCAAGGCTGAAGCTAATAGGGGTAACTGTTCTTACGAGTCTTTCAGAAGAGGACATGGAAGAAATCGGGCTCTGTCAGGATTCTAAAAGGTTTCTTGCAACTTTGGCCCAAAGGGCAGGTCTTGACGGCATAGTCTGTTCGGGAAAAGAGCTGGAAGAGTTTAAAGACATAAACCTTATGAAAGTCGTTGCTGGAGTGAGACTTAGTGAAGATAGTCCTCATGACCAGAAGAGAGTCGTATCCCTTGAAGAGGCTATTAACCTTGGGGCTGACATGATAGTTATGGGAAGGTCTATATTACTATCTCAAAGCCCTATCAAAACCATTGACAAAATCCTTATGACTATCTCATGATAAAATAACAAGTATGAAAACTTTTGCCTTTGGATATCCAAAACTTGGCGAAAAGAGAGAGTTTAAATCCTTAGTTGAAGATTACTGGAAGGGTAAAATCTCAGAAGAGGATTTGCTATCTGGCATAAACTTAATAGAGCGCTCTATTGCAAACACCTACAAGGCTTTTGTTGATTTCTTTCCCGCGGGGGAGGTCTCACTTTATGATTTTGTGCTCGATAGTGCAATAGGACTTGGGGTAATTCCCGATAGGTTCAAACCCTTTGAAGGTCTAAGGACTTACTTCAAAATGGCGCGCGGTAAAGGCGCGCTTGAGATGACAAAATACTTTAACACCAACTATCACTACCTTGTTCCAGAGCTTGAAGGTAAAGATTTGACGCCAAATCCTGAGTTTTTAACTGCCAGCTTCAAAAGACTCAAAGACATAAGCGGGGTAAAACCAAAGCTCATAGGTCCTTTTACATTTTTAAAGCTTTCAAAGGCTTTGCAAAAATCAGATAGCTCTGGCTTTGGAGTATTTAATTTAGAGCCTATCAAAAGCAAAGATGTCGCAGAGCTTTATTTAGAGCCGATATTAAACGCCTACGGGGAGATTTTAGGGGTGCTTCGCGCCGAAGGCGCGGATTTGGTAATTTTTGAAGAACCGGCTTTTTGTATGGATTTGCAAGAGTGGGAATGGGATTTAATCTCTGAGATTTACCAGAAGCTCAAAGATCACAGGCTATGGGTGCTTAGTTATTACGATTCTGTTTCTGATCTAAAGAGGTTTATGGATTTGCCAGTTGAGGGGATAGGGCTTGATTTTTGTTCAAATGCCGAGAATTTGGAAAATCTCCTAAAGCTGGGATTTAGCAATGAAAAGACCCTTATTGCCGGGGTAATTAACGGAAGAAATGTCTGGCGCGCAAACTTGAAAGAAAAGCTGGAATTAATTGAGAAGCTTTCGAAGATTTCGCAGAACATTGTTATTTCTAATTCTTGTCCTCTTTTCCATGTGCCTATAAGTGTAAAAGTAGAGGACTCTTTGCCAGATGGACTTGAAAAGATTCTTGCGTTTGCAAAAGAGAAACTGGAGGAGCTAAATATCCTCAAAAGAGCCCTTGAGGGTGAGAAGGACTCACTAGAAGAGCTTCCGGAACTGAATATAGGTTATGATCAAGCCGTTAGGGAGAGGCTAAAGGCTTTGAAAGACGAGGACTTTGTAAGAGAACCATACTCAAAAAGGGCAGAGATTCAGAAAAAAATCCTTGGCTTTGATAGCTTTCCAACCACCACGATAGGGTCTTTTCCGCAAACTCAGGAGCTTAGAAAAGTAAGGAGTGATTTTAGTGCAGGCAAAATAAGCAAAGAAGAATACAGCTCTTTTGTCAAGGAGCTTATAAAAGACGCCATTAAAAAGCAGGAAGAGCTGGGACTTGACGCCTTGGTTCATGGGGAGTTTGAAAGGTCTGATATGGTTGAGTTTTTCGCCCAGAGATTAAAAGGGGTTGCAACTACAAAGCACGGCTGGATAATATCCTACGGTTCAAGGGTTTATAGACCTCCAATAATTTATGGTGATATCAGCAGACCAGAGCCAATGACTCTGGATGAGATTTTATATGCCCAGTCTCTTACTCAAAAACCCGTTAAGGGTATGCTAACTGGTCCTGTGACGATACTAAACTGGAGCTTTGTAAGAGAGGATGTTCCAAAGGAGGTGGTAGCTCTAGAGCTTGCACTTGCCATACACGACGAGGTTAAAGACCTTGAGGAAAAAGGGATTAAGATAATTCAGATAGATGAGCCTGCATTTAGAGAAGGCGCACCTTTAAAGAAAAAAGACTGGCCTGAATATTTTAGATGGGCAGTAAAAGCCTTTAGACTCTGCTCAAGGGCAAAACCAGAGACTCAAATACATACTCATATGTGCTATAGTGAGTTTAACGACATTCTTGAATATATATACGAGCTTGATTTTGATGTTATATCAATAGAGGCTTCAAGGAGCAAGGGTGAGATTCTCTCTGCTTTTGAAAACTTCAAAGGCTGGGATAGGCAAATAGGCATAGGGGTTTATGATATTCACTCTCCTGAAATACCTGATAAAGAGGGTATGAAACAGATTTTAAAGAGGGCAATGTCCGTGCTTGACAAGGAGCTTCTGTGGGTTAATCCAGACTGCGGTCTCAAAACCAGAAACTGGCAGGAAGTTATCCCTTCGCTTAGAAACATGGTAGATGTCGCCATCGAGCTAAGAAACTCTAATGAAAAGAGAACTGATAATTAACGCAATAAGAGCTCTTAGCATAGACCAGGTAGAGAGGGCAAAGTCCGGGCATCCCGGAATGCCCCTTGGGGCCTCGCACATAATTTATCTGCTTTACGATAAGTTTATAAGATTTAATCCCCTAGACCCAAAGTGGTTCAACAGAGACAGGTTCGTTCTATCCGCAGGGCATGCAAGCGCGATGCTCTATGCAACGCTTTATGTTATGGGCTATGACATAACTATTGAGGATTTAAAGTCTTTTAGACAACTTGATAGCAAAACGCCGGGTCATCCTGAGAGCTTTTTAACCCCGGGGGTAGAGGCAACCACAGGACCTTTAGGTCAGGGACTTGCAAACGCAGTCGGCATGGCGCTTGCAGAAAAATACCTTAGAGAACTCTTTGAAAAGAGAGGACACAAAATCATAGACCACAGAACCTTTGCCCTTGTTAGCGACGGGGACTTAATGGAAGGCATATCCTCAGAAGCTATTCAGCTAGCAGGTCATATGTGCCTTGATAGGCTTTTGGTTATATGGGATAATAACGGAGTTAGCATAGACGGTCCTACATCTCTTGCTTGGTCTGAAGATGTTTTAAAGAGGTTCGAGGCAAATAACTGGTATGTAGAGAGTATTGAAGATGGCTACGACCTTGACAATCTCGAAAGAGCTATAGAAAGAGCAATTTCAAAAGGAAAGCCTTCCTTTCTGGCAGTTAAGACAAAAATAGGCTATATGTCCCCGCTTGAGGGTACAAACTCAGTCCACGGTGCCCCACTTGGACCAGAAAGGGCTCAGAAAACAAAAGAAAACCTCGGCTGGAGCTTTGATCCTTTTGAAATTCCTCAGGAGGTTTTAAACTACCGCCAGAGAAAAATTCAGGAAGGCCAAAGACTTCAAAACCTTTGGCAAAAGGAGCTTGAAAACCTAAGGAGCAAAAGCGAAGAGGACTATAACCTCCTTGAGCGCATCATCGCAGGCGAAATACCAAAAGAGATATTTAAAGACCTGCCACAGTTTAGCGAAGAAATGGCAACAAGGCAGGCAAATCAAAAAGTGCTTTCTTATCTAAGTTTAAAACTCACGGAGCTAATAGGCGGCTCTGCGGACCTCTCTGAATCAACAGGCGTTCACATAAAAGATAGCCAAAAGGTTATAAATTTTGGCGTAAGAGAGCACGCAATGGGCGCAATACTAAACGGTATAGCCTATCACGGAGGGCTTTTGCCTTATGGCTCTACATTTCTGGTCTTTTCTGACTATATGAGAACGCCCATTCGCTTAGCTTCCATGAGTGGACTTAAGGTTATTTACATCTTTAGCCACGATTCTATAGCCCTTGGTGAGGATGGACCAACTCACCAGCCTGTAGAGCATCTGTGGTCTTTGAGGCTGATTCCAAACCTGTATGTTATAAGACCTGCTGATGCGAACGAGGTTGCTTATGCATGGCAAATAGCCCTTGAGCGTCAAGATGGTCCAAGCGCAATAGTGCTAACTAGGCAAAAGCTCCCTCTCATAGACAGAACCAAGTTTCCACCCGCAAGCAATGTTTTAAAGGGTGCTTATTCTCTGATAGAGGACGAAAACCCACAGCTAATTATCTTTGCCACAGGCTCTGAAGTGCATCTTGCAATAGATTGCGCTTTAAAACTTAGAGAATCAGGAACTAAACTAAAACTCGTAAATATGGTATGCATTGAACTGTTTTTGACTCAGTCCCAAGATTACATAGACAAAGTTCTTGCTAAAGAGATTAAAAAGAGAGTCGCTATAGAAGCAGGCGCAAGCGCTCCATGGCATAGATTCGTCGGTATGGATGGTTTAGTTATAGGTCTTGATAATTACGGTAAGTCAGCTCCGATGAAAGATGTTCTTGAGCACTTTGGCTTTACCCAAGAAAAGATTCTGGATTCTATAAAAGACTATCTTAAAAGATAATAAACCATAAGAGGATATTGATAAATTCCCTCAAAGCTTCCTTCAAGCAATGTTTTCAAAAATCCTTTTCTCTCTTCAAGATAGAAAACCCTTGCTTTTGGAGAGCGCGAAAGAGCGCGGGCTTTCTCAACAGCGTCTTGCATATTTCCAAGCTCGTCAACAAGACCAACCTGCAACGCAGCTTCTCCCGTTAAAACCCTGCCATCTGCAATGCTTCTTAGCTTCTCTTCACTGATTTTTTTAGAGCGGTATTTAAGTATCGCCTTTAAAAACTGCTCGTAAACCTCGCCAACCATATTTTGCAAATACTCGCGTTCGCGCTCAGACAGGTCTTTAAAAGGCGAAAGAGTATCTTTAAATTCACCTGTTTTAATTGTATCTGTCTTTATACCAACTTTTCCAAAGAGTTCTCTCAGGTCTGTGTGCTGAATTATCACCCCTATACTGCCGGTTATTGTACCCGGGTTTGCAAATATAAAGTCCGCCGGTGCGCTTATATAATATCCACCAGATGCAGCGACATTGCCCATCGAAACCACGAGAGGTTTGCCTGAGTTTTTGAGCTTCTCCAGAGCTCTGTAAATTTCCTGAGATGCACCTACAGAGCCACCGGGGCTATCCACTCTCAAAACAAGAGCCTTGACACTCTGGTCTTTTTCAGCCTGCTCTATCCTTGCGACTATTCTGTCTGGCTCAACTATGGGACCTTTAACCCTAATTACTGCTATTCTTTCTCCTACCGGGATATTTGCCAAAACGCGCCCAAACACGGCAATAAAAACTCCTGCTAAAAAGAGGAAAAAGCTAAATTTAATTAGCTTTCTCATCCTTGGGCTTTATATATATTAACGCAATAAAACCTATAGATGCAAACACCATTATCAAACTGACAATCTGATTCCATGTAAGTCCATAAAGAATTGGCGGGGTTACACCTCTGAAAAATTCCAGAAAGAACCTGAGAAACCCATACAGAAACATATAAAGAGCAAAAACAGTGCCTTCTCTTGGTCTTAGCTTTAAATAAACTGTCAGGAGAAACCCAAACACTATCATAAGCCCGATAAATTCCATTAGCTGTGTTGGATAGAGAGGGATATGCGAAGGGGCAGAGCCCCCTGCGGGAAAAACCACATAAAAGAAAGGAAATCTATCCGAAAGATACAAACCCGGCGAAATATTCCCTATGGGGAAGGGCTTTCCATAGCAACATCCGGCGGCGGTGCAACCAAGCCTACCAATTGCATGACCGAGAGTTAGGGATACCATAGCTATATCCGCAGTCTTGTTAAGTGGAAGTTTATAAATCAAAATCCCCAAAAGAGCTCCAAGGATTCCCGCTCCCAGTCCCCCAAAGAAGCTCATACCCCCCTTCCACACGGCGAAAATATCAAAAAAACCACCAATTGATTCAGGATGCTCGATAATATAAGCTATCCTTGCTCCAAAAATACCCATAAAAAGAGCTATAAGAAAAGTATTCTCTATTTTTTCAGGGCTTATTCCCTGCCTTTTGGCTAAATTAAGACTCAGATAATAAGAAGCAAAAGCTCCTAATGCTACCAAAACCCCGTAAGTATAGACCTTTATGCCAAAAATTTCAAAAAGAACCGGAAACATCCAAGCTCTCTATAATCATAACTGCGTCTCTTCCTGCAAACTTAACCCTTATTGCCCCGGCTCTTCCCTGAACCCAGTTTAGATAATCCACCCTCAGATGCTCCTCTCGATTTTCGTTAACAAGTCTCAAAGTCTTTGGTCTTGAGTTTTCAAATATTACTATTTTCTCAAACGAGCCTTCGGCTCCTCTAAAGACGGTCTGCCCATGGCTACAACTCACCTTTTCACTTCCATTCAAAACGCTGGCAAATATCAGCCCATCCACAGAAACAGGCAAGGCAAAACACACTAACCCAAAGCAAAAGCCCTGACTATCTAACTTTACTTCTCTCCCCTGAGCTCTAACTGATATCCCTTCCTGAGACTTTTTCAGCTCCAGAGGTATTAAGAAAACCCCCTCTCTCAGAGAGAGCTTTGCGCTATAAGCCCTTGGGGCTTTTGATACGCTAAAGTTTTCTTTTATAACATTTTCGTCCCCACACTGAAAAAGCGGGGCACAGGAGCTTATTAAAATAAGCAGTAAAACAACCAAAGCCACAGGGTTTATTCTACCCCAAGAGCCTGTTTTATAGCCAGCTTTATCTCAGGCTTTAGACCTATTCTTAGCAGGAATTCATCTTCAGCACTCAGCAGTTCATAAAGGTTTTTGAAATTTCTGTAAATGAGCTCTTTTCTGGCCGGACCTATACCTTTTATACTCTCTAAAGTATCTTTCATGGCATCTTTATCTCTTAAAGCTCTGGCGTAAGTGAGGGCAAATCTATGGGCCTCGTCTCTTATCAGCCCAAAGACTCTATAAAGCGCCTGATGCTCCCTAAGGGGAACTTCTTCCCCGCTTTCAGAAATTAAAATCTCCTGGGCTTTTGCAAGACTGTAAACTCTCAAAGGCAGGCTAAACTCTCTCTTTACCTCAAGCGCCACAGAGAGCTGACCGCGCCCACCATCTATTAGCCAGATATCAGGCATTAGAAACTCGTCTGTTTCGATAAGGCGTCTTGCTCTCCTTTTTAAAACCTCTCTTAAGGATGCATAATCATCTACCTGATTGACCGTTTTTATTCTGTAGCGTCTATATAGTCTCTTAACCATAGAGCCATCTTCCCAAACGACGCAAGAGCCAACAGTATAATCTCCGTAAAAATGCGATATATCAAAACCCTCTATTCTGTTCGGGGCTTCAATCCCAAGAACGCTTCTAAACTCCTCTTTGGTGCTTTGATAATCAAGGCTATAACGCATATTCTCCTCTATTAGCTTTAAAAGTCCGCTATCAAGAGTGTTCATAAATTCAAATTTGCCCCTATTTTTTAACCACTCTATGGCCTCTTTGGATATTTCAAAGTTAAGAAAAACCACCGAAGGCAACGGGTTATTGTAATAAAAGCCAAGCAAAGTCTCTTCTATATCGCTTTTGGTTTCTATTGTAAAGATTTCTTTATCCACAAGTTTTCTGGTTCTTATAAGAAATACCCCTAAACTTTTCCCGGATAGGTAAAATATATCAGCATCATCAATGGCTAACCCTGCGACGCTCTGGGCTCTACCCAGGTTTTCAAGAGACATAATCTGGTCTCTATAAAGCGCACAGCGCTCGTAATTTAACCTTTCCATCTCGATTGAGATTTTTTCATAAAGCTGGGAAAGAACCTCGCCAACATCCCCAGACAGCAACGCAGAGCAGGCTCTTACAGAAAGCTCATAGTCCTGTTTTGAAATAAGTCCAGCACATGGTCCTGAACACAGTCCCAGATGGTAGTCAATGCATGGCTCTGGACGCTCTGGCATAGGGTCGCAGGTTCTTAATCTAAATTGTTTATGAATCAGTTTTTTTACCCTCCAGGCCTTGGAGGCGTTAAAAAAAGGTCCAAATAGCTTGCCACTATGTGATATCCCGCGAACTACTTTTATAGTTGGAAAGCTATCTTCAGTCAAAAGCAGCAAAGGATATCCGCTTCCGTGACGATGCATTACATTGTATCTTGGTTTATGAAGCTGGATAAGGTCTACCTCAAGAGTCAAAGCCTCGTATTCGTTTCTTGTGACAAACCACTCTACGCTGGATGAATTTGACACTATGGCATGCTCTTTTGAGTTTTTGTCCATCAACTTTATATGCTGGATAAGTCTTTCTCTGAGGTTGATTGCCTTTCCTATGTAGATTGGCTTTTTACCACTTAAAAAGATATAAACCCCTGGCTTTTCGGGAGCTTTCTGAACGCTTTCTAAATCAATCATAATTTAACATTGCAAATATTTAAACTCTCGTCAATACCCCTTTCCAAAATAGAGAGAACGCAAAGAACAGAGCTTGCTATGACCCTATCGCAAAGTTCTATCTCGTGATCGTTAAATTCCGAAAGCACATAGCTATTTACATCCTCTTTTCTTTGAGGTCTTGATATACCTATTTTCAGCCTTGCAAAGCTCTGAGTTTTTATCTCTTTAATGATTGACTCAATTCCCCTATGACCCCCACTGCTACCTTCTAACCTAAGGCGCAACTTCCCCAAAGGAAGATCAAGGTCATCGTAAACTACAAGCAAGTTCTCCGGACCAAGCTCGTTATCCTCAAGCAAGTTAACAAGAGCAAGCCCCGAGTTATTCATATATGTCTGGGGCTTTGCAAGCAAAATGTCTCTTCCTGCTAACCTTGCTCTGTAAACACAGCTCAAACTCTCTATCTTGCAGTCTTTTAACCTGAGCCTTTTTGCAATCCCATCAACGACCATAAACCCGACATTATGGCGGGTTTTTTCGTATCGTTTGCCCGGGTTTCCAAGACCCAGGACTAGATTTATCATTCACCCTCTTGGGATTGCTCCGACTCTGGCTCTAACACCACGGCTATTGTATCTTCAGGAGAGTTCATTATCCTGCAACCTGCAGGGGGGGTGATGTCTCTGATATGCAAAGCGTCACCAAGACCCATCTTGCTTACATCCACCACTATCTTTTCAGGTATTGCAGATATGTCCGCTCTGATAGTAAGAGTTTTCATAAGCACCTCAAATGTCCCCCCAAGACCAACACCGGCGGGGGTTCCAGAGAACTCAATAGGCACTTCCAGGTCTATCTGCTTAAGATGCGAAATATCCTGCAAATCAATGTGGAGGACATTATCCCCAAGCCAGCCTGTCTGTATGCTCTTTAAAACGCATAACCTGGTCTGGTCATCTATGGTGACCTTTATGAGCATGGTTTCGCCTATGGGGAGGGTTCTTAAGTCCTTGATACTGACAAAGGCATGGAGGTTTTCACAGTCTTTGCCATAAATCTCAACAGGCACAAACCCTTCAGCCCTTTTTTTTCTGAGCTCTCCTTTGGTTGAGATGTCTCTCTTGATAAGTGTTAGCTCTATCTGTCTCATGGCTTGCTCCTTTCATACAAAAAGAGAACTTATAGAAGAGCCCTCGTGCGCACGCCTGATGGCTTCTGCTATAAGAGGCGCGACCGAGACGACTCTTAGTTTTTCAAAGCCCTTACCTTCAAGGGAAAGGGTATTTGTTACAACTACCTCTTCAACGCTGCAGGACATGAGCCTTTCAATCGCAGGACCCGAAAACACCCCGTGCGTTGCGGCTACAAGAACCCTTTTTGCGCCTTTTGCAGTCAGCAAGTTAGAAGCTGCGACCACCGTCCCTGCAGTATCAATAATATCATCCACTATAACGGCAGTTTTTAAAGAGACATCGCCTATTATATCAAGGACTTCCGTTACATTTGGCTCAGGTCTTCTTTTGTAAATTATCGCAATTCCACAGCCAAGTCTGTTTGCAAGAAGTCTTGCTCTCTCTACCCCCCCTGCATCCGGGGAGACGACCACAACATCTTCTCCTACCCTTTCTCTGATATACTGATACAGATAACTCATAGCATAGAGATTGTCGACAGGGATGTTGAAAAAGCCCTGTATCTGGGGCGAGTGCAAATCAACAACTATCACCCTCTGGGCACCGGCCACGGTTATGAGGTCTGCTATGAGCCTTGCGCTTATTGGCACTCTTGGTCTGTCTTTTCTATCCTGTCTGGCATAGGCATAATAGGGTATAACAGCGGTTATCCTGCCTGCGGAAGCACGCTTTAGAGCATCCAAAAGCAAAAGCAGTTCCATTATGCTCTCGTTAACGGGGCTTGAGAGCGACTGTATGACAAAGACATCCTCTCCGCGCATGGACTCGTTTATTGATATATGAACTTCCCCGTCGCTGAATCTACCAACTAGAGCGTCTGATATGGGAACTCCCAGAGACTCAGAGACCTCTCTTGCAAGAACTCTATTGCTACTGCCGGTTATTAGCTTTATAGAACCCGTCATTTATGCTCCTTTTAGAGTTTTGAGCTGGGGTGCCTGGATTCGAACCAGGAACCCTCGGATCCAAAATCCGATGCTCTGCCAGTTGAGCTACACCCCATAGCTCTCAACTCTATAAATCCTCCAGCCTCTTAAACTGCATATAATTCTTAGCTTCTCAAGAGGCTCTCCGGCATAATAAACGCAGGCTCCGCTTCCGCTAAGCTGAGCCTCAATCCCCAGCGCCCTTAAATACCTCAAAACCTCGCCCACCTCGGGATAGAGCTCACACGCAGGGCGCTCAAGGGCATTATAAAGCCTATTTAACTCACCTTTTCTTAAGCAATCTATGATTGTATTGCTATCTGGTATTTTTGTCAACCACTCTGGCCTAAGGGCTGAATAAACTCTTAAAGAGCTCGCTTGTAAATTCGGGCAAATTATGGTAAAGGTCATCTTAGGTAGCTGAATTTCTCTGATGATATCTCCTCTGCCCTCGCCGATTGCGGAAGAACCAAAGAAGAAAAACGGCGCATCAGAAGACACTGCCGAAGCTATCTTCAAAAGCTGTGATCTCTCAAGGGGTTTGCCAAGAAGATCATTTACGCAATTTAAAACGCTCGCAACATTCGAAGAGCCACCGCCTAGCCCTGAGCCAACAGGGATGTTTTTTTCAATATAGACCTCAAACTCTGGCAAAAACCCAAGCTCTTTTGACATAAGCATCAGGGCTTTATAAACCAGGTTTTTCTCCATCGGGATTCTTAGACTGGTCTCTACCAGAAACCTGCCCTTTCGGATATAAATAAAGTCAAACAGAGAAACCTTATGATAAAGGGTAAAAATCTCGTGATAGCCATCAAAACGCCTCTTTAAGACCCAGAGCCCTAAATTCAGCTTGGCAGGGGACAAAACAACCATCTCTAAAAATTATTAAACAAAACGCGCCTTCGGCGCATTATATTCTTTAAGTAAAAAAAGTTTAGCATGCTTGACTAATATTTTGGTAGCAACCTCTTGACAGGTCAGCGGGATGTTTATATAATTGTGATTAAAATACCGAGCAAGGAGGTTTGTCATGGCAAAGCTAAGACCACTTAATGACAAGATAGTGGTCAGACGCATCGAGGAGCAAGAGCAACGCACTGCCTCTGGGATTATTATCCCTGATACCGCAAAAGAAAAGCCTCAGGTAGGTGAGGTTATAGCAGTAGGGACTGGCAAACTTCTCCAGAACGGTCAAAGAATTGACCTTTCGGTCAAAGTAGGTGACAAGGTTGTTTTTAACAAGTATGCAGGCACCGAGGTAGAAGTAGGCGGTGAGAAGCTCCTTGTTATGTCCGAGGACGAAGTCCTCGCAATAGTAGAGTAAAAAACCTCAAGGAGGTATAGCTATGGGCGCAAAAAAAGTCGTCTACGGCGAGGAGGCAAGAGCTCGCCTAAAAGCCGGCGTTGACAAGCTGGCAAACGCAGTTAAAGTAACGCTCGGACCTAAAGGTCGCGAGGTAGTCATCGAGAAAAAGTGGGGCTCTCCCTTGGTTACCAAAGACGGTGTAACGGTTGCCAAAGAGATTGAGCTCAAAGACCCTTATGAAAACATGGGAGCCCAGCTCGTTAGAGAAGTAGCTTCCAAAACCGCCGACGTTGCAGGTGATGGCACCACCACCGCAACAGTTCTTGCACAGGCAATTTTCAACGACGGTCTTAAATCCATAGCCTCCGGTGCCAACCCAATGGATATAAAGCGCGGTATTGACAAGGCGGTTGCTCTGGTTGTTGAAAAGATTAAAGAGCTCTCAACCCCGGTTCGCGGAAACGAGGATATAGAACAGGTTGCTACAATTTCTGCAAACAACGACCCTGAGATTGGTAAAATCATCGCAGAGGCAATGGAAAAGGTCGGCAAAGATGGTGTAATCACAGTAGAAGAGTCCAAGTCCGCACAAACTACTCTTGAGACAGTTCAGGGTATGCAATTTGACAGGGGTTATCTATCACCTTACTTTGTTAACAACCCTGACCGTATGGAAGCGGTTTTGGAAGACCCTTATATTTTAGTTTACGAGAAGAAAATCTCAAACGTAAAAGACCTTTTGCCACTTCTTGAGCAGGTAGTAAGAGCAGGAAGACCACTGCTTATAATAGCCGAGGATGTTGAGGCAGAAGCTCTTGCAACGCTTGTGGTTAACCACATCAAAGGAGTCATAAAAGCATGCGCCGTTAAAGCGCCTGGCTTTGGTCAAAGAAGAAAAGACTATCTTCAGGATATTGCAACTCTAACTGGCGGAACTGCCATAACTGAAGAGCTAGGTATCAAACTAGAGAGCGTTGGCCTCAATGACCTTGGACGCGCCGATAAGGTAGTGGTTGACAAAGATAACACAACCATCATTGGCGGTAAGGGCTCAAAAGATGCAATCAGCGCCAGAATCGAGCAAATCCGCAAGCAAATTTATGAAACGACCTCAGATTACGATAGGGAAAAGCTCCAGGAAAGACTTGCAAAACTGGCAGGCGGTGTTGCAATCATAAGAGTCGGTGCAGCGACTGAAGCCGAAGCCAAGGAGAAAAAAGCAAGGGTCGAGGACGCAGTTCATGCTACCAAGGCTGCGGTCGAGGAAGGTATAGTCCCGGGTGGTGGAGTAGCTCTTGTAAGAGCTTCAGAAGCACTTGATGAGCTAAAACTTGAAAACCCGGACCAGCAGGTCGGAGTCAGGATCATCAAAGAAGCTTGCAGGTCTCCTTTGCGTCAAATATCTGCAAACGCAGGCTTTGAAGGCTATGTAGTGCTTGAAAAGGTTCTCCAGCTTGGCAAAGAAAGGGGCGTTAACTGGGGCTTTGACGCAGCCTCTGGAGACTATTGCGATATGGTTCAGGCAGGCATAATAGACCCGACCAAAGTTGTTCGCTCTGCAATTCAAAACGCCGCATCTGTAGCAGGCACGATGCTTACTGCGGAAGCTCTGGTTGCTGAAATTCCAGAGGACAAAAAGGACAAAGCACCCGCAACACCTGATGTCCCAGACCTTGACTGAAACTTATCTCGCCCCCCTTTCAGGGGGGCGGTTTATAATATAAAAAATGAAAATAAATGTCCAGCTCATAACCCCAAGGGGGATTCATCTATCCAAAGATGTTAACTCCGTAAACATACCAACCCAGGAAGGTGAAATAGGCGTTTTGTATGGTCATGTGCCCTTGATATGTCCGCTGTGGCCCGGTCTTGTGTATTTTGACGGCAAAAATGACGAGGGAGTGGTGGTGTCTTACGGTTTTGTGCTCATAGAGGCGGAAAGAGTTTTGATACTTTCAGAAGAAGCAAAAACGGTTGGAGAAATAGATGTCGGTGCTGAAAAAGAGTTTTTTGATAATGCTATGAAAAAGCTCGCAAGCGCCTCAGCACTTGAAGAAGTTTTAGAAGCCCAGAGGAGGTTAGAGCGCTCAAGGGTATTTTTGGAGCTAGCGCAAAAGTTTGGTAAGGAAGAGTAGCTTTTTCAATAAAAAGCTGAGGTTTTATCACCCATCTTCATATAGACTTTCAATAGTGGAGATTCTCTTTTGTGATTTTGTAAGGGCTCCCAGAGCCAGATCAAGGCTATTGGATTTAGGGGCAGGCTTTGGCACTTTGAGTATACTCTGCTCTTTGAAGTTAAAATCCGGCGCGGTCGCCGTTGAAAAAGACAGGCTAATGATTGATTTGCTAAATAAAAACATCAGTATAAACTCTCTAAGTAGTCATATTAAGGTAGTTGAATCTGATGTAAGAGAGCCCGAAAGATGGTGCAAAAAAGGGGCCTTTGACTGTGCAGTTTCTAATCCCCCCTTTTTCAAAAGCGGTAATAGTCCCTATAGAGCTGAAAGCCAGGCTGTGCTTGCGGACTTTGTAAGCTGTGCAGGGTTTGCTTTAAGAGACGGTGGGTTTTTGAATTTAATGATACCTGCTTTTAGACTATTTGAAGCTTTTGAATATATGAAAGCCAACAATATACATCCAAAAGTTGTTAGATTTATGCACCCAAAGGTAGGTTCTCCAGCAAAGGTTGCGTTTGTTCTGGGAGTTAAGAACTTAAAACCCGATGTTTTTTTTGAAAAACCGTTGATTGTAAATAAAGATAGCGGAGAATATACTCAGGAAGTTCTTCTTTGCATTGAAAGATTTTCTGATATAATAAAAGACTTAAGATGAGAGCTCCAGGAGGCTGGAATGAAACTGCCAGAGAAGCTGGTAGAGCGAATTGCCGACAGGTTTATAAAAGACCTTTGCGAAACTCAAAAGTTGATAGAACCGGAAGATATTTTCGTCTTTAAAAGAAAGATCATTGCAATATTTAAAGAAGTAGATGAGCAAGAAAGGATTCTTGATGAAAGAACAAAAGAAACTTTAAAGGAAAAATTGCACGCTCTTGAGGAAAATAACTTAGATTATAGAACCGCTTACAAAACTGTAAGGGCAAAGCTGGCTGAAGAGCTTGGAATTTATACCACAAGGCGCGAAAGAATGAATCACATTACCCGTAAGATAAAAGACCTCATAATGGAAGATCAAAGCATTGAAATTTACGAAGAGCCCCAGGTTATCAGGAGCAAAATAAGGGCTATATTGATGGAAGCTCTGAAAGAAGAAGAGGAAATAGACAAAGAAGTCAGAGAGAGAATAAGGGCTTATTCTAAAAGGATAATAGAAGGAACTCCAGAGTGGAACCATCTTTATAGAAGAATTTACGAAGACGCTTTAAGAAAAAGAGGCTTGCTCTAGGGCAGATAAGGTATCGGGTTTTGTCTTATACCATATCTGAGGACCTCATAGTGAAGGTGTGGACCAAAAGACCTGCCTGTAGTGCCTATTTTTCCAATCATTTGACCTTTGTATATATCATCTGGGGGATAGACAGATATTTCAGAAAGATGAGCGTAAAGAGTTACAAATCCATAGCCGTGATAGATGATCAC
Organism: Aquificaceae bacterium; assembly: GCA_039630345.1. Classification (GTDB taxonomy): domain Bacteria; phylum Aquificota; class Aquificia; order Aquificales; family Aquificaceae; genus JANWVD01. The sequence continues at coordinate 22,360 of JBCNVD010000020.1, forward strand.
GGTTTTACCATAACCTCTTATCCAGCCGCTATATATTACCCTGCCATCTGCTGAAGATACAACCGGCATGCCATAAGGAGCTGCTATGTCTATGCCTGTATGAAACTCTCGCCTTCCGGCGAGAAAACGCCATCCATAGTCAGAACTAACAACCCCCACCACGGGCCAGATGTTAGGCGTTGCGGTTTCTGGGGTTTTGACCTTTAAAAGGTCTTGTAGCGCCTCTTCGGGTGAGAGCTCTCTGATAATGCGGTCTACACTCTGTATGTCAAAGGTATAATCAGATGGTGGTTCATTTAGAAGCTCCTGCGCTGAGCCAAAGCCAAGAGGATAGTCTTGATTGGCGGTTATGGAAAATAGTGAGCAAACTAAAATCAAAACATAGATAAATGGCATTAGAATAGATTATACCCTGCAATGGGTGCGTAGCTCAAAGGCAGAGCGGGCGGCTCATAACCGCCCGGTTGGGGGTTCGAGTCCTCCCGCACCCATTAAATTTCCAAAAAAAGCAAAAACTCCTATCCTAATAGACCTTGCAATAAAGCTAGCAAGGAGAAACTTCCAGATTGACATACCAAAAGCACCGGCAAGATAGCAAAATAGCTTGTAAGGTTCGCCTATGAGGACTGCAAGGATACCATATTTCTCAAATAGAGCATTTCCTCTCTCATAAAGCCTTTTTGAAAAGAGTTTAACAACCAGCTTCTCTCCAAAAACTCGCGCAAGGGAGTAGCTAAAGATTGCGCCGAGGATATTGCCAGCGAACGCAACCAAGCCCGCAATGAAAGGATCCATACCAAAAAACTTCGCACCCAGAACAAAAGGATATGGGGGAAAAGGCTGGATGATTGATTCTGTAAAGGATAGAATAAATAGCGCAAGATAGCCGTAATTTTCAACGTAGGCACTTGTAAGCGCCCTGGCTCTTTCCCAGAGCTCTATAGCAAAACCTCCATAGAGTCTCTTGCAGCCAGGACCTCAATACCCAGCTCGTCTGAAAGACTGCTCGCAATTTCATCGGGATTTGTCAAACTTAACAGCTCATCTCCAAAATGGGTTAAAAATGCCCTCTTTGGCTTTAAACTGGAGATAAGAATTTTTGCATCATCAACGCAAAGGTGCTGTATATACGGTTTTTTTACCAAAAGAGTGGTATTTATTAGCATAACTTCAGGGTTTTTAGGATATAGCTCTAGCATTCTTTCCTCAAACATCCCGCAAGAGACATACAAAACTCTATTTTGAAAAAACAGAGCATACGTTTCCGTACCGTGATGGCTATGGCTCATAACTGCCTGAACGCTAAGCCCATTAAAGCTAAGAGATACGCCTTCTGAAAGATAACCTTCTTTGGCAAGTCTTTTTCTAATGAAAGGTAAAACTACTCTGTTATCTCCTTCAAAAGCACTCTTTGGCGCAAAAAGGGCGGTTTTTATTATTCTTCCGCCGTCTGTCGCCGCCTCTATTATGCTGTTTATATCCGCAGAGTGATCAAGATGGATGTGAGATAGGACAACAAGATCAATATCTATGGCATCAATGCCAAGACCCTTTAGATAGACAAAAGCCCCTGGACCAGGGTCTACGTGTATTAAACCCTCTTTAAAAAAAAGCAAAAAGCCGCCACTTCTACGGCTTTGCCTAAAAACCGCGTGACGACCCCCGCCAGTCCCTATAAATAGAAGTCTCTCTTGCCTTATGAGATTATTATACAAGAACTAGGACAGCGGTATGCAACATCCTCAAGCTCGAGAATATCTACCTTCTCAACCGCGCTTGTTATTACTATTGGTATACCGTCTCCTCTGTCTGCAAACACAGACGGTAAAATCTCATAACATAATCTGCAGGCACTGCAGAGCTCTGTTTCTATGAAAACCTTCATCCCTCTTCTGTTATTATCGAGCCACTTGGACATTCATCGGTTACTTCTTTAACATCCTTTTCCAGCTCTGGAGGTACAATCATCCAGCCACCGGAAGAGGGCGAGATTACCTCTGCAATTCCATCACCACGGTTTTTGTAAACTTCAGGAATACGGTCATAGCAAAGCTCACAGGATGTGCAGGTATCTGGGTCAACCTTGGTCTTGAGTCCCATCGTAAAACCTCCTTAAAGAACTTTACAAAAGGTGATTGGTATTATATGCAAGAGATTTATCAAGTCAAGGAGAAAAAGCATAAACCTTGAGATTGTTACGGCGCAGGTTTTATAAGCAAAATCTGACTTTTGAAGCACTCTTTAGTTAGAAAACGACCTGCATAATTTTATCTTATAAAGATATAAAATATCAGTTAGGCTAGGTCAAGCTAAATAAAAATAGAAAGTATTCACACTAACCAGACCCTACCCTCTGCTTGCAAGAACTCAAGCGCCTGCTTTGGCAACTTTACACCTCTTGGGTAAAGAATCGGCTCTTCTTTTGCATCCAGGAAAGGTTGCACTACCTCCCAGAGAGCTTCTATCTCATCACCCCTTATAAAAAGGGATCGATCGCCTTCTATTAAGTCGACGAGCAGCACTTCATACGCCTCTTCAAACTCTGAGGTGAACATATATTCCATTGAGGTCTCTACAGGGGAGGTGGTGAATCTACCCGTAGGAGGTCTCAACTCAAAAGTGACCATGAGTTTACTCTGAGGAGCCATCTGGAAGCTTATCTTGTTCTGCAAAGGTTGAGAGCTTAACAGTTTGGTAAAGCTATAAGGAACTTGCTTAAAGACTACGGTTATCTGTGTAAGCTTTTCTTTAAGGGCTTTACCTGTCATAAGGTAAAAAGGAACACCGTGCCATCTAAAGTTTTCAACCAACACCTTGGCACAGACAAATGTCTCTGTATTAGAGTTGTCATTACCGACATCTATTGGATAGCCCTCATATCTTCCTCTCAGGAGCTTCTCTATTCGAGTGTTTCTAAGAACCTTTACTCTCTCGTCTCTTATGAACTTCTCTGCCATTTGAGCAGGGGGTTCCATAGCGGTAAAAGCCAGCATCTGAAGCATGTGATTTTGAAGCATGTCTCTGATAGCGCCTATTTTGTCGTAGAAGTCGCCTCTTCCTTCGACGCCTACTTTCTCAAGAGCGAGAATTTGAACATGGTCTATGAAGTTTTTATTCCATATACCTTCAAAAATAGTATTCGAAAACCTCAAGGAAAAAATGTTTTGAACTGTATCTTTGCCAAGATAGTGGTCTATACGATAAATTTCTTCTTCTATGAAGTATCTATATAGCAGGTCATTTAGCTTTTGTGCTGACAAAAGGTCAAAGCCAAAAGGCTTTTCCACGACGATTTTCCTTGGATTTGCGTAATTTCTAAGAAGTTTTCCAAGGTTTCTGATCGTATCTTCAAACAGATAGGGGCTTATAGAAAGGAAAAATATAAGCTCATGACCTTTTAGTTCCTGTATGAGTTTTTCCAATTCCAGGTAAGACTTAGGCTCTTTTACATCAAAGGGCATAAAGTTGCAAAATTTCCCGAGATTTTCATCCAGCTGGCAAACTATCTGTTCCCATTCTTCGCTCTTGCTACGGGCAAGTGCATACACCTTATAAAGCCCATCTAAATACCCCTTGCGATAGAGTCGAGACAGAGAAGGGAAAAGCTTTTTCTTCGCGAGGTCTCCCGTCCCGCCAAATATGAACAAACAAAAAGACTTACTCATCTTTGTTATACTTAGTATAATTATATTCTCATCTCTCAAAGCTTAAGTCTAATTAAATGACTAAAATTAGCACCCTTTAACAACATCATAAGCACTTCTTTTTACAAATTAAAAAAAGAGAAATACACCTTAATAAAGTGGAGGTATAGGGATGAAGGGCTTAATACCTCTGTCGATTCTATCTGTGGCAATAGCACAACCGCTCATAGATCCGCCATTTGCGGATAGACTCTTCTCTTACATTAAATACGCAGAAACATGGACTGGTACACCCGCTACAATAAGAGACGCCACGCTACCAGACACATTAGTGGTTTATGGCTCAAAAGAAGACCCTGAGATAGTAGCCCTTGCAGGCAGGATAGCTTACTACTTAGGGCAATGGACGGAAGACATAGGTTTTACATTAGAAGACATCAAACAATCTCGTATGCCAGAGCTACTTATTAGCGACCAAAAGCTAAAAGCAATAGACTACCAAAACATAATAGTTGTAGGCATAAACAACGATGTAGTAAAGGATTTAGGACTTAGCTTTGAAAAACCCACTATAAAACTGGTTCAAAAAGATGGCAAAAACATACTCGTAGTAGGGGGAGCAACAAAAGAACAAATAATCCAGGCAGGCAAATACCTGGCAGATATAAGGCTTAACTTTAAGGTTGGTGCATACAGGACATTCTTTTCGTTTGTAGCCTTGAGAGGTTATATCGAAAGGGGTGAGTTCGATGCAGGTTTAAGACTGGTGAGAAGTCCCATGGGCATTTCTGCATGCGGTAGAAACATGGCTTTGGCAGGTCCTATGGTGGAAAAGTGGGGAGAAGACCTTAAAGCCGTGGTTAGATACAGAAATAGCATCCTCTACAATGAGCTCCCAAAGGCTTTAGAAGCAAAAGATAAAGAAAAAGCCACAAGTCTTTGGAAAGAGGCTATGTTTACCTGCTACCAATGCCATCAAGGTATAGGAGTTCCTCAGGTTAGGAAATTTAAACCCTTAGAAAACATACATGCAAGGCATCAGCAAATAGCTGAGAGCTTTGGTCTTGTTAAAGTTATGGGCTCTGAAAAATCCTGCATAGCGTGTCATGTAGGTAATACGAAGATAGTGGGATACAGGTAATCTAGGACTTTCCTTATCGGGATTTTTGCTAAAAGGGTTTAGGCTTTTTTAAACTCGTGCCTTCCAAACTCGTATCTAAGACCTGCTAAAAGTCTATCTCTAAAGGACTTTTCTTGCCTTGACCTAAAACGGGCAAAGAGAGCTTCCGCTATTGTTGGCACAGGAACTGCCCTATTTATGGCTTCCTCTACGGTCCAGCGACCTTCTCCAGTATCTTCCACATAAGGTTTTAAAGTCTCTAGGTCTGCAAAGTCTTCAAAAACCTTCTGAGTGAGTTCCATAAGCCAGCTTCTTATTACGCTACCTGTGTTATATATTCTGGCTACTTCCTTAAGGTCGTAATTAAAACCGCTCTGATTAAGGAGTTCAAAACCCTCACCTATGGCTTGCATAAAGGCGTATTCTATGCCGTTATGCACCATCTTGGCAAAGTGCCCCGCACCAGAAGGTCCTAAATACGCATAGCCATTGCCATTGTAAGATAGGTCTCTAAAGAGCTCTTCCAGTCTTTCAAAAGCCTCTTTTTCCCCACCAATCATCAAACAATAACCGAGTTCTTCGCCGTAAATTCCACCACTTACCCCAACATCCATAAAGTGAACTCCGTCAGGCTTTAGACTCTCCGCTCTTTTTTGAGACTCTTTATAGTAGCTGTTTCCTCCATCTATGAGAATATCCCCACTTTTTAGGTATTGTCTGATGCTATGTATTACTTCATCAACAACCTGATGAGGCACCATAAGCCAGATAACCTTTGGGCTTTGTTCTTTGATTATTTCTAAATTATCTATTACCTCAAAATAAGACTTTGCAACTTCTCTCTGTTGGGGGCTTGCATCATAACCAATTACAAAATGTCCTTTCTGGGTTAGCCTTCTTGAAATGCCAAGACCCATTCTCCCAAGACCTATCATAAATAGCTTCATATATTAGATTTTATACTAATCTTGCTTGGTAAAATAAATCTTATGAGAAAAATTGGGATCGCTCTAATGATGCTAAGCACTCTTTTTTTAATTGGTGAGGCAAAGCCTCTTAAAAGCAGCAAAAAAAAGCACACATACCAGTATGCAAGGAAATATAAGAAAGTTTCAAAGACCAAGGCAAGGCGACCCCCAAGATATGCAAAGAGAATCAACGACCCTAAGATGGGTGAGTATCTGAAGCTAGAAGGTATGATAAGGAATGCTCAGGAGCAGGAATGAAAGTTTTGCATATATCTGATTTGCATGCAGGTAAGTATCTAAATAACATAAGCAGAAATCAGGATCTGGATTTTTCTCTAAAGAGAGTCATAGAAATATGCAAAGAGGAAAAGGTCAAATATGTCCTTATAAGCGGGGACATCTTTGACAGGAAAAAACCGGATAGCTTGGCTATTGAGATTGTTAACGAGTTTTTGGTTAGATTGCAAGAGCTTGGTGTTGCCACTGTTATGATAGGGGGCAATCATGATGATTTTGACTATCTTAAAGCGATGAAGCCATTTGCTAAACTGGCAAGGGTTTTTATAGTAGATAGACCAAAAGGAGATATATCCAAAGCCATAGTTGACCTTGGGGATTTGTGTGTTGCGTGTTTACCATATCCCTCTCCGGGGGTTTTAACTGACCTTGGTGAAAACATCTCAGAAAGAGAGAGAATATATGCAAATGCTATTAGCAAATACTTTCAAGCCCTGGAGTATCACACACGAGAAAAAAAACCAAGAATTTTAATGTCGCATATTTTCATAAGCGGTGCAAAGTTTGGAGGTGGTGAGATAAGCTCCACGCTCTCGCCAGAGTTTTCTGTTCCTGCAAGCGCCATACCATACGGGTTTGACTATGTAGCTCTTGGGCATTTGCATAAGTTTCAGAAAATAAAAGAGGCGAACTCTCCCACATACTATAGCGGCAGTCTTTTTCAGATGGACTTTGGAGAATCTCAGGAAGACAAGTTTGTGATAATCGTTGAGTTTAAAGATTTTGTTTGCGACATAAGGGAAATAAGAATTCCTGTTTATAGAAATCTTGTGTCAATAACGCTGAATTTAGAAGATGTAAATGACCAGCTTTTTGAAAAGTTTAACAGCTCAGACCTTTATAAAATAACCCTGAATATAAAAAAAGGTCAGGAATTTACAAAAGTTGCAGATATACTGAAAAGCATTTTGGGAGAGAGGCTGGTTTTGAGAGTTGAGGTGGAGACCATGTTAAAAAGAGTTGAAAACCTTGAATACAGGAATAAGCCTCTGGATAGTTTATATGAAATTTACTTAAATGAAAACAACACTCCAAATCCTGAAGAATATCTCCTGACTTTCAGGAGGTTTTTAAATGAAGCCAGTAAAGCTTGAGATAGAAAATTTTCTCTCCTATAGAGGTAGTCACGGGATTGACTTTTCCGAGCTTGATTTTTTTGTAATAGTAGGTGGCACGGGTGCAGGTAAATCAAGTCTGATAGAAGCTATATGCTTTGCGCTGTTTGGAGAAGTGCCAAGAGGCCTAGAGCCCAAGGATCTCATAAACCAAACAGAGCAATACATGAGAGTGAGATTTAGCTTTAGCTTCAGAGGCGAGAGATTTTCAGTAGAGAGGGCTGTGCACAAACGTAAAGGGCAGGAGGCTATTTTAAAAACAGGCGGACAGAAGTTTTATGGTGTAACCAGAGTAAACGAGAAGATATCCTCTATTCTTGGGCTGGGCTTTGAGACATTTACGAAAGTAGTGCATCTGCCTCAGGGTATGTTTGACAGGTTTTTAAAACCCGTTAAGGCAGTGCAAAGAAGGCAGATGCTACTTGATATACTTGGCTATAGCGCAATTTTTAAAAAACTTAGCGAGTTAGTAAAAGAAGAATACATACAAAAACAGACCAAGCTTGAAGACCTAAAAAAAATACAGGAAAAGTATCAGGACATAGACGGCGAGAGCCTGCAAGACATCAGAGAAAACATAAAAAACAAAAAACACACATTAGAGCAGCTTGATAAGGAAAGACAAAAGCTGGAAAAACTTCTGGAGATATGCAGAGAAAGAGACAGGCTCTATCGCGAAAAACAGACAATCATAAATAGCCTCCAGGAGTTAGAGAGCTCAAGACTGGCCTACGAATACAACAAAAAACTTTACCAAATAGTCAAATTATTAAACGGGCATGTAGACAAATTCAGTCAAATACAAGACCTCGAGAGAAAACTTCAACAGGATATGTTAAAACTAGAGCAAGTGGCCAGATCATTGCAGGATGTAAAAACCAGCCTGGAAAGGAAGAAGTCAGAGCTATATGGTTTAGAAGAACAACTACTTGAGATTGAAGAAGAGAGAGAAAAATCAGGAGACATCAAGCTTGCTATAGACAAGTTTAAGATCCTTGAGAAAAAACAATTTCAAATCTGGGAATTAAGAATACACATAGCTGAATGTTTTAGAAAACTTGAGGAGGATGAAAATGAAAAGCAGACAGCCCTAAATAAAGAAGAGAAGCTCAAAGACAGACTAAATAGATTAAATGAGATAGCCAAGGAGCGGGGCAAAGTAATAATACTTAAAGAGGTGGAAAGAGACCTTCAGGAAAGCTCTTATAAGCTTAAACAAGCCCGCGGCAAAATAGAAGAGCTAAGTTGGGAGATAGAAAACTTAGAGAGCAACCTCAAAGAGCTAAGCAATGAGCTGGAAGTCCTCTCTCAAAAGCGCCAAACTCTAGATAGAGAGGTCAAGAGATTAAAGAGCGAGAAAGATGAAATTCTTAAGGAATTAAAAAGGCTCGAGGATCTTTCTGACAGAATAAGAATTCTTGAAAGCGCAGAAAACATAGCAAGAGAATTAAGGGGAATAAGAAAAACGCTTTTTCAAAAAAGTCACGAGCTTGAAGAAGTTGAGAAAAGCCTTAAGAAGGAGAAGGAAGAGGGGGCCCTTGAGTATCTGGCTTTTGAAATAAGGAGTCTTCTCTCTGAGGGCGAGCGATGCCCGGTTTGTGGGGGGGAGTTTCATCTCGAGCTGCGAAGCAGCTCGGATCTGGAATATAGAAAAACCGACCTTCTTGATAAGCTTATAAATACCTACCAGAGCCTCAAAGCGGAGGTAGGGCTCTTAAGAAGCAGGCTGGGAGACTTAAGAGAGAAGTTAAGGTCTTATTTGCATGGACTTGAGAGAGTTAGATTAAAAGCCGCAAGGAGGATGCTAAAAGAGTTGCCAAGTAGGTTAGCAAAAGTCAGCGAGCAGGAAAGGTTGCAAATAGTGGCGCTGGAAGAGATAAATCTTCAGATAGAAAAACTAAATCAGGAATCAAACACGAAAAAAATAGCTCTGGAGCAAAAGAGAGCCCTGAAGGAGAGCTTAAAAGAGTCGATAAATGACCTTGATAGAAAATGCCAGGATGCAGAAGATAAGATGGCTTCTATTCTGGAAGAGCTTTGCCAGCTTACCGGAGAGGGTTTTTCAAGTGTAGAGGAAGTTTCAATGTATTTTGAAAAGCTAATCAAAGATATAGATCAGGAGAGTAAAAACCTGGAAGCTATAAAAGACGCAATTGCAAATATGGAAAAACAGGAATATGCTCTCAGAGAGAGAATAGAGGGTCTTAGGAAGCAGGAGCTAAATGAGCTTGCAGGCTTAGAGGCGCTACAAGGAGAGCTGACAGAGATCTTACAAAGGTGCGGGATTGAAACTGAAAATTTAGCTACTTCGGAAGATCTGGAAAGAAGACTATGGCTTATTGAAAAGACGTTTACGAATTTAAAAAACCATAAACTTAAACTTGAAGAGGATATTAGAGTTCTGGAAGAAAAAGAGCATAGCCTAGAAAGTCAATTAGTAGCTTTGAATACTCAGATTAGAGGCTATCAGGATATGCTAAGTAATCTCAAGAGTCAGCTCAAGAACTACCTTGGGCATCTTTCCCAAGAGGATATAAACCTGGGTTTGAAAAATGTAGACAGGTTAAATGCTTTGGAGCACGAGATAAATAATTTCACAAATAGAGAAAGCACGCTAAGAGAAAACCTTGAGAAGCTAGAAAGGGAGATATCAAATATAGGACAGCCCGAGGAAACTAGTCTTATAGAGATAAAAATCCGTCAAATACGGGACTCAATTATGAAAATAGCTCAGGAGATAGGTAATTTAGAGGCAAAGGAGGAGTCTGCCAGGAAATCTATAGAGGAAAAGACCAGGTTAGAAGAGGAAATAAAAACCCTTGAAAGAGAGACAGAAATACTGAAAAAAGTTAAAAACGACATAACAAGCGACAACTTTCCGGAGTTTATAAGCAGTATGCTAATGAACGATCTTGTGAATCTAGCAAACAATCATATGCTTCGCCTGTCTGCAGGCTCTTATAGCATGGAGTTTGAAGGAGGAGAAGTCATAGTAAAAGACTTATTAAATAACAAGATACGCAACTCAAAGACATTAAGCGGTGGGGAGACTTTTCTTGCCAGCCTTAGCCTTGCTTTTGCTCTATCTGATATGATAAGCGCCCAGTCTGCAATCGAGTGTCTTTTTATAGACGAGGGGTTTGGAACTCTTGATAAAAGCGCGCGCGAGCGCGTTGGGTCTTTCCTCAATGACATTAAGCAAAATGCCAACAGAATGGTTGGAATCATTACCCACATGGAAGACATAGCAGAGCTATTTACCAAAAGGTTAATTATCAAAAAAACCAGCCAGGGCTCTAAAATAGAGGCTGAGCCTGAAACTGCGTTGATAGAAAAGCCCTTTGAATTTAATTTATGATGAGAGCTCTTTTGGGGGTTTTGATAATGGCTTTGGGATTGGCGCAAGGGGTTGTTCAATATAGGCTAAGTAGCGGCGCTACTTTGAGTGTTAAGCAAAGACCGGATAGCCCCGCCGTGGCGGTGCAGGTCTGGGTAGGGGTCGGCTCTTTGGCAGAAGGTATAAACCAGAAAGGCATGGCTCACTTTTTAGAGCACATGCTATTTAACGGCTCGGAAGGATACGCTCAGGGCGAGATAGACCAGATTGTTGAATCCATGGGAGGTAGCATAAACGCAGGCACATCAAAGGACTTTACTTACTACCATATAACCATCGCAAAGCCTTACTGGAAGGACGCTTTGAGGCTAATTTATCACCTGACCCAAAAGCCTTTGCTTAAGGAAGAAGCTATTGAGAAAGAAAAGCCAATAGTTCTGGAGGAAATAAAAAGAAAAGACGACGACCCAAGAAACAAGCTCTGGGAAGAATTGGAAAAGCAAGTTTATAAAATATCGCCATATAGAGACCCAATACTTGGCTTTGAGAGAACTGTTAGTGCCTTTACTCAGCAGGATTTAATAGAGTTTTTTAAAAACTATTACGCCCCGCAGGCTGTTAATATAGTGGTAGTTGGGGATGTAGATCCCGAAGAGGTATATCAGCTTGCAGAAAACACCTTTGGCAAAGAAGAAAAAAGACAACTCAAAAAGCCAAAAGCTAGCAAAGAGCCACAACAACTTGAAAACAGGTCAAAACTTGTGCAAGATAGCAGACTCTCAAACGCTTACTGGGCAATTGCTTGGCGAGTGCCGGGTATAAAATCGCATGAATACCCGGCGCTTATCGTGCTTGACCAGATTCTTGGAACAGGGAGAACTTCGGTTTTATTTAGAGAAGTTCGCGAAAGAGGCTTTGCTTCTTTAGTAAGCTCAGGAGATTTCTCCAGACCAGAAGATAACATCTTTTATATCTTTGCCTCTACATCCCCAGATAGAGTAGACTCTTTGAGAGAGAGGGTTTTTAGCTTGCTTAATAACCCTGAAAGCATAATAACAAAAGAGGCAGTGGAATCTGCAAAGAGAAGACTTATCAACTCAAGAGCTTTTGAACACGAAAGGGTGCAATCTGAAGCCTTTAGCATAGGCTATAATCTAACAGTCGGCAAGAGTCTAAATCTTTACCTTCATTATGACAATAGCATAATGTCAGTAACCAAAGAAGATGTTTTAAATGTTCTTAACAAATACATCGTCGCAAAACCCTATTCCGAGGTTATCCTAAGTCCGCAGAGATGAAATTAATATTTTGGGTTATTCTTTTCTTTGTGAGCTCTAGCGCAAAGATTCTAGAAATCAACCACGAAAAAGGTGCAAAGCTAATAATTAAGCAAACATCGGGTCCCGGACTTGTAGCCGGCACTATATTGATCCCGGGTGGAACAGAAGGGGAAAAAAACCCGGGCGAGACAAATCTTCTAAGCCAGCTGCTTTTAAAAGGCACATCGCGCTTTAGCGCGGAAGAAATCTCAAGCACATTCGAGGACTTTGGGGGCAGCATAAGCATAACCACTCACGAAGACTATATAGAACTCTCTTTTGAAACCAGAACTCAGGGCCTTGACAAAGCCCTTGAGGTAATAAAGAGCATCCTCACACAGCCTCTCATAAAAGAAGAGGATTTATCAAGAGAGAAGAAAAACGCGCTCGAGGCTATCGCCTCTCGCGCAGAGAGCCCCCAGACCTTCGCCATAGACAGACTAAGAGCTCTGGCTTTTGAGGGCACAAACTACGCCTATCCGCCAGTTGGCACCCCTGAGGGCGTTTTGGCAACTACTGCGGAAAGACTCAAGCAGAGGTTAAATGAAGTCTTGATTGCAAAAGGAGCAATTTTTGCGCTGGTTGGAGATTTTGAAGCTAAAGAGTTTCAAGACAAACTGATAAAAGTTTTAGACATACTAACTCATTCCCATATAGATTCAAAGAGCAAAATCCCCATAACAGAGTCAAAACAAATCAGAGTCAAAAGAGAAGGCTCTCAATCAACTGCGGTATGTATGTTTATGGCGCCTTCGGCAAAAGATGGAGATTATTACCCGTTTTTGGTTCTTGATGCTGCCCTCGGTAGTGGTATGTCCTCTTTGCTATTTCAGGAACTTAGAGAAAAGCGCGGGTATGCATATGCGGTCTTTTCGTTTATAAGAAATCTCTCAAGAGCTCCTCGACTTTTAACATACATAGGCACATCACCTGAAAGAGGAGAGCAGGTCATGAACGAGATGGTAGAGCTGATAAAATCCCACGAATTTAAAGACGAGCAGGTAGAGCTCGCCAAAAAGAGACTCATAGGTCTTCACCTGCTTAGGCGTCAAACCAGACGCCAGCAATCCTCAGCTCTTGCATGGAGCGAGGCAACCGGTGCAGGCTGGAAGTCAGAGCAGGAGTTTCAAAACAGGATTGCTATGGTGGATACAGCTTCAGTAAACAGAGTAAAAGAGCTATATCTAAAGTCTCATCAATGCATTTTAGTAGGACCTTAAGATGGCGGACTTTACAAAAGCGGGTCTTGATAGGGGCAACATAGAACAGGAGCTTAAAAACACCCTTACTTCTATAAAGATGCTAATAAGAGCCTGCCAGGCGACTGTAGATGAGCTTACAGAGGAAGAGATAGAATACGACCTAAAGCAATACGAACTTATGCACGAAAGAGAAATACTGCCACTTTTAAAGCGAGCAAAAGCAGAAAAAACAAAGTCTATATTAGAGCTCTCTAAAGAGCTAGAAAGTAGCTTTGAAACCCTTTTAAAAATATTGAGAGACAAGCTAAATAGATAATGTGGTGGAGGCGGCGGGAATCGAACCCGCGTCCGAGGGCTTTCAGAGCCCAGAGCCTCTACAGGCTTAGGCAGTGCTTTTTACCGCCTGGCGGGCGTCCAACTGCCAAACTCCCTGCCAGGGGTCAGGTCCTTGATCTTGGGCAGTAGCCAGACCCGAGAGCTATCTGCCCGCTCCCCTGTGTCTGAACCCTTCTAACCAGCCCAGAGGAGAAGCCAGTTAGGGGCTGCAGCCTTTTATTAGGCTGCGAGTGCTAGTTCAGCTTCGGGAGCTGTTTTGGGTGGCTATTAAAGGTTGCCAACCTGCCTGCAACCCTGCCTTACTGCCCCCGTCGAACCCATTCGCCCCCTTCACAGGCAAAGGATAATATATCCATTATTTGGCTATAAGATAACATGATTTAAATCATAAACCTCTCAGAGATTAAAATCTATAACAAATATGCACCGCTTTAAAAAACTCAGAGCAATATCCAGAAAGCTAAGGATAAAAAAAGCTCAGGGCAAAACCCTGAAAGAGATATACCAATCAAAGCTAGTAACGTCGCTTGATCCTCTCAAGCTCCCGCTTCTTATGCTACATACGTGGCTAAGCTTTGGCACTATTGGATATATGATGCTCTCAGACGGCAACTTTATAGACTCAATCTATATGACCGTTATAACAATAGGCACCATAGGCTTTGGGGAGGTAGTTCAGGGAAGCCAAACGCCACAGGGACGGATATTCTCAACCTTTCTTGCAATCAGCGGAATAGGGGTATTTACAACCTCTGTAACGGTGATTATAAGAACAATTCTGGTTGGAGATATCCCAAGACTTGTTAAAATGCTTATGGTGCTATCTAGGATTGAGAAGCTAGAAAGACATGTTATAGTTTGCGGTTTTAATCGCTCTTCTCTTTGGCTTATAAAAGCCTTAACTTCACGCAAAGTCAATACCGTTTTGGTAGACGGAAGAGAAAACTCAATAAAAGCCGCAAAAGAAGCTGAGATAGAGCTATTTATACCAGAAGAGCCATATAAAAAAATAGCGCTCAAATCTGCAGGCATAGAGAGAGCTTCTTATCTTGTTTCGCTCTTTGAAGAAGAGGAGAAAAACATGGCAGTAATTGCCATAGCAAGGCTTTTGCGTCCAAACAGGTCAGAATTTACCATAATAGCAACTGCGCCTTCAGAAGGGAGCGCCCATAAACTCCAGGAGCTTGGGGCAAATGTTGTAGTGGTGCCAGATAAATTGCTTGCAAACAGGATATTCTCTCATGTTCTTCACAATACTGGCGCTTATATATCTGACCTTTTTGACAAAATAGCTTACGGAGAAGAGGCAGAGCTGGGCGTAGTTGAGTTAAACATAGAGGCAAACAGCGCTCTTATTAATAAAAAACTAAAAGACCTCGATTTTAGAAGAATTTATGGAGTTACAATAATAGGAATCAAGCGCCTTGATGGCACTCTGGAGATATCCATCAGCGGGGAAACACAATTAGAGCAAGGAGACACTCTTTTGCTGCTGGGTAGACCCAAAAACCTGGAAAAGGTTCTAAGTCTCTATCAGAGCATAACAAAATGAGACTTAAGAAGATAATGACTGACTTTTTTCTCCTTATGGCGCTAACAACCAATATCAGCTTTATATTTTATCCAAACCCTTACGAGCTTGTGATAACCGTTATTGCAAACCTGACTGCAACTATCCTTAAACTCGGCGAGGGCAAGATTCTGGCCACAGAAATGACCGCGGCAAGTATGGTAGCAGATCTTCATCTACTTCCGGCAGTTTTTATCTTCTTTCTTGGCAATCACGAAGAAGCAACCAGCCTTGCAATAGGAGCACTCGCTGCAAACATCATTTCGGTTCTTTTATCAATCATTGAAGCAATTTTCAGCTATCTCTCTGAGGAATAGAGATTCTTCTTTATGCTCCTTTCCTTTTAGCTCTTTAAAGACCAAAATAAGCCTTTCACACTCATAAATAAGTGCAAGCTCAAAGTCCTTTAGCGACTTAAGGGCATTATAAACCTCAACAGAGCTCATGGAAGATTTTAACTTTTTAACTATATCTGGTTTTTTTGACCTTAAGAATTCAAACCCTTGCTTGACCCAGCGAGGGGCTTGCATCTTATTAAGCACTTCACCCTCAGATAGCGAAATTATAAACGCAGAATATCCAAATTTATCACAAATCCCAAACTCACAAAGTAGCCTCCAGAGTCTATTTAGATCCTCAGGTTTTGCCCAGGAAAAGCCCTCAAAGATGTTTTGAAAGACCTCTATGCTCCTTAGCCACTCGATAAACTTTGGCGAATCAATCAGACTTAGAATTTGATTTATTTCTTTATAAATCCGCGCCTTTGGCGCGAGTTTTAAAAACCCCAAAGAGCCCTGCATCAGCTCCATGGTCCAGGGCTCTATATTTAACCCATCTCTTATAAAAAACCTTATGGCCCTGAGAATTCTTACTGGGTCTTCAACAAAACTCAGAGGATGCAAAACCCTTAGCTGTTTCAAACCAAGGTCCGAAAGACCCCCACAGGGGTCTATAAAGTGCCCGCTTTTAATCTCCAGAGCCATGGCGTTGATGCTAAAGTCCCTTCGCCACAGGTCTTCGGGTAAACCTCCCTGCTCTACCCTGGGGTATGCACCGGGGGATTCATAACTTTCCTGTCTTGCGCTTGATAGTTCTATATGTAAATCTTTAAAACTCAGCTTTGCGGTCCCAAACTCTTCAAAAACCTGAGAACTTTCTGAGATTTTACGAGCCAAAGCCCCTGCGTCCCCAAGAAACAAAATGTCAACCTCTTTTAAATCCCCCGGCTTTAGAAAAATGTCCCTGACCGCTCCCCCAACTAAAAAACAGCCTTCCTGGTTAAATACCTCACTAAGCACTCTTAAAATATCAAGGCTGTAAAAACTCCCAAAGAGCTCTCCAAGCCAGATAGAAAAAACTCTCAGGTTAAACTCTCCAATTAAATTACCTTCCTCAACAACCGGCAAAGCGGGGCAATCAAACCAAAGCAGTTTTTGCACCCCTTGCCATACAGGCTCTTTTGCATCCAGAAGTTTTTTGATGCATATCTCTCCTGCTAAAGGGTTAAGTCCAAGGCTTTTAGCTCTTAAACTGTCTTGGATTCTCAAAACCCCAAGGGCTTTGCCGGAATTAACCACAATTGCATGAGAAAGGCCTCTTGAGGATGCTCTTTTTGCGCAATCAAGAGCATTTTGACTAAAGTCCACGCAAAATGGCTTTGACAAATACAGCTCTTTAAGAACGAGTTTCGTATCAGGCTCATTTAAAGATGAGAGCAAAGACATAATCACAAGTCCCAGATTTGAAAATCCTACATTTAGCTCGCTTCCTAATTTTTTACTGATATACTCAAGACCAAAGATGCGAAGATGATATTGAGAGTCTTTTTGATAGATGCAAACAGAGTTTTTAAATTCCTCAGTGGGTTCTTGAGAGCCAAAGATAAGGGCTTTATCGCCTAGTTTGATTATTTTCATCTCTTTTCGCGGCGCTAAATAGCGCCGCGGTTTTTAGTTTATTAACTTATTAAGCTCTTCTTCTGGGGGTAGACCGGTTATGACTCTTCCGTTCATGCCAATAAAGGTTGGAGTGCCCCCAACCCCTAGTTTTTCCATAAGCCTTAGATTTGCCTCTACTTTCTTTTTGCCATCCTCGCAGAGGTTTTTGGAAGTGTAGCCTTCTGTGTATTCTTTAAAGCCCTTTTTGTCGCAGATAAGGGCCACTGATTTATCAAAAGCCTGAGGGTGAATGGGGAGAGGATATAGAATTAGCCTGACCTGAACCCCGGATTTTTTAGCCCATTCTTCTATAACTGGATTGCTTCGCTTGCAAAAAGGACAATCCGGGTCAGAGATAAAGTATATGTATTTTGAACCTTCGCCCAGAGTGACATTGACATGGGATTCTAATTCTTTAAGAACATCCTTGCTAACTGACATAAACTGCTTTTGACGCTCTGAGGTGAGATTTTTTCGGTCTTTTACGCTTATTATGTTGCCTGCAAAAACATACTGCATCTGGGGGTCGACATAGACAATGATTGATTGAATACCCGCTTTGAAAACTACCTCGCATATGCCCTTGATTTCGGAAGATGGGGATATTTGCTCCACCTTAACATCAGGTGGCAAAAAGTCCTTCATCGCCTTTTTCACGGCTTCTTTATCAGGGCAGGTCGTTTTTGCCATCTGACCACAGCTTGCTATCATTAGCATAAAAAACAGAGCTAAAATTTTCATCCTAACCTCCAGCAGTAAATATTATACATATTTATGGCTTTCTGAAAACCGGCTTTAAAATCTCTCCCTCTAGCATCTCATCAAGGATGTTATATTTATAAGCATACTTTATAATGTCAAAAACCTCAGAATAAACCCGGATAGTCTTATCTATAATTTCATCTGAGTGAGAAAAAGACATGTTATGACTGCCAGTAAATAAAATGCCCCTTTTTGCACACTCTTGCTGAAAGAGAGTTTTGAGCTTTAGAGCCTCATTAGATTTAAAATCCAGGATAAAACGTACGGGAAAGCCAAGAACATAGACCAAATCCTCGAGCTCTTTTTCAAATATTAGATTTTGTATGGCGGTTTTTAGCTTCTGTCCCTGAGTCCATAGGGTTTTTATAACATCGTTTTGTTTCATATATTCAATTGTTGCTATTGCGGAGGCGATGCTTAAGGTTTCTCCGCCAAAGGTAAAGGAGAAAAAAACCTCATCAAAGTAGCGCATATACTCGCGCTTTCCCACGATTGCACTTATAGGAAGCCCGTTTGCCATCGCTTTTCCAAAGCAGGAGATATCCGGCTCTAAGTTAAATAGCTCCTGAGCACCGCCAAGAGCGAAACGAAAACCGGTAACAACCTCATCAAAAACAACCAGAGCCCCGTTTTCATGAGAGAGCTCAATTACCTTTTCAAGAAAGCCGTCGCGAGGCTCTTCGACTCCAACAGGCTCAAGTATGACGCAGGCTATTTTGTTTTTGTGGCGATCAAAGAGCATTGCAAGGCTATCTATGTCGTTGTAATTAAAGCTGACGGTTAGGTCTTTTATAGCATCCGGGATCCCTGCGTTTCTGGTGGTTGAGGCTATATACCAATCCTGCCAGCCATGATAGCCACAGCAAGCAACCATATCTCTTTTGGTTATTGCCCTTGCAAGTCTTACCGCAGCGGAGGTAACATCAGAGCCGTTTTTGCCAAATCTTACCATCTTTGCAGAAGGGACTACATTGCATATAAGCTCCGCAAGCTCTAGCTCCAAAGAAGCCGAGAGGGTGTAAATACTGCCTTTTTCGAGCTGTTTTTTTATGCTTTCAAGAATGGGCTCAAATGCGTATCCAAGGACGCATGCACCAAGTCCCATGGTGTAGTCTATAAACTCATTGCCGTCTATGTCTTTAATCGTGCATCCTTTTGCCTCTTTTGCAAAAAGCGGTGAAGCACCCAAAGATAGCTGAAGGTAGGATTTACTAAATGTCTGAGAGGCCATAGGTATTAGCTCCAGAGCTCTACTAAAGTGAGATAGGGTATTTTTAAGCTCCAGAGGCTTTGCTTTCATGGATTTTATATATTCTTTGTCCCTTTCCAGAGATTTTTTATAGCCAAGATTTGGGACAAAGCCATCTATTTTAAACATCTCTGGCTTTGATTTTATAAGTTTAACCACATCAAAATATGTAAAATCTTCGCTCTTTAGTTCATCTAGAACCTTTTCTATGTGCTCTATATCCTCAGGATAGTCGACGCTTAGATGTATATAGGATAAGTCCTCTTCGTGAAGAGCTATAAACTCTTTTTTCGCCCTTTTTGAAGAAAATATGTAAGGGGTTACATGCTCGCGCTGAGATGGAAGGATTGCTTCTTTATGAGCTTTAAGAATCCACTCTGAGTTTATAACCTCTACATCAAAGCCATCCACTATCTTATCAACTCTCAGATAGTCAGGTTTTAACTTAAGACTTTGCTCTATTGCAACATCTATAACCTTTGGGTCAATAAGCGGGCAATCGCCTGTTATTCTAACTACATAATGTAGCCCAAAGAGATCCACCGCTTTTGCATATCGCTCCAAAACATCCTCTTGACTGCCTCTAATAACCTGCCAGTCCATAGAGCTGGCAATTTCACAAAGAACATCGTCCTCTTCAAGGTTTGAAGTAAGCAAAGCCTTTATATCCGCCTTTGCCAAAGAGGCACGGGCAAGAACCCACTTTATGACCGGTCTTTCGCCAAGTTTAGATAGCATCTTGCCACGAAAGCGAGTTGAGCCCATTCTTGCCTGAAGACATATGCCTATCATGACTTTAGTCTTTCCATCAAAATGACATCTATGTATGAACCTTTGTAAAAAACGCGGTTTTTTAACCTTCCGGCTATAGAGTATCCTGCCTTTTGAAAGGCTTTTATTGAAGCCTGATTTTGCGAATAAGCCCCTGCCAGAAGATGATTGATGTTTAGCTCATTAAAGGCAAAATCTGTTGCCATCATGATAGCCTTTGTGCCAATACCCTTATTGCGAAATTCCCTCTCACCTATGATGATACCTATATCGGCATTTCTATGGAAGGGATTTATAGAGCCAATTTTTACATTCCCAATGTGAAGGTCTTTGACAAAAATTCCCATAAGAAAGTCTGTTTTTGACTTTGAGAGCTCTTTTACATATTCTCTTAGCTCTTCAAGCGTGTAAGAACTCCAGCGCATCTCCAGAAACTGAGTAACCTCAGGGTCTCTAAGCCAAGATAGATACCTCTCTGTTACATCTTCAGGCAGGAGTCTTCTTATAATTAGCCCCTCCACAGGGCTTATTTTAAAGCCGGATTTTCGTAAGATACCAAGTTTTTAAGGAAACTAAAAAGTTCTGACTTTATGTCTTCTCTTTCCAGACCAAACTCAACCAGAGTCTGGATGTATGCAAGCGGGGTGCCAGTATCATAAACTCTTGCGTTTAGCTTTATTGCATAAACCGCCTCTTCCTCAAGCAAGAGCTTTATGGCGTCAGTTAGCTGAATCTCACCACCCTTGCCCGGCGGGGTTATCCTGATTTTTTCAAATATCCTTGGGGTGAATAGATATCTCCCAACTATAGCGAGGTTAGAGGGGGCTTCTTCCGGTCTTGGTTTTTCAACAAGGTCGTCAATCATGTAGATGTCTTTTTCTATGTGTCTTGCGCTGACAATGCCATATTTAGCTACATGCCTTGCTTCTACCTCGAAAACTGCTATGACGCTCTTTCCGAGTCTTTTATAAACATCTACCATACGCGAAAGCACATTCTCTTCGCTCTTTATAACTATGTCTCCAAGACTTACTATAAAAGGCTCTTGACCAACCGCAGGCTCTGCGACCAAAACCGCGTGCCCAAGACCCAATTGTTCTTTTTGTCTTATGTAAATGGGGTTTGTTATCCTGCTTATTTCAACAATGTTTTTTAAAAGCTGTGTTTTGCCGCAATTTTCAAGATGTTTCTCAAGGTCAGTGTTGATATCAAAGTGATGCTCTATTGGTCTTTTATGCCTTCCAGTTACAAAAATAACATTCTCTATACCTGCATGTAAGCACTCCTCTACGATAAACTGAATAACTGGCTTGTCTATAATCGGGAACATCTCTTTTGGCATTGCTTTTGTTGCTGGAAGAAACCTTGTTCCCCAGCCCGCTACCGGCAAAACCGCTTTTCTTACCTCCATAGTTCCTCCTTTATGAGATAAGGTATTCGCAAATCGTCTTTGAAGCAATAGGATTTGAAAATGTCTTTATAAGGCGTGAAAATTCCTCTCTGGAGGAGAGGATTTTACTAAGAGCGCTGACAACACTTTTAACATCCGCCTTTTCCTGGGGCAGAACAGATCCTCCACCAAGCTGGGCTATTTCAAGAGCGTTAAGATGCTGATGGTCTTTATAGGCAAATGGATACGGCACAAAGACCGCAGGAAGCCCAAATAGCGACAGCTCCCATATTGAGCCAGCACCTGCGCGAGATAGCGCAACATCGCATGCTTTATATATAAGCCCCATATCCTCGTAAAATTCCATTACAAGAACATCAATTCCACGCTCTTTGTAAAAGAGCTCCAGCTCCTCTTTTCGGCCTTTTCCGCAGATATGAATGCCCTGCCAGCGAGTTAAACTAAAAACCTCCTTTGCAAGCGAGTTTAAAAACTCAGAGCCCTGACTTCCACCCATTACAAGAAGACAGGGAGATTCTTTTTCTAATTTAAGCGCGCTTCGCGCATCTTTTTTTTCAAGAGATAACCTCTCAAGAACAGACCTTCTTACCGGTATTCCTGTTTTTATAGCGTCAGGAAAGTATTTTTTAGAGCTCTCGAAAGTTATAAAGACCATGCTGGCTCTTTTGGAAAAGATTGAGTTTGCAAAACCAGGGACAGAGTTTTGCTCGTGAATAAACAGCTCAAGACCTCTATGGATTGCACCCAAAGACAGCGCAGAGCTTGCATAGCCGCCAAAGGATATTGCTCTTTTGGATTTTTTTAATTTTTCTTTCAGTTCCAGAGAGGCTTTAATGACCTCGATGGAAGAACGAACCTTTGAAAAAATACCCCTGTTAGAAAATTGAGAGAGCTTTAAAAAGATTGGGTCTTTAAAACTCTGTTTGTAGCGCGCTTCTATACCTGAAAAACTCCCTATAAATAAAGGGTCATAACCAAGCGAGGTTAGCTCCTCGTATATTGCGAGCGCAGGGAAGAAGTGTCCTCCAGTCCCTCCACCAGATATTAGTATCAAATTAGCTAGAGCCTTGAGTAAAGTCGTCTGGTCTTAGGTTCTCAAGCCACCTTCTGAGTTTTTCTTTTTCTTCTTCTTCCTCCTCCTCTTCCTGCTTTGTTTCAAACTTTGAGATTTTTGACTTTTCCAGAACGTGCTCGTTTGCAAAAACCGGGGCATTAAAGCGAATTGCCAGATTTATCGCATCACTTGGGCGAGAATCCAAAATCAGGTGTTTGCCCTCATGTTCGACATGGAGCTCTGCAAAATAGGTGTTGTCTTTGAGGTCTGAGATGACTACTTTCTGGAGTTTTGCGCCAAGGGTCTGGATTATGCTTCTGGTAAGTTCGTAAGTCATAGGGCGCTGCGAAGGAACGCTCTGAAGATGGCGGACTATGCTATCTGCTTCAAAAGGACCTATCCATATGGGTAGAAACTCGTCGTCGCTTTCTTTAACCCTTAGAACAACTATGGGCATTTGAGAAACCGGGTCTAACATCACTGAATGAACC
>JBCNVD010000021.1:0-8221 GCA_039630345.1 Aquificaceae bacterium
TTTATCCATCGCCATTATCTCAACTGTTGCATCAGCCCTTGGCATAACGCTCTCATACCTGATGTCTTTTACATCTATGTCAGCTATTAGCGACAAAACAGCTGAGCTTTCAAGGGTTTTTAGGGGTCAGTTTTATACTGAATATCTCTATCACAAAATCCTTGCAACGGGCTTTAGAGACCTTAGCTTAATATTTCACTACCTTCTTGAAAGATTTCTGATAGACGGGTTTTTAAATTTCATAAGCAGGCTTTATCTTCCTGCCGTATCAATAGTTTGGAAAGCGCTTGATCAGAAATTTTTCGATAGACTGGCCATTCTCAGTGCCAGCTCTTCCAGCTCTTTTGGTAAAAGATTAAGTGCTTTACAAAATGGGCTTGTAAATAGCTATGTGATAATGCTCGCTGTTGGTCTTGTTATACTAATTGGTCTCATAACAAGATGGAGAGTCTGATGCTATCGAGCCTGCTAATTACCTGCTTACTTGGAGCTCTTTTGTCTCTTGCGATAAAGGAGTCTTTGGTTAAATTCTGGGCACTTTTTGTCTCGTCTTTGACTCTAATAATAGTCTTTGCCGGGCTTTTCTGGTTTGATTTTTCCAGAGCCGAAAGTTTTCAATTTGTCGAATCCTACGCAGTTATAAAAGAGCTTGGAGTCAGTCTCCATCTGGGCGTTGACGGCTTTTCATATGTAATGCTTATTCTAACGGCTCTTACCTCTTTTGCGTCAATTCTGTGGTCTTTTTCTGACTATCAGGTCTCTAAAAGACAGAAAGAATACTATTTCTGGCTACTTTTAACCGAGCTTGGCCTGATTGGTGTTTTTTCAAGTCTTGATTTGATAGTTTTTTATGTTTTTTATGAGCTTACTCTGATTCCAATGTTTTTTGTAATAGGCATATGGGGATATAGCAAAAGGGTTTATTCGGCAACAAAGTTTTTTATATACATCTTTGTATCTTCGCTTTTCCTTTTGCTTGGCATTACTGCCCTTGCATCCTATCACGCTTTTCAAAGAGGTTATTACTCTTTTAGCTACCTTGAGCTTATGAACCTTCGCCTCGAACCTGGCTTTGAGCTGTTTGTGTTTTTGCTGTTTTTGATAGCCTTTGCGGTCAAAACCCCCCTTGTGCCTTTCCATACATGGCTTCCGGATGCGCATGGTGATGCCCCAACCGCAGGCTCTGTGCTCCTTGCCGCAGTGCTTTTAAAGATGGGAACTTATGCCCTTTTGCGTTTTAACATCATGCTCTTTCCGCAGGTCTCTACTGCTTTAGTGCCCGTGATGGTTCTTTGGGGAATCCTGAGCATAGTCTTCTCTGCCTGGTTTACCTTAAGTCAAACAAATGTAAAGAGGTTTGTTGCTTACTCTTCTATAAGCCATATGGGATTTGTTATAAGTGCAATGTTTATGTTAAACTCGGTTGGAATCAAAGCAAGCATAACAGAAATGTTTGCTCACGGGCTTACATCCGCAGGCTTTTTTATGATGGCGGGGCTTATCTATTCAAGACTGAATACTTTTGACCTATCAACATCAAAGGGTAGCTTAATTAAAATGCCTGCGTTTGCCATTCTTGTTGGAATGATTGCCTTTTCATCCATGGGGCTTCCTGGAGGCTCCTCTTTCTGGGGTAAGTTTTTAACAATACTTGCTGCAAGGCAATATAGCACCAATCTTGCAATACTTGTTTTGCTGGCAGCATTTTTTAGCGCAATTTATGTTCTTTATCTTGTTAAAAATCTCTATCTTGATTCAAAAAGAGAAGATAACCTCAAAGATGTAAGCGGTTCAACCCTATACAGCATGATTATAATGTCTGCACCTGCCATAATGGTTGGTCTTTTGCCGTTTTTGCTGTTTTTATTCTATGACTCCTATAGCGAATATGTAATCTCATACCTACTTAAACTTTCAGGCGTAAGGTGATGCAGGAATTTATCACAATAGAAATACCTGATCTTTTGCTACTTATGCCGGAGCTTATAGTTCTTTTCACTGGATTTTTAATCTTTACTCTAGACCTTGCCTTTAGAAGAGTGTCGCACATTGTAGGGATAAGTCTAAGCAGCGCGGGTTATATAGCTAGCATAATGGCCCTCTTGCTAATTTATGGCAAAAGAGGCGAAACTCTGTATGGTCTTTATGTAAGAGACGGTCTTTCGACCACATTTCAACTGCTTTTGGTTTTTCTAACCCTTGCTTTGCTTGTGTTTTTCTACCCTTACTTTAAAAAGCGCCTCTCTCTCTATCCTGAATTTTATTACATCCTTAATTTCTCTCTGGTTGGTGCTATGTTTTTGGTAAGCTCTTATAACCTTATTGTCCTTTATGTTGCTCTTGAAGCTGTTTCAATTGGCTTTTATATCCTGACTGCACTCTTAAGAGGCGATTTTCAATCAAAAGAAGGAGCTCTTAAATATCTAATCCTTGGCGGTCTTTCAATAGCCCTTGCCTCTTATGGTGCTGGATTTATGTATCTGCACTCCGGGTCTTTGGACCTGAGAAATGTCTTTCTCTATGGTCAGAGCGATGCCTTGATTCTTGGACTCGTTTTCCTTATGGTAGGCTTTGCCATAAAGTTAGGTGCTGTGCCATTTCACTTCTGGCTTCCGGATGCCTATCAGGGAGCCCCAACGCCTATAACTGCCTTTATGGCATCTGTAGGGAAGGTCGCTTTTTTTGTCCCAATCCTTAGAATGATGCCCCTTATTCAGGGTGAGATACTAAGAGAGTGGACCTTGGCAATAGCTACTGTCTCTGCAATCACGATGATTTATGCAAATTTAGTAGCTCTAAATCAAACAGATATTAAAAGACTCCTTGCCTATTCATCAATAGCCAATACCGGTTATGTGCTTGCAGGTATATCAACAGCCAGCAAAACAGGTCTTAAAGCAGCAGGATTTTTCCTCATAGCATACGCAATAACCAGCTTCGTAAGTTTCATAGTAGTTGCCCTGTTAGAGCGCTTTAACGACTTTAAAACAGAAATAGAGGCGTTTTTGGGGCTAAGAAACATATCCCCTGCTTATGCAAGTGTTCTTGCCATTTCAATAATATCTTTGCTAGGCGTGCCTCCAACTGTCGGATTTGTCGCCAAAGCTCTCATATTTTTGTCTTTGGCAGAGAGCAAGCTCTGGCTTTTGGCAACTGTAATGATAGTTGCAACTGGTATATCCGCAGGTTATTATCTAAAGCTTTTGTCAAAGATGTTTATGTTTGAACCCAAATCAAGTATGAATGTTAAACCAAGCGCTTTTGAAAGGCTGACCCTCTCAATCTTTGGATTGCTATTGGTATTGCTTGGCATTTTGCCTATATTTTTGTTTGAGCCTGTAAGTAAATCTGTTGAGGCTATTCTCTCGAGGTGAAAGATGGAATACCTTGGTTTGATGCTTTTGCTGGTTATATTAATTGGGCTTTCTGCAGTTTTAATATCCCTAAATTCCATTCTTGGACCAAAAACCCCGGAAAAGATGCAGGACTACCCATACGAATGCGGTGTCCCACTATATGACAAAAGCGCACAATCTACTTTCCACCAGGGGTATTACCTCCTTGGACTCCTGCTACTGTTATTTGATATAGAAGCGGCGTTTTTGTTTCCCTGGACTGTGGTTTATAGATACTTAGGGATCTTTGGCTTTGTAGAGATGTTTCTGTTTGTCCTTATCCTGACTTATGGCCTTATATACGCCTGGCGAAAAGGGGCACTTGATTGGCAATTTGAAGAGGAGCGCCTTTAGATGAGGTGGGCAACTCAGGAAGATATAATCTCAGTTCAAAAAAGACTCCAATCAGCAACCTTTAACGAAGGCAAAAAAATCTCCTACATCACAGTCCCTAAGCCTGATTTAATAACCCTTCTGGAGCTTCTTAAAAACGACTCTGGCTTTAAGCTCTTCATAGACCACTCAGTTGTGGACTACCCGGACAGAAAGCCAAGGTTTGACGCCTTTTATATCCTCTATAACCCTCAGAAAAATGCCCGGATAGCTATAAAGACCCAAACCGACGGAGAGCTCCCTTCTGCCCAGCATCTGTGGTTTGCCGCAAAGTGGGCAGAGCGAGAATGCTATGATATGTTTGGCATTAAATACATAGGTCACGACAATTTAGTAAGAGCATTTATGTGGGAAACTTATTCTCACTTCCCTCTTAGGAAGGATTTCCCTCTGGAAGGGTATGCAACAGAATACTTACCCTCTTTGAATGAAGTTTTTCCAGATGGCGATCTTAGCGGTCTTATGAACTACGATAGGATGCATACCCCAATTCCAACTCTAAAAGACATAGAAATCACAGAACGCTCAAGACTCAAAAAAAGAGCCCAGATAGTTCTAAACTGGGGACCTTTACATCCTGGCACCCATGGCACCATGTGGTTCTTATTTGACCTTGAGGGAGAAAGGGTCGTTCAATCGGATGTTATCTTAGGTCAGCTCCACAGAGGCGTTGAAAAACTTGCAGAAAATGAGATGTATAACCAGTTTCTGGTCTATACAGACCGGATGGATTATCTATCTGCACTCTGTTCCAATCAGGCGTGGGTAGTGGCAGTTGAGCGCCTCCTTGGGATAGAAAACCTCGTGCCAGAGAAAGCAAAGTACATAAGAACCATGATGTGCGAGCTTCAGAGAATTAATTCCCATCTTCTCTGGCTTGGCACTTACGCCCTTGACCTTGGGGCTTTGACCGTATTTCTCTACGCCTTTAAAGAGCGCGAAAAGATAATGGATATCATAGAGGGCATAACAGGCGCGCGCCTTACCATCTCTTACCCCAGAATAGGCGGGGTTAGAATGGACCTTCCCAAAGGAGCTCTTGAGCTAATAGAGGCTTTTATAAAGCACTTTCCCAAAGAGCTCGCCCAGTGGGAAAAACTCCTTAGCAGGAACCGCATATGGCTTCGCAGAAATGTAGGCGTCGGGGTCATAACGCCCGAGGATGTTTATTTTTATGGTCTTACTGGCCCTGTCGCAAGAGGCTCTGGGGTCCCTTATGACCTTAGAAAACTCGACCCTTATGATGCCTATTCCATGGTGGAGTTTGACATTCCTGTTGGGCAAAACGGCGATGTTTACGACAGATACCTGGTGCGCCTGGAAGAGATGCGCCAAAGCGTAAGGATAATAAATCAATGCATAAACGCGCTTCGCGCACTGCCCCCTGACGCCCCCTTTATGGCAGAGTCCCCAGACCCCAAAAAGCTAAAACTCCCGCTTGATGGCATAGGTCTCAAGGTTCAAGAAGGCGAAATCTACTCATCAGGCGAAAACCCAAGGGGAGAGCTTGGCTTTTACATTCTCTCAAACGGCGGGACAAAACCCTACAGGGTAAAGATAAGACCAGGCTCTTTTTACAATTTGTGCGTCTATCCAAAACTCATGCAAGATAGGGTAATTGCAGACGCGGTTGCAATTTTGGCAAGTCTGGACCCTGTTGTTGGCGAAATAGACCGCTAAGGAGGTTTAGCTTTGATACTTGTTATGCTTATCAAAATCCTCATAATAATAGCCATAGTCCTTGGGCTTGGGGCTTTTTTAACACTCGTTGAGAGAAAGTTTGCAGGTCATATTCAAAGGCGCCCTGGACCTATGGTCGTTGGCTGGCATGGGCTTTTGCAACCTCTTGCAGATGGTATAAAACTAATAACCAAAGAAGACCTCTTTCCCTCCATGGGTAATAGACTCTTATATAACCTTGCAATTGTTCTTGCACTCGTTCCCGCAGCCCTTGTGTTTGCCGTCATTCCCTTTGGTCCTGAGTTTTCAATAGGTTCTATATCTGTAAAACCAATCCTTACAGATGTAAATGTTGGACTTTTGCTGGTTTTTGCCTTTGGTTCAATGGCAGTTTTTGCCATAGCCCTGGCTGGCTGGGCATCAAACTCAAAATACGCCCTCATAGGCTCTATGCGAAAGGCGGGCATAGTGGTCTCTTACGAAGTTGTCATAACCTTTGCGGTGATGGGTCCTATAATCCTTGCCGGCACTCTATCTACATATCAGATAGTGCAAAACCAGATAGACCAAAAGCTCTGGTATATCTGGGTTCAGCCAATAGCGTTTGTTGTTTACCTTTTTGCAATGCTTGCAGAGACCGGCAGAGTCCCCTTTGACATTCAGGAAGCTGAAGCAGAGCTTGTAACTGGCTTTACCGTCGAATACGGAGGAATGAAGTTTGGTCTTTTCCCCCTCGTGGAATGGTATATAGAGGTTCTGTCTCTTTCTGCCATAGCAGTGGTTCTTTTCCTTGGCGGCTGGTCTCCTATAAACATTCCCTTTATCGGTTTTATAGACCCTCTTTTTTTCCTCGGTCCATTCTCTGGCTTTGCGTGGTTTATTCTAAAGTTAAGCGCACTTTTTGTTCTGGTTTTGTGGATTCACTGGACACTGCCAAGATATCGAATAGACCAGATTACCCAGATCGCCTGGGCTATAATGCTTCCTCTAACATTGGTTAATCTTGTTTTAACCGCAGTAATAGCGCCGCTTATATGGAGGTAAATGCAATGGTTAAAAAGGTCTTTGA
Source organism: Aquificaceae bacterium (assembly GCA_039630345.1). Lineage (GTDB taxonomy): Bacteria > Aquificota > Aquificia > Aquificales > Aquificaceae > JANWVD01. The sequence continues at coordinate 6,538 of JBCNVD010000021.1, forward strand.
AAAGCCTCTATCTTTGATTGAAAAATTTCTCTTTATCGATTTTATAAAAGGTCTTTCTGTTACCATAAAGCAGGCTTTTAAGCAAACAATCACCACTCACTACCCTTATGAGAAGCTAAAGCCCCCAAAGCGCTTTCGCGGGTTTTTTGGTCACAAAGTCATCGACGGCAACGAGCCTCAACCTGCCTTCGCAGAGTGGGTAGAGCGCTTTAAAATCAAGGTAGAACCAGGCAGGAGCAGGTGTGTGGTTTGCCTGCTCTGTAAGCGCGCTTGCCCTGTGCCACAGCTGTTTGAAATAGAGGGCGAAAAACTCCCCGATGGTAAAAGAAGGGTCTCGATTTTTAATATGAACATGATGCTATGCACCTTTTGCGGGTTTTGCGTCGATGCTTGCCCTGTGGATTGTCTTTTCCAGAGCGACATTCACGAAACTGCAAGCTACTCTAGAAGAGATGCAGTGCTGGATCTAAACACACTTGAAAAAATCGGCAAAGACTGGCAACTTAGGCGCGAAGAGGAGCCAGATCGAATCTGGGCGGACGATCATGCCCGTATGCGTCTGTGGTATGAAAATGACCCAAAACTGGGTTAAAATAGCGCTGTGCTAAGCTGGATTGCCTTTTCAGTGTTTTCCGCAATTGCCGTTGCTTTTTCTCTCGGGGTTGTATTTGCTTCAAACCCAATTTATGTAATTCTTTGCCTTCTTTCTGTTTTGGTTGCCATAGCAGGCATACTTTTTGTCGCAGGCGCTGAAATAGTCGGCGCTATTCAGCTTTTGGTTTATGCAGTAGCCGTGACTGTATTTTATGTTTTTGTCCTTACTGCAGTGCCGTGGGAAAAGGCGCTTAAAAAAGACTCACATTACCGCGTTGAGGGCGTTTTGAGTTTTCCTTTTATACTTGCTCTTTATGCCCAGATGATTTTTACATTTTTGCTTGGAATAAGCATATCGCCCAAAGGCGAGTTTAGAGAGCTTATATCCTCGTTTGGTAGCGCTCAGGTCGTTGGTGGCATACTCTTTAGCAAGTATATTCTTGCCTTTGAACTGGTTTCGCTTGTTTTGCTTGTTGGTATGATAGGAGCTATTCTGATAGGCAGAAAAGAGTCCCAGACCTATGATTCCCCTTAGTGCTTATTTGATCCTGAGTTTCATCCTGCTTGGTCTTGGTATCTTCGGGATGATAGTCCGTAAAAATCTGGTCACTGTTCTTATGAGTATGGAACTGTCTTTAAATGCAGTTAATGTGATGCTGGTTGGGATTGACTCTGCGATTGGTTTGGTTGATGGGCAGATATTTGCAATATTCGTTATTGCAATAGCAGCCGCAGAAGCAGCCGTAGGGCTTGGAATAATAATCTCTATCTTTCGCCTAAGGCGCGTTGACTCAACCGATGAACTAACAGATATGCGCGGATAAGATGTTTATATTGCTCTACCCACTTATTGCTTTTGTCCTGATATCAATTATTGGCTCTCGAGTCAATGTATTTTATTCCTATCTTATCTCTCTACTTAGCGCCCTCTTCTCCTCTATCTTCTCCACCATAGCTTTTTATAGAGTCCTCAAAGACGGTCCATTTGCTGTTAAACTCTATGATTTTTTACCACTTGGCGATTATTCTCTGAGCTTTGGTCTTTACTTTGACCATCTATCTGCCAGTATGGCCCTTGTGGTTAGCATAG
>JBCNVD010000022.1:0-21918 GCA_039630345.1 Aquificaceae bacterium
GAAAGACCATAGGCAGAGCACACTCTCTTTAGCTCTCCGCCTTCCTCTGGTGGAAGGTCAGGAACGATAAAGCCATCTATGCCTGCTTCGCTTGCCCTCCTGCAAAATCTATCCATTCCCATCCTGAAAACAGGATTGTAGTAGGTCATAAGCAGGAAAGGTTTATCTGGGAACTCCTCCCTGAGCCTTTTTGAAAGCTCAAAGACATGTTCTGACTTTGTGCGGTTGTTAAGGGCTATCTGGTGGGCTTCCTGTATGGTAGGACCGTCCGCTACCGGGTCTGAGAAGGGAAAGCCTATCTCTAAAATGTCTGTGTGGTTTTTAAGTAAAACTCTGAAAGCCTCAAGGGAAGTCTGGTAGTCAGGATAGCCTACCATCATGTAAGAGAGAAGGGCTTTTTTTCTTTCCTTCCAGAACTTCTCAAGCCTCATTTATGACCTCAAAGGAAAACTCCAGCTCGCAGGAAGGCTTTAGCATGGCATACACACTACAGTATTTATCCACAGACAGCCTAATGGCTTCTTCTACCGCCTTTTCCTTTACACCTTTTCCGTAAACTTCATACTTCAGCCTAATCCTCTGGTATACTCTGGGATGCTCCTCCCTTCTGTAGCCTTCCACTTTAATCTTTATATCCCTTACTTCCTGTCTTTTCTTCCTGAGTATGTGGGATACGTCCACGCCAGTGCATCCTGCTAAGGCTACCAGTAAGAGCTCCATGGGTCTGTATCCGTGCTCGCCTACGGGGAGCTCTCCGTAGCTGGTCTGGGCTATGTATGTATGCTCGAGTTCAGAAAACCTGAGTTCTACCTGCTTTTTTTCCATAACTATGGGTTGGTGTCTATCAAAAACAGAGGCTGTCCGTATTCCACAGTTTCTCCGTTCTCCACCAGTATTTTTACCACCTTTCCTGCCACGTCGCTTTCTATCTCGTTCATCACCTTCAGGGCTTCCACTATGCAAAGCACCTGACCGGGCGAGACCATGTCTCCCACTTCCACAAAGGGTGGTGCGCCGGGCGAGGGTGAACGATAAAAAGTGCCTACAAGTGGGCTTTTTATCACATGGAAGTTGTCCTGAGAGGCTTCTTCGGTGGTATACACAGGCTCCTGAGGGCGAACCTCTCTGTAGGGTGCTTCCACTCTCTGAACTATGTCCTTCTGATGGGTTTCTATGAAAAGCTTAAAGCCTTCCGTTTCTATGGATAGCTGTTTGATGTCGCTACCTTTTACTATGTTTATTATTTCTTTCACAAACTCTCTGTCCATCAGGCTCTTTTAACCACCTCTATGTATGCGCCTGTGCGCGTGTCTACCTTTACTACGTCGCCTTCTTTTACAAAGAAGGGCACCTGAACCACTGCGCCAGTTTCTAACTTTGCCGGTTTTGAACCACCTGCTGCCGTGTCTCCTTTAAAGGCTGGCTCAGTTTCTACCACCGCCAGCTCTACCTGTTTAGGGAGCTCTATGCCTATGGGCTGACCTTTATAAAGGAATACCACCACGGTCATGCCTTCCTTTAAAAACTTGACCTCTTCCTTTATGTTCTCCGCAGACACAGGAACCATCTCGTAGGTGGTCTGACTGACAAAGTAGTAGTAGTCTCCGTCGTTGTAGGAATACTCCGCAAAGACCTGTTCAAAGTCCGCAAGCTCGATGGCATCGGAGGACTTGTAGGTTATCTCAATTACGTTGCCTGTCTGCATGTTCTTTGCCTTTACCCTTACAAAAGCCTGACCTTTGCCGGGTTTGACATGGTCGTAATCAAGGACCCTATGGGGGACATTGTTATGCTCTATAAAAACGTCTCGCTGTATGGAGTTGATGTCTATTTTGATACCCATTTTAATATATTAAACCATCGTGGGCTTTGCAAAAGAGCTCTGAGATAGAGATGGCTTTGGTTTCAAGAGCTGAGATTATCTCAAATGCAAGCTCGGGGCTGCAAAAGCTTTGAGAGCCTATCTGGACTGCGTTTGCGCCTGCCATTATAAGTTCCAGGGCGGACTCAAGAGAGTAAACGCCCCCTGAGGCTATTATGGGAAAGGCTTTAAATTCTCTTCTTGCTTCAAAGACTGCTCTTACAGTTAGGGGTAAAATCGCAGGCCCTGAGAGTCCTCCAAGGATGTCAACTTTGCCTAAAGAGATGTCTATTTTCATAGCGGGCAGGGTATTTGACAAAACTATGGCGTTTGCGCCTTCTTTAATAGCAATTTCCAAAGTCTTTAAGTCAGTATTTGGGGGAAATTTTACAAAAACTGGCTTTGAGACTGAGAGCTTTAGACTCCTTATAAGCTCTTTTAAAGAGCTTTCGCTTTTGCAAAACAAAATTCCGCCCTCTTTGACATTGGGGCAAGAGACATTTAGCTCGTAAGCAACCACCGCCTTTAGAGGTTCAAGTTTCTGGCATAACTTTACGCAGTCTTTGATTTCTGTGCAAAAAATGTTTACTATTATCGTGGTTTTTAAGCTCTCAAGATGTGGGTAGATTTCTCTTATAAAAACTTCCGCGCCGGGGTTTTGAAGCCCTATTGAATTAATCATCCCGCATGGGGTTTTGGCTATTCTTGGGGGCTTGTTGCCCTCAATTGGCTTTAGCGACAGCCCCTTGGTTACAAAAGCCCCAATTTTACCAAGGTCTAAGAATTTTGAAGCTTCAAGCCCAAAGCCAAGGCTTCCTGCACCCAGCCATATAGGGTTTTTAAACTCTATGCCGGAGATGTTAATTTGAAGGCTCACTTTTGTAAAATTTAGGGTCGACTATTCCTTCAAGCTCTCCGAGGTCTTTTTGTTCTTCCTCAGAGCTTTCGCTGCTGCACCTGATTTCAGTGCCTTCTACAAATAGCATCTTTTTAGGACAGGAGACTTCTACAACGCCCGGAACCGCAGGAAAGTCCTCTTTTGGATACAAAAATGCGGCAACAGACATAAAGTCCATCCACACAGGCAGTGCAACCCTTGAACCTGCCATGCCCTTGCCCATAGAGCGCTTTAGGTCAAATCCAATCCAGACCCCCGTGACTATCTGTGGACTAAAACCCACAAACCAGGCGTCTGTGAAGTCATTTGTCGTGCCTGTTTTACCTGCAAGAAATCTATCAATGGAGCTTGCGCTATAGGCAGTCCCTTCTGTTACAACTGCCCTTAGCATATCTACCAAGACCCTTGTTTCCCGCTCTGGCAAGACCCTTTTGCAATCAGGTTTGTGAGAATAAAAGATAGAGCCATCGGGGGCAATAATTTTGCTAATGGGGTATGGCCTGCATCTAATACCCAGATTTGCAAAGGTTTGGTAAGCCGAGGTTAGCTCAAGGGGGGTTACTTCTATGCTCCCAAGAGCCGCAGAGTAGTAAGGCTTTAGGGGAAGATCCAGAACCCTTGCGACATCTATTGCAACCTCAAAACCTATTTCTGAAAGCAGGTTAACACTTGCGGTATTGACGCTTTTGGCAAGAGCCGTGCGAAGACTCATGGAGGAATACTCGGCCCCGTCATAGTTGCTCGGCGTCCACTCTTTTTTAGTGGAAGGGTCGTAAAAAGACCTGCTTGAGGCATCTATTATACTTGCCTGGGTATATCCTTTTAAAAGAGCTGCCATATAGATAACTGGCTTTATTGCAGAGCCCGGCTGACGCTTTGCGTCCACTGCTCTATTAAAAGCGCTCCTTTCGTAAGAATATCCGCCCACCATTGCAAGGATTGCGCCCGTTTTTACATCAAGACTGACAATAGCCCCCTGAAGGTCAGGCACTATCTCAAGTCTCTTACCCTTTGGCAAAACCATCACGAAATCGCCCCTCTCTAGATATAACCCCGGGTTTTTGATTTCAAAGCTTAAATCTTTTAGCTCTAAATTTATGTAGTTTCCGTTTACTTTGCTAACCTTTGCGATGTAAATTCGCCTTTTTGACAGGTCTATTTTTTGCTCTTCATAAAGAGACGCTACTTTATCTCGCTCTTCTGGCAAAATTGATATTTTATTTTGCTTTGCAACCGACTGAATGCCGTTTTTTAAAGCTCTGATTGCAACCTCTTGAAGCTCTAAATCAATGGTGGTATAGATTTTATAACCGCCTGCAAGCACCTGCTCGCCAAAGTTATCAAGAATATAATCTTTTAAATAGTCAAGAAAATAGTCCGCGCTTGTATTTCGCTTTTGACGGTTTAAAACTATAGGCTTTTTAATTGCTTCCTCCAGCTCCTGAGCCGTTAAAAACCCATCTTCGTGCATTCTCCTGAGGACATAATCTCTCCTTGCCTTTATGAGTTCTGGGTTTCTATAAGGGTTATATCTGGTTGGGGCTTTTGGAAGCCCGGCAAGAATTGCAGCCTCGTCAATAGTGAGGTCTTTTACGCTCTTTCCAAAGTAAACCCTTGAAGCCGCCTCTATCCCATAAGCTCCCTGCCCAAGGTAGATGTAATTTAGATACATCTCAAGGATTTTCTCTTTGCTAAAGTGTCTCTCTATTTTTATAGCCAGTATTGCCTCTCTTAGTTTTCTCTTCCAGCTTCTATCGGGCGTTAAAAATAGATTCCTTGCAAGTTGCTGGGTTATGGTGGAAGCTCCCTGAACCACCCTTCCCTCTCGCAAATTCACAAAACTTGCACGAGCTACCGCAAGAAAATCTATCCCAAAGTGCCTATAGAAGTTTTTATCCTCGGCGGATATAAAAGCCTGCTTTACATGCTTTGGGACTTTCTCTATGGGCAAGAAGTATCTTCTCTGGATTGCCACATCTCCAATTGGTCTGCCCTTTGCATCAAACACAGCGCTCGCCACAGGCGGTTGCCAGTTTTTCAGCTCCCTTACATCAGGCAAACTTCTGGATAGATAAAAAACACCCCCCGCCAGGATAAGAGCAATTAATCCAAAGACCCTTAGCAAAATCCTTATCACTTTATCAAATTAAAATATAAGCGATGGGGGGCTTTGCCCCCCATCAACCCCCCAGTGGCAAGCATACTCTAAAGACGCTACCTTTCCCTTCCTGACTTGTTAATTCCACCCTGCCACCATGAGAGAGGGCTATATGCTTAACTATCGATAGTCCAAGACCTGTTCCCCCAAGAGCTCTCGAACGAGAGCTATCGACTCTATAAAACCTCTCAAAAACAAAGGGTATATGTTCTTTCGGGATTCCTATGCCTGTATCTTCCACGCATATTATGCTATAGCGAGACTCTTCATAAGCAGAAACTATGACTTTTCCATTGGCTTTGTTATATTTAACGCCGTTATCTACTAAATTTTTAAGAAGTAAAAAGAGCTTTTCAGGGTCTGCAAAGACGCTAAAGCCTTCCGGAACCCTGTTTTCCATGCTGACTTTCATACTCTCTGCCTGTGATTCAAATAGCTCAAAAACCTCGTCCACTAAAGACTTAAGCCCAACCCTCTCTGGTTTTAATCTCTCCTCACCGGATTCTAACTTCGTAAGTATCAAAAGGTCTCTCACCAGCCTGTTTAACTCATCTACTCTTCTGAGAGCTTTTTCTAAAAAGTTTCTCTTCTGGGGGTTTATCTCCTCTTCATAAAGGGTTTCGAGTATGCTTTGCAAAACCGCAAGTGGGGTTTTAAGCTCGTGGGATACATTGGCAACAAAGTGTCTCTTTGAACGCTCATAACGCTTAAGCTCAGTTACATCTGTTATTCTTACTATGCATAAATCATTGCCCGGAAAGACAGAAAGGGCATATTCTCTCTCTTCGTGAGAAAATTGACAGTAGCTCTCGCGACTTTCAGAAAGCGCCTCTGCGATGCAGCTTATGGCGGTTAAGTTTTTAAGACACTGATAATAAACCGCCTCCTCCCCGCTTTGGGATATAAGTCCGCGCTTTAGGAGAAAGTCATTTACTAATAAAACCCGCCCTTCTAAATCAAGGAGCAAATAACCTTCCCCAACCCTGCTAAGAAAGTCCTTAAGAAGACTCATAAATAGCCCCTAAGGTTAAATTAATATAATCTTTTAACCTCTCATAATCTTTTGCAACCAAATTTACATGCCCTAATTTTCTCAAAGGTCTTGGCTCTTTTCCATACCAGTAAAGTTTTGCCCAATCTAGTTTGAGTATTTTTCTAAAGTCCGGAACGACCCCGATTATATTCACCATCCCTGATGGGAGTTTTAGCTCGGATAGGCCAAGTGGCAAATCAAAAATAGCCCTCAGGAGATTTTCAAATTGAGAGCAAAAGCATCCATCCAGTGTAAAGTGTGCGCTGTTGTGTGGTCTTGGCGCAAGCTCGTTGATGATGGGGGTTTTTTTGGAGAAAAATTCAACCGATAAAAGCCCCACTACATTTAGCTCTTCGAGCAAAGAAAGCACTATCTCTTTAGCTTCTTTGAAATCTTCCTCTATCGAGTGGTTATATAGAAGTATCCCGTCTTTGTGGTAATTAATCGTTGCTGGATAGGTCTTTTTAAGGCCACTCTGACTTCTAACTCCAAGAATAGAAAACTCAAACTCAAAATCTATTAAGCTCTCTACAATCAAAGGAACATCAGGAATTGATTCTATTTTAAGATCTTGAATAGTTTTAACCTTCCATTGACCTCTTCCGTCGTATCCATAGCTGTCGGTTTTGATAATGGCAGGTAAATTACCCTCTAAAGCCTTTAAAAGCTCGTGTTTTTTACACTTTTTAAAGCTCGCTACAGGATATCCTCTTGAACTTAAAAACTCCTTTTCCATCACCCTGCTTTTTTTGAGCTTAAGGACACTAACATCTGGAAAAAGTTTGTCTTCAAGATAGTCAAGAATGTCCTCCTCAAGGTATTCAAACTCTACCGTTATCCTGTCGCAGGTTTTTTTAAATATTTCCAGTTCTGACTTTTTAAAGCATCTATCCGCAACCCTGCATGCAGGCGCTTTTGTGTCCTCTTCAAGAACAAAAACAGACATTCCCATCCTTTTTGCCTCAAGGGCAAGCATCCAGCCAAGCTGTCCTCCGCCTAAAACTCCCAGTCTCACAAAGGAATAGAATAAAACCTGTGAAAGTTGGAATTACCATGGGAGACCCATCTGGCATAGGTCCACAGCTTTGCGCGCTTTTAACAAAACATGTTAGATCTGACTTTAGCTACTTTATCTTTGGCTCTTTTGAGGTCTTTAAAAAGGCTCTTGAGTTTTCTGAAATTAATTTAGAGCCTTTGCTAACTAAGTCCGCAGGCGAATATCCTCCCGGGGTTTACTTTATAGATCTAGGTCTTGAAGCCTCTTATGAGAGCTCTCAAAAGAGCGCAAAGCTGGCAATTGCAAGTCTGGCAAGAGCAACCGCAGAAGCAATAAAGGGCAATCTCGATGGCATTTTAACCATGCCCATAAATAAAAAAACCGCAAAACTTGCAGGCTTTAACTTCAGCGGACAGACAGAGTATCTTGCAAATGCCTGCAACTCCAAAGAATATGCAATGATGCTCTTTTCAGAGCGATTTAGCGTCTGTTTGCTAACCACTCATATTCCCTTAAGAGAAGTTCCCGGGATTTTAACCGTTGATCTTGTGGTAAAGAAGGTCTCTTTTGTTTTAAAAACCTTTAAAGAGCTCTTTGGGTTTTTGCCAAAGAGCGCAATCCTTGGCTTAAATCCCCACTCTGGCGAAGATTTTGATCTTGAGGAAAAACAAATCATCATCCCAGCAATAGATCAGCTTAAATCTCTTGGATTTAATATTGACGGTCCTCTATCGCCGGATAGCGCCTTTTTAAAGCCTTATCAACTATACTTTTGCGCCTATCACGACCAGTGTCTTATTCCTTTTAAGTTGCTTAACTTCGATTCAGGGGTTAACCTGACTTTAGGGCTTAGCTTTATAAGAACCTCTCCTGACCACGGGGTTGCAGCGGATATAGCATGGAAAGCAACACCAAGGATTGAATCCTCATTAAGTGCTTTAAGGCTTTGCGAAAATCTATGCATTAAAAGAGCGGAACTTCGTAAAGAGGGTTTGCAATAGCCCTTAAGTTGCCTGACTTTAGAGCTTTTATGAGATTTTCTGTAAATTTTCGCTCTCTTATGTGATGGAATAAAACCCCGCTCTCCTCAAGACCCATACCGTCTAGCTTTTTATAGCCTCTTAAAAAAGGGTTTTTCCTATTTAGCTCGTAAGATCTTGGTTTTGAAACGACCTGATATCCGCAAAGAGCACCATCTTTTAAAAAGAGCTTTATCAGCCTTCCCGAAACTTCAAAAAAGGTCGACTCTTCTGCGTCTTCAAAAGTCCCTGCGCTTGCAGCCGTTACGCTTCTTGTCTTTACCGCATTGTAATCCACAAGCCCTGGGTTTTTAACATTTTTACCCGCTATGTTTTGACCTGCGATTGCCCCGGATTGAATTGCAGAGGGAAAAAGGGCAATCCACCTTATGTTGCCCCATCTATCTATGCCTGATGCTATGTCGCCTGCTGCGTAGATATCAGGGTTAGAGGTCTGCTGATACTCGTTGACTAAAATTCCCCCAACTACTTTGCCTGTAGTTTCGCTAATGTGGAGTTTTATATCTGTGTCCTGAACTAGCTCTACCCTTGGTCTTACGCCCGTTGAGATAATCACAAGGTCTGCCTGGATAAATTTTGAGGAGTTTTGACCGTTTTGTTTTATCTCAACCCACTGCACCCAGCCATCTTCTCCGTGGATTGCAACAACCTGATGATTCAGATAAAAATCAATCCCCTCCTCTATCAAAGGCTGTATGAAGTGCTTTGCCATATGAGCATCCAGCATCCTTGGAAGCACTCTATCAAAAAACTCAACCACGCTTACTTTTATGCCCATGTGACTTAGTGTCTGGGCATCCTCTATGCCTATGGGACCTGCGCCTATTATCAGAGCGCTTTTAACCCTGCCTGATTCTATCCAGCTTTTTATCCTTAAAGCGTCGTCAAGGTTCTTTGCGGTGCTAACCCCGCCTAAATTTACGCCCGGTATTGGCGGTATAAAAGCTTTCGCTCCTGCGCAGAGAAGACACTTATCAAAGCTCTCTTTTAGTCCTTTTGGCAACAAAACGCTTTTATTTGTAGCATCTATGCTAAGGGCAGGGGATTTAAATAGCACTTCGACGCGATGCTTTTTGTAAAACTCCATCCCGCCTTTGAAAAACAGCGCCTCTTTAGAGATGTCTCCCCTTATTACATTTTCCATGCAGTTTGGCGCATAGGCAGGATACTCCTCGTCTGTCAGGACCAAAATGTCGGACTGATCGTCTATGCTCCTGAATGCCTCTATTGCACTAACGGCGCAAGGACCATTGCCAACAATTAATAGCTTCATTTTAGTTATAATTTATATTTTAGCGGGCGTGGCGGAACTGGCAGACGCGCAGGACTTAGGATCCTGTGGGCTTTCGCCCGTGAGGGTTCAACTCCCTCCGCCCGCAGGAGGTATTTATGAAAGTTAGCGTCAGAGAAAAAGAGGGTCTTTTAAGAGAGCTTGAGGTTGAACTGGAAGGTCCAAAAGTTCGTGAGGTTTTTGAGGAAGTTTGCCTGGATATTCAAAAGAGCGTAAGCATAAAGGGCTTTAGACCCGGAAATGCTCCCCTTTGGGTTTTAAAAGCACGATTTAGAGATAGAATTACCGAAGAGGTTGGCAAAAAACTGGCCGATATGACAATATCACAGGCCCTTAAAGAAGGAGGACTAACCCCTGCAGCGGATATATTTCTGGATGAGGTTCAATTAAGCAATGAAGACAGACTTTTATACAGGGTCTTATTTGAAGTTTTGCCAGAGTTTGAACTGGTTGATGCTTCTTCTATAGAGTTAAAGCCAGAAAGAGTAGAATTTAGCGAAGAGCTATTGCAAAAGAGGATACAGCAGCTCAGAGAGGAAAAGTGCGTATTTGAGCCATCTGATGAGGAGTTAAAAGAGGGATATATGGCGATAGTTGAGTATAAAGTCGAAGATATAGAGACTTCAGAGGTTGCACAGGGTGAAACTTCCGGCATTATTGGCAAAAAGGTCTTTAGAAAAGAGGTGGAAGATGCTTTAATTGGCAAAAAAGAAGGAGATTTGATATCAATTGAGCAAATAGATGTATTTGATGTATATGGTAAACCCTCTGGCAAAGCGAAGGTCGATCTCAAAGTCAAGGGCGTTAAAAAGCCAATCCTTCCAGAAATTGGTGATGATTTTGCAAAAGAGCTAGGTCTTGGAGAGAGCTGGCAAGAAGCCCTTGAGAAGATAAAAGAGAATTTGATAAAGGAACTGGAAGAGACAAACAAAAAGATGCTAAAAGACGCTCTTATTCAAAAACTCCTTAGTTTGCACGAAATTCAGCTTCCCCAAACTCTGGTAAGGAGAGAGCTCTCTGCCATGGTTCAAAAGAGTCTGCAGGATCTTTCTTACATGGGTATTGATCCAAAGCTGGTATCTGTAGAGGAGATTGCAAAAGACCTTGCCCCTCAGGCTCAAATCAGCGTAAAGCTAGGACTGATACTGGATGCTTATGCAAAGCGTTTTGAGCTTTCAGTTAGCGATGAGGAGCTAAAAACTCTAACTCAAGGTCGTGAGGGATTATCGGATGCTTTTCTGGCCATTTTAAAAACTTCGGCCCTTCGGGAGAAGGCGCTGGATAAGCTATTATCAATGGTTAAAGTAAGTGAGGAAGTAAAATGAATCTCTTTTCACAGCTTGTGCCTATAGTTGTTGAGCAAACCCCTCGTGGGGAGAGGGCTTTTGACATTTACTCTCGACTCATGCAAGACAGGATTGTCCTCCTTGGCTTTCCCATAGACGACCATGTTGCTAATTTGATAGTAGCCCAGCTTCTGTTTTTAGAGGCTCAGGACCCTGAAAAAGATATCTTTATGTATATAAACTCCCCCGGCGGTTCGGTTACAGCAGGTATGGCAATTTACGACACTATGCAATACATAAAGCCAGATGTTGTTACCATATGTGTAGGTCAGGCAGCTTCCATGGGCGCAGTGCTTTTATCCGCAGGTGCAAAGGGCAAGCGCTATAGTTTGCCAAATTCTCGCATAATGATACATCAGCCACTTGGTGGCATCTCTGGTCAGGCAACAGACATAATAATCCACGCAGAGGAGATAAAGCGCATCAAGGCGCTTCTTAATTCAATCCTTGCAAAGCACACAGGTCAGCCAATTGAACGCATAGAAAAGGATGTAGAAAGAGACTACTTTATGTCGGCTCAGGAGGCTCTTGAATACGGTCTTGTTGATAAGGTTATAGAGAGGCGTTCCTGATTATGGCAAAAAGCAAAAAGTCCATATCAAGCTGTTCTTTTTGCGGGGCTTTGGCAAGCGAAGTGGAGCTTATGTTTTATGGTCCTAATGATGTTGCAATTTGCGACAGATGCATACTCCAGGGGCATGAAACTTTACTAAATTTCAGGCGCTCTAAATTAACTGAAGCCGTAAGAACTTTGCCCACCCCTCTTGAGATAAAGAGTTATTTAGATCAGTATGTGGTTGGGCAGGAAGATGCCAAGAAGGTGCTTGCAGTAGCTGTTTATAACCACTATAAGCGTATAAGGGCAAAGGAGTTAGGGATTGACCTGGACGGAGTAGAGGTAGAAAAGAGCAATGTTTTATTAATTGGACCCACAGGCTCTGGAAAGACCCTTCTTGCCAAAAGCCTTGCAAAGCTCCTTCAGGTTCCATTTGCAATAGCGGATGCAACTTCCCTGACTGAGGCTGGATATGTTGGCGAGGATGTTGAAAACGTGCTGGTGAGACTTTTGCAAAGCTGTGATTACAATCTAAGTCTTGCGCAAAAGGGGATAGTTTACATAGACGAAATAGACAAAATAGCAAGAAAGTCCGGGATTAATCCTTCGATAACCAGAGATGTCTCTGGCGAAGGAGTTCAGCAGGCGCTTCTTAAAATCATAGAAGGCACTATAGCCAATGTGCCCCCACAGGGGGGAAGAAAGCATCCCCATCAGGAGTTTTTAAGGGTTGATACAACTGACATTCTCTTTATATGCGGTGGGGCTTTCGTAGGGCTTGAGGAGATCATCAAAAGGCGCCTTGGGCGCTCGAGTGTTGGCTTTGAGTCAGCCGTTAAGTCTTTTAAAGAGGAAAACCCGCTAAAGAGCGTAGAGGTAGAGGATTTAGTGCAGTATGGAATGATTCCGGAGTTTGTTGGCAGACTTCCAGTACTGGCCGTGCTTGATGACCTTGGCGAAGAGGAGCTTGTGAAGGTCTTAACAGATACCAAAAACTCAATTTTAAAGCAGTATCAAAAACTCTTAAGAATGGAAGGGGTAGAGCTTGAATTCAAAGAAGATGCGGTAAGGTTAATAGCCAGAGAGGCGCTAAGGCGCAAAACAGGCGCAAGAGGCTTAAGAGCCATAGTTGAGAGTCTTTTGCTTGATGTTATGTTTGAGCTCCCTACCATTCGTGGGGCCAGAAAGCTTACTTTTGATAGCGAGTGGGTTTTATCAAGACTTAACTCTACAAGAATGAAAAGAGCAATTTAAGGAGGTTTTTATGATTAAGTTTATGGTATTTTTTGCTGGAATCGGCACTTTTTTGGGCTTTGCTCAGCAGCAGAGGTTTGCCTGCGTTGACCCTCAGGTGGTTATGCAAGAATCACAGATGGTAAAGTCAAAGCGCTCTCAGCTACTTGCAAAGCGCGAAGGCTATCAAAAACAGCTGGACGAGATGTCCAAAAAGCTCGAAGAACTCAAGAAGCAAATCGATAGCAAGGCAACTGCCCAGAAGGTAAGAGAAGAGAAAATGAAAGAGTTTGAAAAAATTCAGGGAGAGGGTCTTGAGCTTCAGCAAAAGGCACAGAAAGAGCTAGTTGAACTTGGGGAAAAACTCGAAAACGAAATTGTGTCAAAGGTTCGCTCTATATCAGAAGAGCTCGCAAAAAACAGAGGCTTTTCTGCTGTGGTTGACTGCGGGGTTTTCTTCTATAAAAGCCCGGATATTGATATAACCAAAGAGGTGGTTCAGCGCCTTGACCAGCAAAGATGAAAGCAAGCGAGCTTGCAAAGTTTTTGTCCGGTAAATTACTTGGGGGGGAATATGAGTTTGAGGGTATATCTTCTTTTTTAAACCCAAAGGAAAAGACGGTAATTTTCTGTCAGGACATAAGAGATTTAGACAAACTATCTGGTTTTGATGCGCTATTTGTCCTGGATAGAGAAAACCAAAATGTAGCGCATTCAATACTTGTAAGAGATGTCAAATACTCACTTGCGATGTTTTTAAAGAGGTTTTTTCCAAGGACTTATCCAGAGGGCATATCCCCAAAGGCTCACATAGAAGAGTCTGCTAAATTGGGAAAGGGTATATATATTGGGGAGTTTACCTACATAGGAAAAGATGCCTTTCTTGAGGATAATGTCAGGATATATCCTCAATGTTATATAGGCGATAGGGTAAAAATAGGGGAAGGCTCTATCATCTATAGCGGAGTTAAAATCTACGCAGATTGCGAGATAGGTAAAAATGTCATCATCCATAGCGGTGCGGTTATCGGCGCAGATGGCTTTGGATTTTATATTTATGAGGGAGAAATTTACAAACTTGAGCATATTGGAAAGGTGATAATAGAAGACAATGTCGAAATTGGTGCAAATACCTGCATAGATAGAGCTCTTATTGATGAAACAAGGATTAAAAAAGGTTCAAAAATAGACAATCTGGTTCAAATAGCCCACAATTGCAATATAGGAGAAAGCAACATAATAGCAGGTCAGAGTGGCCTTGCAGGCAGTGTAAAGACTGGCGATTGGGTTTTAATAGGTGGCAGCGCAGGTATCAAAGACCATGTTGAAATCCAGAGCTACACAAAAATTGCAGCCCGATCAAATGTTTCAAAGAGCTTAAAAACTGGCACTTACGGCGGTGCTATTCCTGCCATGGAATTATCTCGCTGGAAGAGATTATATGCATATATTCAAAAAATACCTGATTTTATCAAGGAGCAAAAAGGTTGAGGATAAGGCTTGCCCATAGCCCGGATGCGGACGATGCTTTTATGTTTTATGCCCTTACCCAGGGTCTTATAGACACTCGCGGCTTTGAGTTTGAAAACATTCTTGAAGATATAGAAACCTTAAACAAAAAAGCGCTTGAAGGCGCTTACGAGCTGACTGCAATATCCTTTCATGCCTTTGCTTATGTAAAGGATAAATACACTCTCCTGACCGTTGGCGCAAGTGTCGGCGATGGATATGGTCCTGTTGTTGTAAGCAAAAGCCCTTTTAAGTCTTTAAAGTCAGTTAAGGTTGCAATTCCCGGCAAATTCACCTCTGCTTATTTAGCTCTTAAGCTCTATGAAAAAGACATTCAGGAAGTTTTTTTGCCCTTTGACAGGATTATTGATGCTATTATTGATGGCTCTGTCGATGCGGGTGTTTTGATTCACGAAGCACAGCTAAATTACGAAGAGCTCGGGCTTATGAAAGTTCTGGACCTTGGAAGCTGGTGGAAGGAAAGTAAAGGCCTTGTTTTGCCACTTGGGGCCAATGCAGTAAGAAAAGACCTGGGAATTGATGTCATAAGGGCTCTAAATGATATTTTGAGAGAGAGCATTCTTTATGCTCTTGGCGATAGAGATAAGGCGCTTGAGTTTTCGCGCGCTTATGCGCGCGAGATTAAGTCAGATATTAAAAAACTAGATAAATTTGTGGGTATGTATGTAAATCGCTGGAGCGTTGATTGTCCGGATGAGCTAAGAGCTTCGGTGAGGGAATTTCTATCCGCGGGGGCAAGTCTTGGGATTGTCCCAGAGATCAAAGGTCAGATATTTTTTGACGAGGGCGAAGATGCTTCCTAAAGAGCTTCTAAAAAACCTTGAGGCGATTGCATCTAGCTTTCCAAGGAGAGAGCAGTCTGTTTTGCTTTGTTTGCACGAGGTTCAGGACCATTATGGTTATATTCCTGACTTTGCCATAGGGGAAGTTGCCAAAATTGTGGGGCTTTCGCTAAATCATGTCGAGGGGGTTGTTGCTTTTTATGATATGTTTGATACTAGCTCCAGGGCCAGTTATAGAATCAGGGTTTGCACAAGTGTTGTTTGCAATCTTCTTGGGTCAAAAAGGCTCTTGAAGGCTCTAAGTTCTCGCCTTGGAATAAAGCCCGGGGAGGTTACCAAAGACGGAAAGTTCAAGCTCATAAAAGTTCAGTGCCTTGGTGCTTGCTCGGAAGCGCCCTGCTATATGGTTAATGAAGACACTTACAAATTTTATTCAGAGGAGAAGTTAAATGAGGTCTTATCCAGCTATACCTGAAATATATGCAGAGACTGCACTTAACCTTCTTCTAAAGAGGGCAAAGCGTCCTGAGGTGACTGACCTTGATAAGTATTTAAAAGACGGCGGATATGAGGCTCTGAGAAAAGCCCTTTTAATGAGCCCAGAGGAGATAGTTGACTGGGTTGACAAAAGTCAGCTAAGAGGTCGCGGGGGTGCAGGCTTTCCCACGGGCAGAAAGTGGAAGTTCGCGCTTCAGAATCCAGCACCCAGATATCTTATCTGTAACGCAGATGAATCCGAGCCTGGAACATTCAAAGACAGAATCCTTATGGAGCGTGACCCTCATCTTCTTATAGAGGGGATGATAATATCTGCCTATGCCCTTGGGGCTAATGAGGCTTTTATCTATATAAGAGGTGAATACCCGGCGGCTTACAGAATTCTTAAAGACGCCATCATGGATGCAAAGTCCGCTGGGTTTCTTGGCAAGAACATCCTAAATTCCGGCTTTGACCTTGAGATTTATCTAGCAAGAGGTGCAGGAGCATATATATGCGGGGAAGAGAGCGCCCTTATTGAGTCTCTTGAAGGCAAGCGTGGATTTCCAAGAATCAAGCCCCCATATCCGGTGCAGAAAGGGCTCTTTGGAAGGCCAACGGTGGTGAATAATGTCGAAACTCTATGCAATGTCCCGCTTATTGTATCAATGGGCTGGCAAGAGTATAGATACATAGGTCCAAGTGACTATACAGGTCCCAAGCTCTTTCCCGTTAGCGGAAAGGTGAAAAAGCCCGGCGTTTACGAGCTTGCCATGAATGCAACTCTAAGGGAGGTTATTTTCAAATATGCAGGCGGGACTCTTGGTAACAAAAAGCTCAAGGCGGTCTTTTCAGGTGCTCTTGATTGCTTTTCCGCAGAGGAGCTTGATACCCCTATGGACTACTCTCCTTTTGGCTTTGGGGGAACGGGCACTGTGATAGTTCTAACCGAGGAAGACAGCATCGTCGAGGCATGTTTGTGGATTGCGGAGTTTTACGCCCATGAAAGCTGCGGTCAGTGCACGCCCTGCAGGGTAGGAACTCATGAGCAGGCAATATTGCTAGAGAGAATTAACTCAAAAACCGCAACTGATGCAGACTGGGAAGCGTTTGATTTTGTAAATAGACACATTCAGCCAACTTCCATCTGTGGTCTTGGGGCGGTCGCGGGAAGACTTATTCGCCAGACGATTGAAAAATTCCCGAAAGAGTGGGAAGAATATCGCCAGAGAGTTCTGGTATGAAAAAAGTCCTGATAATAGGTAGCGGTCCAAACCGCATAGGTCAGGGTATTGAGTTTGATTATGCCTGTGTCCATGCAAGTCTTGCTCTAAGGGAGCTAGATATCAAAACAATTATGCTAAATTGCAACCCGGAAACTGTCTCAACCGATTTTGACATATCAGACAGGCTTTACTTTGAACCAATAACGATAGAGAGAGTGCTTGATGTTATAAACAGAGAATCCCCCGACGGGGTTTTTATACAATTTGGAGGGCAAACCCCCCTAAAGCTTGCCCTTGAGCTTGAAAAAAACAGGGTTAATATCCTTGGTACAAAACCCTCAAGCATAGACCTTGCAGAAGATAGAGCTCTTTTTAAAAATCTTGTCGAGTCTTTGGGCTTTCGCCAGCCAAGGAGCGAGGTAGCTTTTAATTTAGAAGAAGCCATAAGACGGGCAAACAGCGTCGGCTTTCCGGTTTTAGTCAGGCCTTCTTATGTCCTTGGCGGAAGAGCCATGAAAATCATCCACGACCCGGAAGAGCTCTCTCATTACCTTAAAGAGGCCGTGGAAGTAAGCGAGCAAAGACCTGTGCTTATTGACGAGTTTTTATCCAGCAGCGTCGAGGTCGATGTTGACGCAATATCAGATGGCCAGGATTGTTTAATAGGCGGGGTTATGGAACATATAGAAGAAGCA
Organism: Aquificaceae bacterium; assembly: GCA_039630345.1. Taxonomy (GTDB): domain Bacteria; phylum Aquificota; class Aquificia; order Aquificales; family Aquificaceae; genus JANWVD01. The sequence continues at coordinate 17,124 of JBCNVD010000022.1, forward strand.
GGCATCCACTCAGGTGACAGCGCAGCCAGCATCCCTCCATACACTCTCGAAAGCGATCTAATAGCCGAGATAAAGAGCCAAACAAGAGCTCTTGCCAAAGCCCTTAATGTCTGCGGGCTTTTAAATGTCCAGTTTGCAATAAAAGACGGTCAAATATACATCCTTGAAGCAAATCCTCGCTCTTCGCGAACGATTCCCTTTATCAGTAAAGCCATAGGCTATCCACTTGCCAAGATTTCTGCTCTTGTGGGCGTTGGTATAACTCTAAGGTCCCAGCTCCCTGAGGTTTTTAAAAGGCTAGAGAGCTCTAATTTAGCAAGCGACTTTTTACCGCCTGATTTTAACCTCTTTGCGGTAAAGGAGGTTGTTTTTCCTTGGGAGCGCTTTCCAGAAGAAGACCCCCTTCTTGGTCCTGAGATGCGCTCAACCGGCGAGGTTATGGCCTTTGGACCAACATTTGGAATAGCTTATTATAAAGCCCAGCTCTCGGCAGGCAACAGACTTCCCCTCTCTGGCTCGGTTTTTGTAAGTGTCTCGGATGCGGATAAACCAAAAGCGCTAGAGCTTTGCAAAGGGCTAATAGACCTTGGCTTTGAAATATACGCAACCGAAGGCACCCACAATTTTCTAAAGAGCCACTCAATTCCTTCAAAGAGGGTTTCAAAGCTCTCTCAGGGCAATCCAAACGCCCTTGACCTTATCAAAGAGCAAAAGCTAAACCTCATTATCAATACCCCCTCTGGCAAAAGAGAGCGAAGCGACGCCAAAAGAATTCGCCAGCTTGCAATTTTTTATCGCATACCTTACACTACCACCTTAAGAGGCGCATACGCAATGCTAGAGGCCATAAAGGAATACTCAAAAACTAAAGAGCTCCCCCTCTTTGCCCTTCAAGATATAACAAAGAGCGCGCCTTCGGCGCATAGCTATGCACCGCAAAGCTAAAGCTATCAAAACAAACACCAAAATAGCCCTCTATATCAAAAGCCTCATCAGAAAACATAAATACCTGACTGTAGAGGACATAATGCTGCTTTTGGAAAAGTACTATTCCCTCCCTATATCTGTCCCGGGAGTATACTACCGCTATAAAAAGCTAATCCGCCTTTGCAGAAAGGAGGTTTACCTTGAGAGAAGAAAAGGTCTATGACCTTGTGATAATAGGTGCAGGAAGCGGCGGATACGAAGGCGCAATCTACGCAAAAAGACATAAACTCCAGAATGTTGCGCTTATAGAGCTATCAAGAGAAACTCTTGGGGGCAATTGTCTAAATCGCGGTTGCATACCTTCAAAGCATTTAAGGCACGGCGCATACATTCTTGAAAAAATTTCCTCTTCTGAGCAATTTGGTTTTAGGGTAAAATCCGTTGAATTTTCAATAAAAGACCTATCCTATCACAGAAACAGAATAATCACCACCATTCGCGAAAATTTTGAAAAGCTTCTGTCCCAGCTTGGTGTAGACCTATATTTTGGCAAAGCAAGGCTTTTGTCGCCAAATGAGATCCTTCTGGAAGGAACATCAAAGACAATAAAGACCAAAAACATCCTCCTTGCAACGGGCTCTTCGCCAAAGCACTATGGCTTTAGCGTAAACCAAAGACGCATCTTTGACACAGACGGCATATGGTCTTTGGATTTTATCCCTAAAAAACTCCTCATAGTAGGCGGAGGGGTAGTTGGCGTGGAATTTGCTTACATATTCCAGATGTATGGCTCAAATGTCACTTTAATAGAGCTAAAAGAAAGACTTATGCCAACTCCTTATATTCCTGAAGAGTCCTCAAGGTTTTTAACAAGAAAACTCAAAAAAATAGGTGTAGATGTGAAGCTAAATACATCTGTTTTGGATGTTAAAGAACTCCCTGATTCTGTTTTTGTTAAATTCAGTAACGGTCAGGAAGATAACTTTGACTGCGTTCTCATTGCGCTTGGGAGAAGTCCAAACACCTCAGACCTTGGGTTAAAAGATTTAGGGATTAAATTATTGGGAGATTTTATTGACATAAACCCATTTTGTCAAACATCAATAAATAACATCTATGCCTGCGGTGATATAACATCACCTTTGATGCTTGCTCATAAATCGATGCATCAGGCAAGGGTTGCTGTGGATAATATCCTTGGCATAAACTCCAAAAAAGAAGAAGATATTTTTATCCCAAGGATAGTCTATTCAGCCTATGAGATTGCCTCTTTTGGTATCTCTCAGGACGAAGCGGAAGAAATAGACGATGCAAAAATAGGCGTGATTTCTTTTAGCACAAATCCAAAAGCCATGGACGATGGCGAAGCGGAGGGCTTTGTAAGGGTAATTTGCTCAAAAGATGGGAAAATCCTGGGTTGCCACATCCTTGGTCCTTGTGCAGGAGAGCTCCTGCATCAGGTTTTACATATCTACAGGGCAAATTTAGACGCTCATAGCTTCTCTCGCTCCTTGTTTACCCACCCTTCGCTATCTGAGTCAGTGGTGCAGGCTTTTGAGCTTGCGCTTTTGTAGGAGGTAATTTAATGAACAGACTCATAAACGAACGAAGCCCTTATCTAAAGAAGAGTTCAAATCAGCCAGTTGACTGGTATCCCTGGTGCGAGGAGGCTTTTTCAAAAGCCAGAGAGTTTGATAGACCTATTCTCCTTTCAATAGGCGGGGTTTGGTGTCACTGGTGTCATGTGATGGCTCACGAGAGCTTTGAAAACCAAGAGATCGCAAAAATCATCAACGAAAACTTCATAGCAATAAAAGTCGACAGAGACGAAAGACCGGACATAGACAGGCGCTATCAGGAGGTCGTTTTTGCTCTCACTGGCAGCGGTGGCTGGCCACTGACCGTTTTTTTAACCCCTGAGGGCGAGGCTTTTTTCGGGGGCACTTACTTTCCTCCCGAAGATAGATGGGGAAGAGTAGGCTTTAAAAACCTGCTCCTTAGGATTTCAGACCTTTGGAAAAGCGAAAGAGATAGAGTTTTATCCTCTGCAAGGAGCATATCAAGCTCTCTAAGGTCTTACAACTCTCAAAACTACAAAGACCACATAAGCTACGAACTCTTAAGTGCAGGTATATCAGCAACCCTTGCAAGTATTGATTACAACTTTGGAGGTCTTGGCTCTGCACCAAAGTTTCACCACGCCAAGGCTTTTGAGCTCCTAATTTATCACTACTTTTTTAGCCCCTCAGAACCTCTAAGGCGCGCAATAGAGCTCTCACTTGATGCCATGGCTCTTGGAGGTATTTACGATCACTTGCTTGGGGGCTTTTTCAGATACTCAACCGACGAGCGATGGCTAGTTCCTCACTTTGAAAAGATGCTCTACGATAATGCAGAGCTCTTAAAGCTCTACTCAATTGCGTATAAAGTTTTCAAAAAAGACCTCTACTCCTATGTGGCAAAGGGTATAGTCTCATATTACAGACAAAAAGCCTCTGATATATCAGGCGGATTTTATGCCTCTCAGGACGCTGACATAGGAACTCTTGACGAAGGCGGGTATTACACTTTTAGCCTTGAAGAGCTAGAGAGTGCTTTAAGTTCTGAAGAGTCAAGGGTTGCAAGCCTCTATTTCGGCGTAGGTCCAAAGGGTCATATGCACCACAATCCCAAAAAGTGCGTTTTATCCATTGCAGAGAGCGAAGAGAGGGTTGCAAACCTGTTATCTGTTGAAAAATCCAGAGTAAAAGAGCTCATTGAAAGCTCCAGAGAGAAACTTCTAAAGTATAGAGAATCCAGCCGTCAGGAACCTTTTATAGACAAAAGCATCTACTCTGGCTGGAACGGGTTGATGATTGAGGCTTTTTGCGATTATTATAAGGTCTTTCGCGATAGCTTTGCTCTTGAGTTTTCAATTAAAACTCTTGAAAGGATTCAAAAAGATCTGGTCGTTGATAACCTGCTTATGAGAGTTTCAGGTATTGAGGGAACTTCAGAGGATTATATCTTTCTCTCACGCGGAGCTCTTGCTCTTTATGAAATTACCCAGTCTCAAGCTTATCTTGATTTTGCCAGATGGCTCTTAATAAGAGCCAGAGAGCTCTTCTGGGATAGCTCTGATTGGGGATTTTTTGACGCCAAAGAGGGTAATTACGGGCTTTTGAAAGTCAGGATAAAAAACCTTCATGATAGTCCAGTTCAGTCCGCAAACGGCTCTGCGCCGGAGGTTTTGCTAAAGCTTTATGCATTAACCGGAGAGAGCGAGCTTTTTGACATTGCGGAAAAGACCCTGCAGGCTTTTTCGGCACTAATTCGCTCTCACCCTTCAATATCTCACTCTTACCTTATAAGTCTCTACACTTACATCAAAGGCGTATACAAAATCCAGACAGAGCAGTTTTTCGATAAAGCTCTTGATAAGTTTCGCCCATTTAAAATCGTCAAAAGAGACCAAGTTGATGGAATCATCGTTTGCGAAGGTCAAAGTTGCAAAAGTTTTTCCTCTTTCGAAGAGCTCTAAAGACTGTAGCCAAAGTTTTTCACTATCTCGGGTCTATCTTTCCAGCCCGGTTTTACCTCTACGAATAGCTCAAGAAACACTTTTCTGCCTGTCATTAACTCAAGTTCTTGTCTTGCCAGTTGCCCTATGGACTTTAGTTTTTGACCTCCTTTTCCTATAACTATGGGTTTGTGGTTTTCTCTCTCTACTATGATTTTTGCGTTTATGACCAGCATCTCTTTGTCTAATTTACCCTGTGAGATGTTTTCAACTATTACCGCAACGCCCTGAGGCACTTCTTGATAGACTTTTTGCAAAACCTTTTCTCTTATGATTTCTGCTGAGATTATCCTAAGTGGCAAGTCAGTA
>JBCNVD010000023.1:0-15522 GCA_039630345.1 Aquificaceae bacterium
TGCGTTCTTGGCAAAGGTGTGCTTGAAGGAGGCAGATCCAAATGCATGCGCTATGAAGAAATAGACAAAGCACCAGAAGAGAAAGAAAGAGGCATCACCATAAACATCACCCATGTTGAATACGAAACGCCCAAAAGACACTACGCACATGTAGATTGCCCCGGACACGCAGACTATATCAAAAACATGATCACAGGTGCAGCACAGATGGACGGAGCAATCCTTGTTGTCTCTGCCCCGGATGGCCCTATGCCACAAACCAGAGAACACGTTCTTCTGGCAAGACAGGTTAATGTCCCTTCGATAGTTGTGTTTCTCAATAAGTGTGATGTTATGGATGACGAAGAACTCCTTGAACTTGTCGAACTTGAAGTAAGAGAACTTCTCTCAAAGTATGAATTCCCAGGAGATGACGTGCCAGTAATAAGAGGCTCTGCACTTGGTGCCCTTCAAGAGCTTGATAGCGCAAAACCAGACAAATGGTGCAACTCAATCCTTGAGCTTATGAAAGCCCTTGATGAATACATCCCTACCCCTCAAAGAGAAGTTGATAAACCATTCCTTATGCCCATTGAAGATGTCTTTACAATCTCTGGTCGTGGAACTGTCGTTACTGGCAGAGTAGAAAGAGGCATGCTAAAACCAGGCGAAGAGGTAGAAATAGTTGGTCTAAAAGAAGAATCCATAAAAACAGTGGCAACCTCAATAGAGATGTTTAGAAAAATCCTTGATGAGGCACAGCCAGGAGACAACGTAGGCGTTTTGTTAAGAGGTGTTGGCAAAGACGACGTTGAAAGAGGTCAGGTCCTTGCAAAGCCAGGCACAGTCAAACCACACAAACGCTTCAGGGCTCAGGTCTATATTCTAAGCAAAGAAGAAGGAGGTCGTCACACACCATTTTTCGTAAACTACAGACCACAGTTCTACTTTAGAACCGCAGATGTCACAGGCACTGTCAGCAAACTCCCTGAAGGTCAGGAAATGGTAATGCCCGGAGACAACGTAGAGTTTGAAGTAGAACTTGTCAAACCAATCGCAATGGAAGAACAGCTTCGCTTTGCCATCCGTGAAGGTGGCAAAACAGTTGGTGCAGGTGTTGTTGTAAAAATCATTGAGTGATGGACGAACTTATTCGCATAAGACTAAGCTCATACGATTATAGGTTGCTGGACCAGTATACCCGCCAGATTATAGAGACTGTTAAGAGAACTGGCGGTGTTATAAAAGGTCCTATCCCATTGCCTACAAGGAGGAGAAGGTGGACGGTTCTGCGCTCACCTCACAAGTTTGACCAATCTCGCGAACAATTTGAAATAAGAGAACACAGAAGAATCCTTGATATAACAAGAGCAACGCCTCAAACGATTGAGGCGCTAAAGGATATGTCTTTGCCTGCCGGGGTTCATGTTGAGTTAAGGGTAGGAAGATGAGCAAGGGTTTAATAGCGATAAAATCCGGGATGACCAGAGTTTTTCTAAAAGACGGCACAGCAATACCTGTTTGCGTTCTTGAAGTGCCTCAGAATGTAGTGGTGCAATTAAAGACCGAGGAAAAAGACGGGTATAGAGCATTGCAAATTGGCGCCATAGAGGCAAAACAAAAACATCTAACAAAAGCCCAGATTGGGCATTTAAGAAAGCACTCTGTCGAAAAAGCTCTGAGCGCTTTGAAAGAATTCCCTACAGATGACTCGGTTCAAATTGAGAGCGGAAAAGTCATCTCATTGCAGGAGGTGTTCTCCCCGGGAGAGCTTGTGGATGTAGTAGCCATCAGCAAGGGAAAAGGGTACGCAGGCACGATGAAGCGCTGGGGATTTGGGGGCTTTCCTGGCTCTCATGGACATAGATATCATAGGGCTGTTGGTTCAATAGGTAACAGATCTGACCCAGGGCGCGTTTGGAAAAGCAAGCGTATGGCAGGTCATATGGGCTCAAAGACCGTAAGGGTGCAGGGGCTATATCTTGTGGATGTTTTGACTTCAGAAAACGCCCTTTTGGTAAAGGGTTCTGTTCCAGGGGCCACAGGAGGCACAGTTTTTGTTATGAAAAGTTCCATTGCCTCAAGGCGCTCTCAACAGCTTAAGCTAAAGAGGCTTCAGTTTATTAAGGAGGGTCTTGTGAAAGATGAAAACCCTTGAGCTTGAAGAGGGCGTTTTTAACGAGGAGATAAGAAAAGATATCCTATGGCAAGTTGTTAGATGGCAACTTGCAAGAAAGCATAGAGGTACCCATAGCACCAAAACGCGTGCAGAGGTTAGCTACAGCTCAAGGAAAATCCTGCCCCAGAAAGGCACAGGTAATGCAAGGCATGGAGATAGGGGAGCAAATATATTTGTCGGAGGCGGGGTAGCACATGGACCAAGACCCAGGTCTCATGAGTATAGCCTTCCTAAAAAGTTTAGAAGACTTGGGGTAAAGATAGCTCTATCTTATCACGCGAAGCGTGGCTCTTTTTATTTAATTGATAATTTAGACCTTGGAGAAGTACCAAAGACAAAACTCGGGATAGAGCGCCTAAGAGAGCTCGGGGTCTATAATTCAAAGTGTTTGATTTTGATAAGTGAGAGGGATTTTGTTATAGAGCGCACTTTCAGGAACTTAAAAAACGTGAAGGTTTTACCGATTGAAGGATTGAATGTTTATGACATTCTTTGGGCTCAGGCTTTGATAGTTTTAGAGAGTGCTTATAAGCTTTTAAAGGAGAGGTTTTCATGAGAAAGCCCCACGAGGTTTTGATAAGGCCTATACTAACTGAGAAGAGTAACAGGTTGATGGAAGACCATAAGAAATACTCGTTTGAAGTTGCTAGCGATGCAAACAAACACGAGATAAAGTATGCGGTCGAGACATTTTTTAATGTTAAAGTTGATAATGTTCGCACGATGAATGTTAAACCCCGCAAAAAAAGAACCATAGGCAAGATAAGAAGGTATGGCTACACCAGAGAATATAAAAAAGCCATAGTTACGCTAAAAGAAGGCTATGAAATAAATCTGGCAGGGCTTTGATATGAGTGTCAGAAAGTTAAAACCAACAACAAATGGTCAAAGGCATGCAATTATTGACGGTTTTGCCCAAATTACGCGCTCAGAGCCTGAAAAGGGACTTTTGATAAAGTGGCAAAGGGCCAAGGGGCGCTCAAGACAGCAAGGAAAAATAACCTCAAGAGGCAGAGGCGGCGGACACAAAAGAAGGTACAGGTTAATAGATTTTAGGAGAGATAAAAGCCTTGTTCCTGCTAAGGTTGCAAGTATCGAATACGACCCAAACAGGTCTGCCAGGATAGCCCTGCTTCATTATCAGGATGGTGAAAAGCGCTATATCCTGTGGCCTGAAGGTCTGGAAGTTGGGAGCAAGGTTATGTCAATTTCTTACGAGGATGCCACTGCCGGTAAGCCCCTGCCGGATATAAAACCCGGGAACGCTATGCCTCTTAAATTCATACCTGTTGGGACTTTTGTTCATAATATTGAGTTAAGCCCCGGCAAGGGAGGTCAGATAGCAAGAGCTGCAGGTATGTCTGCTCAGATTCTTGGCAGAGTGGGCACTTATGCCCAGATAAGAATGCCTTCAGGGGAGATAAGACTTGTGCACGAAAGATGCATGGCAACCGTTGGCGTGGTAGGATTTGCAGAGCACGAGCTTATAAAACTTGGCAAGGCAGGACGTTCAAGATGGAAGGGTTTAAGACCCATAGTTAGAGGAACGGCGACAAACCCGGTTGATCACCCGCACGGAGGCGGTGAGGGTAAAACCAAAGGTAAGCACCCAGAATCTCCTTGGGGTTGGAAGACCAAAGGATACAAAACAAGGCGCGGTTCAAAACGTTCGGATAGGTTCATCATAGTAAGCAGAAAAGGCAAACCTCTCAAGAAGGGAGGTATTAAATAATGGGCTATAAAGGCTCCTGGAATAAGCGCTCAAGACTTATTCAAAATCCTGAAGAATTTCTAAAAGCCTATAAAAAAGCTCTAAAATCCTATAAAAGGGTAAGACGGGTTATGCGAATCCCCGGGTTGTATGAAAAAGCCTATGAACGCTATCAGCAACTGTGGCAGGAAGTGAGAAAAATCACAGACAAAAAGGCATGGGTTAATCCAAAACTCTGGGTCAGGATAAAGAAACTCAACGAAACTGGAGACAGAAAGGTTATAAAAACCTATTCACGAAGCAGCACAATAATTCCAGAGTTCGTGGGTCACACAATAGCTGTTCACAACGGCAAGACTTTTGTGCCTGTTTACATAACCTCTGAGATGGTGGGTCATAAACTTGGTGAATTTGCCCCAACAAGAGTTTTTAAAGGGCATCCGGATAAGTCTGCAAAAGCAGTGAAGAAAAAGTGAGGTAAAAAAATGTCGCAGGCAAGGGCAGTTTTGAGATATGCAAGGATATCGCCGACCAAGGCAAGGCAGGTTTTGAGGTTAATATCTGGAAAGCGTGCAGATAAGGCGCTTTATCAATTAAAAGTTACCAATAAAAAAGCAAGCGCGATAATCTACAGGTTATTAATGAGCGCTCTTTCGAATGCGGAGCAAAAGGGTATGGAACTTGGGAAGCTCTACATAGTCAAGGCTGTCGCTGACGAAGGGCCAAAGTTTAAAAAATACATGCCAAGAGCACACGGCAGAGCAACGCCTATGCTTAAAAGAACCAGTCATATAACTTTAGTCCTTGAACAGATGGAGGATAGCTTAGATGGGTCAAAAGACGCATCCAACGGGCTTTAGAGTAGGGATTATAAAAGATTGGAGCTCCAGGTGGTATATACCGAAAAAAGAATATGTTCAGTTTTTACACGAAGATCTAAATATCAGAAATTTTATAAAGCAAAGATACTCAGCAGCTGGTATATCAAAGGTTATTCTGGAGAGGCTCTCTGACAATGTAAAAGTGAGGATATTTGCCTCTCGCCCAGGGATCATCATAGGCAGAAAGGGTGCAGAGGTTGACCTTCTTAAAAAATCCATAGAGAGACTCGCACCCGGCAAAAACATCAATGTATCTGTGGACGAAGTAAGGGTTCCCGAAATGGATGCTCAGTTAGTGGCTGAAGAGATAGCACTTCAGATAGAGAGAAGGGTCTCTCACAGGCGTGCAATGAAAAGGGCCATAGACAATGCCTTTAAGGCAGGAGCAAAAGGGGTTAAAGTCCAGGTAAAGGGAAGAATAGGGGGTGCAGAGCTTGCCAGAGCTGAGTGGTTTTTAGTAGGCAGGATGCCCCTGCAGACCCTTAGAGCTGACATAGATTATGGATACGCAGTCGCGCAGACAAAGTATGGTAATTTGGGTGTAAAGGTCTGGATTTACAAAGGCGAGATTCTAAAAGGCGGTAAAGAGGAGATCGTTAAGAAGATAGAGGAAGATCTGAAAAAAGCCGAGAAGGAGGTCTAGATATGTCCTTTCTTAGTCCAAAGAGAACAAAATTTAGAAAATCCCAGCGCGGTAGTCTCAAGGGGATGGCAAACAGGGGCAATAGGGTATCTTTTGGAGAATACGGAATCCAGGCTCTGGAGTCTTGCTGGCTAACTCAGCGTCAGATTGAAGCCGGAAGAGTTGCACTTGTTAGAGCCTTGAGGAAAGGTGCAAAAATATGGATACAGGTATTCCCGGATAAGCCATATACCAAAAAACCCAATGAAGTTAGAATGGGTGGAGGAAAAGGAGACCCTGAGAGTTTTGTGGCCGTAATTAGACCGGGTAGAATCATCTATGAATTCTCCGGCGTTTCAGAAGAGGTTGCAGAAACTGCATATGAGCTAGTTAGCGCTAAACTGCCCATTAAGGTAAGACTCGTAAAAGCAGGGAGGTTAAGCCTGTGAGTGCAAAAGAGCTTGGAAAATTATCTATCAAAGACCTTTTGAAAAAAGAACAGGAGCTTAGAAAAGAACTCCTGACTCTCAGGATAAAAAAGAGGGTGGAAGGTTTAAAAGACATCAATCAGATAAGAAAAACCAGAAGAGAGATTGCCAGGGTTTTGACGATTTTGCGCCAAAAGGAGCTTAAAGGTGAATAGAAAAAAAGAGTTTGTGGGAACGGTAGTTAGTGCAAAGATGCAAAAGACCGTGGTGGTCAGAGTAGATAGAAAAGTAGCCCATCCAGTTTATAAAAAGCACATAGTCAAAAGCAAGCGCTACCATGCCCATGATGCTTCTGGATTATGCTCTGAGGGCGATGTTGTTTTAATTAGAGAGACAAGGCCAATTTCAAAAACCAAAAGGTGGGCTGTCGTTAAGGTTCTTCAGAGGGCAAAATCGCCAGTAGCTCAGGAAGAATGAAGGTCTTAATAGTAGGTGCAGGTGCAAGCGGGCTGTCGTGCGCAGTTTGTCTCCTGTCGTCAAAGGGTAGGGGATTTGACTGGGCTGAAGAGATAGAGGTTTTGATAGTAGACAGTGGGCGCTCGGATTTAAATAGAGCCCTGATAAAGAATGCCCCCGGTATTGAGCCAATTAAAGGCACAGAAATCTTAGAAAAGACCAAAAATCAGGTTAAAGCCCTCGGGGGGGAGATAATCACAGGCAAGGTTAAAAAAATAACCAGAGAAGAAGATAAGTTTTTTGCACTTTTGGAGGATAATCAGGAGATATTATCAGACTTTGTAGTTCTTGCATCCGGTTTTCACAGGTTTGATATAGATGGTTTAGATATTGAACTTGTTGAAAATCCAATGTCACCAAAGCCGGGCAGGGTTATGATAAAGCACGATAACTTTTTAGTGTCTAATAGGCTCTATGTAGCAGGTACGCTTGCGGGCATTTCTTCGCACTATACATCTTGTGCTGGCTCTGGCTTTGAAGTCGCCTCATTGATAATGAAAGAACTGGCAGGCAAGCCAGTTGTTATTCACGATGTGATTGAAGAATCTTGAAATGGATAATTGGATCTTTAATAACTGCTGTTTTTATCTATTTTGTAATCTCGAGCGGAATCCTTGATGATATTTTAAACGCTTTAAAGAGCGTCGATCAATCCCGGCTTTTAGCGGGTTTTTTGTTATATCTTGCAAGTCAAATTGCCAGAGCTCTAAGGTGGTGGCTTTTGCTAAGCGTTCGCTTTGACTGGGTTTTGTGTGTAAGTTTTGTAAATGTTATGCTTAATAATTTACTGCCTGCAAGGATTGGGGAGCTAAGCTGGTTTTATTTTGCTAAAAAAGCAAAAATAGAGTTAAGTGCTAGTTTGTGGGTGTTTTTTATTGCAAGGGGATTTGACCTTCTGTCGGTCGTTTTTTTTGTGCTTGTAGTTTTTGAAAAGGAATTTTTTAGTATGGCTTTGCTGGTTTTTAGTCTTGTAGTTTTTGTTTTTATTAAAAAATTGCGCGTAAGCGCGCTTGAGTTCTTAAGAAAAATAAGTCTAAAGACGTATATAGGGGTCTTTGTTCTGTCAGTGGCCTCTTTGTTGCTAAAGTTTATAGGCTTTGTTTTGGTTTTTAACCTATGGCTGGAATTTAAAGAAGCGTCTATGTCCTTTGTAGGTGGAGAGCTTAGCTCTATCTTGCCCTTTCATGGGCTTATGGGAATTGGGACCTTTGAGGCGGGTTTTGCCCTACCTGCAGCTGTTAGAGGTCAGGAAGCTCTAAGGTGGCTTAGCATAGGCTCTGCTTATCATTTTATTTTGCTATCTTTTAGTCTGTTTTTGGGCCTTGTGGGGGCTTTGTATTTAAGGAAGCTCGATGTCAGTTATAATGTAGGTTCGGCTAACGCCAAGTATTGAGCCTGCTGGCCAGACATTGTTGATTATTTTCTTAAATGCTTCTTTTTTTCTCTCAGAGGTGAAGAAAAACACAACAACACAGGAAGAAGATAGGTATTTATCCGTCAAAGAAACCCTCAAAAGCCCGTCAGGCGACTTGCTTAAGCAAACTCTATCAGTCACTAAGGTGATTTTTTCAAAAAGTGATGCTGTGTGTCCATCCTCTCCAAGACCAAGGAGAGCAATATCCAAATTTTCAGGCAGCTGTGCGCTATAATCCATGGCGCACTCCTCAGGCTCAAGCTCCGTTTTGAAAAAGCGTATTTTAGCTCTATGTCCCAGGGTTTCTCTGATGGATCTATAATTACTAAGCTCTGAATCGATGCTTACATACCTCTCATCGCCTAAGTAAAAATAGACCCTCTCCCAGCGAAGGTCTGTAGATGAAAGAGTTCTATATAGCTCCAGAGGGGTCTTTCCGCCTGCTAGGGCTATATGGCATGTTTGTTTTTTGCTTAGATTTAAGCTAATTAATCTCTTTAGAAGATTTAAAGCTCTAAGATGAGGGGTTTTGGAAACTATGATGTTTCGCCTATCGAGTCTTATGAGCATCCTTAGCTATATCCAAACATAAGATCAAGAATGGCTGGTTCTATTCTAAATTCCCACTCTTTATAATCTTCTTCTCTATCGAGAATGCTAAGATAGCCTTCTTTTTCAAAATAGAGCAAAATCTTTGCAAGGTTGGCAAGTCCGCAAATCTTGGCACTTTGAAGGTTGGCTATTTTAACAACCGGCTGCGGCGTATTGGCTTCTTTGAATATCTTTAGCAGCTCGTCTCTTACTGCAAAGTTAAGCGCTTCAAGGTCGCACATTCAAAGCCTCCAGTACAACTTCTGAGTCTTTAAAGCGATATCTTACACCATTTATCTCCTGATAAGGCTCGTGACCTTTGCCAGCAACCACCACGACATCACCCTCTTTTGCAAGCTCTATGGCAACATTTATCGCAACTCTTCTATCAAGCTCCATAGTGTAGTGCTTGCCTCTAAAGCCCTCTATGATGTCATTGGCAATAGACTTAGGCTCTTCACTCCTTGGATTGTCTGAAGTTATGACGCAAAAATCACAATACCTGGAGGCAACATCTCCCATAAGCGGTCTTTTGCCCCTGTCTCTATCTCCGCCTGCACCAAAGACGCATATGAGTCTATTTTTAGCCAGCTTCCTTGCGCTAAGCAGGAGTTTCTTTAGAGCATCAGGGGTATGTGCATAGTCCACAACAACCACAAAACCATCGCCTCTGTAGGTTTCAAACCTTCCCGGCACTTTGATTTCTCTAAGAGCTATTTCTATCAGATCTTTTTCAATTCCAAGGAGCAATCCAAAGCCTACCCCCATTGCTATGTTATAAGCCTGAAAGTCGCCTATTAAAGAGGAGTAAAATTCAAAGATTTGGCCTCTAAAGCCAAGCTTTATTTTAGAGCCTTCAAAGTCCGTTTTAAAATCCAGAATTTTTAAATCCCCGTCTTTTCCAAAGCTTATGGGGTTTTTGCAAAGGTTTATGAGTCTTTTCCCATAATCGTCGTCAGAGTTTATAAGCGCAAACTCATATTTGTAGTCTCTAAAGAGTCTGGCTTTGGCAAGAAAGTAGCTTTCCATATCGCGATGGTAGTCAAGATGGTCTCTGCTAAGGTTTGTAAAGCCAACGGCAAAAAACTCACAGCCTTCTATGCGTCTTTGGTCAAGGGCGTGCGAGGATACTTCCATCACAACCCATCTTGCGCCATCTTTTCTCATAAGATTCAGAACCCTATTGAGGGTCAAAACATCAGGCGTTGTTAGTTTTGAGCTAATGTAGGTTCTTTTTGATGTTTTATAACCTATAGTGCCTATAAGTCCCGTTTGAAATCCTGCATTTAATAAGATTTTCTCAACTATATGAGTTGTGGTCGTCTTTCCGTTTGTGCCGGTGATGCCAATTAGCTTAAGCTCCTTGCAGGGGCTTTTATAAAACTCAGAGCAAAAACTGGCAAGAGCGGATTTTATATCGCTTACTTTCAAAACCCTGCTATCAGGATGCTCCCTCTCAGAAACTGCAAAGATAGCACCTCTATTAAAGGCTTCCTCTATAAAGAGGTTTCCATCTACTTTATTGCCCTCTATGGCGAAAAACACATATCCGGGCTTTACTTTTCTTGAGTCGCAAGCTACTCCCCTAACTCTTGAGATTACTTCCCTTAATTCCACTTTTTTATTATAATCTCAGGGGGCTTTGCCCCCCGAACCCCCCATGCTAATTGATTTTAAAGGCAAGCTTCCTAAACTCTCAGAGGGCGTTTATGTATCGCCCGGATGCTACATAATTGGCGATGTAGAAATTGGCAAGGACTCTTCAATCTGGTTTGGCTCTATCATAAGAGGCGATGTAAACTACATCAAAATAGGCCAGCGCGTAAACATTCAGGACAATTCAGTTATCCATGTCACTTACGAAACTCATCCAACGGTTCTTTATGACGATATAACCGTAGGGCATAGAGTGGTTCTTCATGGATGCACCATATCAAGCAGAGTCCTTATAGGCATGGGCGCAATTATCATGGATGGAGCGATGGTAGAACATGACTCAATAGTAGGCGCAGGCGCTTTGATTACTCAAAACAAGCGCTTCCCACCCGGGGTTTTGATAGCAGGCTTTCCCGCAAAAGTAGTAAGAGAGCTTACCGAAAGCGAAATTAAAATGATAAAAACCTCCGCTGAAAACTACGTTAGATACAAAAACCAGTATCTCAGTCAAAACCAATCAGCAAACCCCCTATAAACATCAAAATGCCCGCAGGAAAAACCCTTATAACTCTCTCTTTTAGAAAAACCCAGCCAAGCACCATCGCTATAAGAAATGAAAATCTCTCAATAGCAGAGACATAAGCTGATATACTTATGGCAAGAGCCAGATTGTAAAACAAATCCCCAAGCGCAAACAAAACCCCGGTTAAGGCGGTTTTATACTTTGAGGTTTTAAACTCAAAGCTCTTTATAAAAATCAAAGTGCCAAAACTCATCAAAAGCGCATAATACCAGGAGAAAAAAAGCCCGCTACTTTCAAGCACGCTCATCCTGCCTATTACCACATTGAGCCCATATATGGCGCTTGATAGGAGCATCTGAATGGCTGGCAAAATGTGAGCGCTTTTATCTATCCCTCCTCCAAGTATGAGAGCTCCAAGAATAATTAAAAAAATACCAAAGTAGCCTGTAAATCCAGGGCTTTGCCCCAGTAAAATCGCTTCAAAAAGAGCGCTAAATAGTGGCATAAGAGAGTAAATCCCGACGCTTATTCCAAGCGTTAGATGCTTCAAAGCTCTCATAAACAAAATTCCCGCAACCACCTCAAGAGGAAGCCATATGAGGCTATAGATAATTAGCCTATAGCTTAGTTCAAAGTCCATAATAGCAAAGGGCGTTAAAATAATCGTTGCCAGAGGAAACCTCACCCAAAGAACGAATCCTTCGTCAAGACCTGACTTTAGAAGGCTTTTGTTGATAAAGTCGTTTATTCCAAAGCTCAGCGCTGATAAAAAAGCGAGTAAAATCCCTTCGTGCAAAGCAGAACTCTCCTCTTTGGTCAGGGTCTTTTTGAGACCATTTTGTGCATGCCTACTGAGCTTAAATTATTACTACACTACCAGAGACTATCAAACTCCGCAAGAGCTCTTGGTATTCCTATCCCTGAATATAAAGAGTTTACAGCCCTGGTTTTAACATCCTGCAAAAACTCAGACGCGGTAAAGATAGTCCTTGAAGCCCTTGGAAGTTCCAGACCCACTGAAGATGATCTCTCAAGCAGGATGCTCTATTTTGGTTTCAGTCACGAAATTAATCAAAAGCCTTTGAGGCTTTGCATATGCGAATATAAAAGACACAGCCTTGACCCAACCGCAAGGCATAAGACCACAAACTATCTTTTTAACCTCCTCTCAAGAAAAAGTGCAAAAGAGAGAGGATTTGACGATTGCATAATCCTTAACGAGCTTGACGAGGTTTGTGAAACAACAAGCGCTAATTTGATTTTTTTTAAAGGCGGTAAGCTCTTTACCCCCGAAAGCACCTGCGGACTTTTAGTTGGCACTACCTTAATGGCTTTAAGTAAAAAAGTTAGCATATCCCAAATAAGAATCAAGATTGATAAGCTCAAAGACTTTGAACATGTTTTTGCGATAAACTCTTTAAACCTCATAAGAAGCGTAGAGCAAATAGATGGTCTTTATTTTAAAGTTAATAAAAGTCTTGAGGAAGAGCTTAATATTGTCTTGAGAGCTCTATGTATAAAATAAGCCCCATGGAAATTCTCTCTTCAGAGCTTTCAAAAAAAGCCGACATCATAACTGAAGAAGCGGGCGTTAGCGCTTTGCAACTTGTTGAAAACACCGCGCTTTTGCTGCTTAAATGCGTAAAAACCTTCTTCCCTTGCGCGAAGCGCGTTTTGGTTCTTGCAGGAAGTGGTCTCAATGGGGCTGATGGTCTTGCCCTTGCGAGGCATTTGAGCCTTAGAGGCTACGATGTTGCCTATATGTGCGTGAAAGAGTCTGAAAAAAACAGGCATTTTCTAAAAGTTCTTGAGAAAATGAATGTAAAAAAAGCCAGCTCTTTAGAGGGGTTTGATTTAATTGTCGATGCTCTTTTGGGTGTGGGCTCTAAACCGCCGGCCAGAGAGCCTTACGCAAAGCTAATAGAGAGGGTAAATGCTATAAATGTCCCAGTTTTATCGGTTGATATCCCAAGCGGGCTTGACCCTGATAGCGCGGATGTGCCTATTTTGGCCATAAGAGCAAGCGTAACTGCATGCGTTGGGTCTTTAAAGCCATGCCATGTTTTTTATCCTTCTTCTAGCCTTTGCGGAAAGCTTGTTTTGATAAAGCCCGGGCTATTAGAGGTTGAGCCCCTTGCGAAAATCCTTGAGATGCCGATTTTGCCAGATAGAGACCCGGATGCTCACAAAGGCAAGATGGGTCATGCGCTCCTTGTTGGCGCAAGCAAGGGTCTTACAGGGGCTCTTATATTGGCCGCAAAAGCAGCAAGCAAGGCCTCTGCAGGTTATGTCAGCGTTGCCTTTCCGGAAGCTTTTTCCCAGGTTTTTGAAACAAACTGCGTCGAAGAGCTAAAGCTTTACCTCCCAGGAGAGACTTTAAAAGACGCGGGGCTAATTCTTAAATCCTTAAATAAATACACAGCCATCGGGGTCGGTATGGGTATGGGGCAATCCTTAGGCGCAGAGAAGTTTCTAAGAGAGATCATCCTCTGTGACATTCCCATGCTTATAGACGCCGATGGTATTAATGTCCTTTCCAGTATAGGGCCTGAGATTTTACTAAAGAGAAAAGCCCCTACAGTTATTACCCCTCACCCTGGGGAGTTTGAGCGCCTTAGCAAAGTCCCTGTAAAGGAGCTTAAATCAAACCCCCTTTTTTATGCTAATCAGTTTTCAAAACAATTTAAAGCCCATCTGGTTCTTAAGTTTTCAAGAACCATCATAGCAAGCCCGGATGGGGAGCTATATGTAAGTCTTCGCGGAAGCCCTTCTATGGCAAAGGCGGGAACAGGCGATGCGCTCTCTGGGATTATCACCTCTTTGCTTGCAAGAGGTCTTGAGCCGCTTGAGGCCTGCAAACTAGGGGTCTTTCTCCACGGTCTTGCAGGCGAAATAGCTACAAAAGACATAGAGTCCTTTACCCCCATGATGCTAATAGATGCAATCCCTGAGGCTTTTAGAGCTCTAAGGGCAAGGGATGTTAAAGAGATTATACAAATATTAGATATCTAAAAACGCGCTTCGCGCAAAGATATTTATAATTAATACCTGCCATGATAGACCTTGCCTTTGCCCAGCAACAGGGCACGCACGGAGGCTCTGCAAATGCCCTTCTGGTTCAGCTAATCTTTTTTATAGTTCTTCTTGCGATATTTTACTTTCTCCTGATTCGTCCCCAGCAAAAGGCCCGCAAACAGCACGAAGAGTTTATCTCAAAGCTCAAAAAGGGAGATAGGGTAATTACCTCGGCAGGCATATGGGGCACCATAGTAGAGCTTGACGAAAAAAAGGCAGTTTTGAAAGTCGACGCAAACGCAAAAATAACCGTTACAAAAAGTGCTATAATTCAGCTCCAGCCAGAGGCAAAGGATGATTAAAAAAGTTCATAGAAAGCCATTTTTAAATCTTGTTGAGACTATATTTTTCATAGATTTTATAAAGGGTCTATATACTACCCTTAAAAACCTCATCAGAAGGCCCTTTACGGTTAATTACCCTATTGAAAAGCTAAAGCCCCCAATTCGCTACAGAGGCGCTCACGGGCACTTTGTATGGGATGGCACAGAGCCTGATTCTCTTAAAGCCATAGAGAAGTTTATGAGCTATGAAAAGGGTAAAAGCAGGTGCGTTGCCTGCTATATGTGCCAGACCGCATGCCCTATGCCAACACTTTTTAGAATAGAAGCAATTCAAATGCCTGACGGCTCTAAAAAGGTCGTGCGCTTTGATATGAACCTGCTTAACTGCCTCTTTTGCGGTCTTTGCGTGGATGCCTGTCCCGTGGGTTGTCTTACCATGACAGACCTATATGAGCTTGCTGGCTATTCAAGGCGCTCCGGGGTTTTGAAAACCTCAAACCTTGAACAAAACGCAATAGACTGGAAGCAGAGGCGCGGAAAGGAGCCTGACCGCATCTGGATAGATGACGAAAACAGAGAAAGACTCTGGGGCAAGATAAAGTGGAGTGGATAGTAGTTTTGTTCTTTGGTCTGTGGGCTTTTATCTCAACGCTCGGGGTTTTGTTCTTAAAAAGTCCAGTTCACGCAATACTGTCTTTTCTGAGCGTAATTTTGGCAGTTAGCGGGATGTTTTTGCATCTTGGCGCAGAGCTCCTTGCAGGGCTTCAGCTAGTTATCTATGCAGTCTCTATAGTGGTTTTTTATGTTCTTGTTATTACCACAATCCCGTGGGAAAAGGTAAAGCGCTTTGGAAAGGTCAACACAGCTCAGCTAATTGTGGCAACTCCTGTGCTTATTATTGCAACCGCAATAACCGCCAGCGCTCTGTTTGAAGACTCTTTTTCACAGGAAAAGTCTCAAGCGCCCAGCATAGAAAGCGTCGGAAAAGCCCTCTTTAGCTCCTATCTTTTGCCGCTTGAGGTTGCCTCTGTTTTGCTCCTTGTTGCCATGGTAGGCGCAATAGCAATAGGTAGGAGGGACGCTTGAGCGTTCCTCAGGCTTATGCAATTATTAGCATTTTTCTTTTCTTTAGCGGGATTCTGGGTATTATCATAAGGAGAAATCTCATCCTTATTTTAGTAAGCGCCGAGCTTATGCTAAATGGTGTCAATCTTGCCCTGGTTAGTTTTGATAGAATGGTTGGTTCAATAGACGGTCAGGTTTTGTCTTTGTTTGTCCTGACAGTTGCCGCCGCAGAGGTCGCCGTTGGCCTTGCGCTCGTTGTATCACTTTTTCGCCTTCGCGGATATGAAGGCTCTAGCGAAATAACAAACCTGAGGGACTAAAGCCGTGGATGGGTCTCTTGTTTTGATTTTGCCCTTGATTGCTTTTTTGCTAATAAGCGCTTTTGGAAGGCAAATTGGTGATTTCTCCTCGTGGATTTTATGTCTTTTGGGGTCTCTTTTGTCTTCTATCTTCTCCGCCATAGCTTTTTATAGAGTCCTCAAAGACGGTCCATTTGCTGTTAAACTCTATGATTTTTTACCACTTGGCGATTATTCTCTGAGCTTTGGTCTTTACTTTGACCATCTATCTGCCAGTATGGCCCTTGTGGTTAGCATAG
>JBCNVD010000024.1:0-27285 GCA_039630345.1 Aquificaceae bacterium
CGAGGTTTGAAAAAAACCTCACCCCCTCCACCTTTTTTGAAGGGTCTAAATCACACAAAGAGACATCTATCCCTTTTGATGTTAGTTTCTGAAGGTATTTTCTCCCCATTCTTCCCCCGCCTATTAAGAGAGCTTTCATGACCTTAAGATATTTTAAGTGAGGGCAGTTTTTATAACCGCGACAGACACCTCGGTTGGAAAGACCTTTGTTTGCTACAATATTGCCCTGTCTCTTCGTCAAAGGGGCGTGAAGGTAGGCTACTTTAAGCCTGTTGAAACAGGCGTTTACAAACTGCCCGAAGATACCGCGCTTTTATGCTCTGTTACGGGTCAGGATATAAAAAAAGCCAACTGCTACAGTTTTAAGCCCCCCGTCTCGCCATATGCAGCAAGTCTTGATGATAAAATCCAGATCTCAAAAGAGGTTATAAAAAATCGCTTTGAAGAGCTAAGAGACGAGTTTGAATTCCTGCTGGTAGAGGGTGCAGGTGGAATTTGCGTTCCAATAACTAAGGATTTTAACTACGCAGACCTTGCCAAGATGCTAAATATTCCCGTGATTTTAGTCTCCAGAGCAGGTCTTGGAACTATAAATCACACTTTGCTATCTGTAAATTATATTCGCCTTATGAATTTAGAGCTTTTAGGCATAGTTATGACCCCTTTTGAAGGAAAAGACATCTCAGAAAAGAGAAATCCAGAAATTATCAAAGAGCTAACAAACATAGAGCCTCTGAAGCTGGAAAAGTCCGGGAGCTTAATCCTTCCTAAATCTCAAAGAGACGCTCTGTGCAGGCTTATCGGGTTCTAAGCCGTAATATACACAAACCCGCTCTACAAGGTCTTTAAAATATGGCGCAGCAACCGTTCCGCCATAGATGTTATCCCCTTTTGGCTCATCCACCATGATACCCGCTATAAACTTAGGTCTACTTGCCGGAAAATAACCAACAAAATAAGTAACCAGCTTTTGTCTTGAGTAAGTCCCTGTTGACTTATCAAACTTCTGAGAAGTTCCTGTTTTACCGGCTATATAGAAGTATTCTGACCTTGCCTGCTTGCCTGTGCCTTCTTCCACCACCCTGATGAGGTTTTGCTGAGCCCATAAAAGACTCCTTTTGGAAAAGACATTCTCCTTTATGATTTTTGGCTCCTGAGCTAGTAAAACCCTGGGCATTAAAACCCTGTTTGTAGCAAGAGCATTAAAGGCAGTGCATAGCTGCAAAAGATTAAATGCCATCCCCTGACCTATACTTGCGTAGAGTATGTTAGCAGGGTAGTTAAAGTTAGGAAGCCACGGTCTTGCGCTTGTATGCATCTCCAGGCGCATATCCAATCCAAGGTCTTTCATCAGTTTCTCCACATCCTCTTTTGACATACGCCTTGCAACCTTGATAGTCCCGACATTCGAAGACTTTATCAACACCTGCTCCAAAGTCATACTCCTCGAGGGCTTTACGTCTTTTACGCTCCTTCCGTAAACCTCTGTGCGTCCACCTTCAAGGTCAAACCACATCCCGGGTTTTACATAACCAAGCTCAAGAGCTCTTGCTATAAAAAACGGCTTTACAACAGACCCTGGCTCAAAAATATCTGTCAAAACCCTGTTTCTGCGAGAGCTATCTGGATAGCCCCTTGGGTTATTCGGGTCAAAGCTCGGGTAAGAAGCCATAGCCAGAATTTCCCCGCTATTTGCATCAAGCAATACAATTCCAACCGCCTTCGGCGACCACTCTTTGATAATCTTTTCCTTTATATCTTCGGCTATTGCCTGAGCCCCAAGGTCGATGGTTAGATAAACCTCTCCTGTCTTTGGCTCTTCCCAGAGAGGATTTTTGGCAAGACTCCCAATTTTTCTCGCCTTTAGAAAAGCCCCCCTCTTTTGCTCTCCCTTTAAAAGCTCATTGTAGTAATACTCAAGTCCGTCAATACCCTCCCCATCTACGCTTGTAAAACCAAGAAGATTACTGGCAAGCGTTCCATGGGGGTAGTATCTTTTGAACTCTTCCTGAAGCCC
Organism: Aquificaceae bacterium; assembly: GCA_039630345.1. Classification (GTDB taxonomy): domain Bacteria; phylum Aquificota; class Aquificia; order Aquificales; family Aquificaceae; genus JANWVD01. The sequence goes on from JBCNVD010000024.1 coordinate 2,018, forward strand.
AACAGTGCTTGTATTTGCAGTGTCTTTTATAACCCCCTTTATGTAAGGTGAGAGTTCTTTATCTATGTGCCTGATTAACCATATCGATTTTCTTTCGCTCTCGAAGGCTTTTAGTATAAATCTCTCATCTACTCCAGCAACAGACGAAAGTCTCCTTGCTAGTTCCTGTCTGTTTTGAACAAGCTCAGAATTGCTTACAAAAACAGAAACCGTTGGCACGCTTATTGCAAGTGGATTACCATTCCGGTCATAAATTGTCCCTCTGGGGGCGGCGATTGTCATAATACTCAATTGTGGAAAATTGCGTGCTATTTTCTCCACATAATCCTCTTTGCCAATAAGCTGTATGTATCCAAACCTCAGAATAATCACCACAAAAATAAGAAAAGCGAAAAAGATTATCAAAGATTGCCTAACAGCCATCTATCATAGATACAAATTCTTTAAATACCCCAAAGGCATCTCCCGGTCCCGGCGCAGCTTCAGGATGAAATTGCACGCATTTGATTTTTAATTCCTGAACCTCAAAGCCTTCTATAGTGTCATCAAGCAGGTTCTTATGCGTTATATTAACTCCTTTTACACTAGATAAATCAACTGCATAGTTATGATTCTGAGAGGTTATTAAAACCCTGTTGTTTCTTAAATCTTTCACGGGATGATTTACGCCATGATGCCCAAATCTCAATTTAAAAACCTCACCGCCAAGAGCAATTGAGATCAGCTGATGACCAAGGCATATACCAAGTAGAGGCATCTTGCCGATTATTTGCCTCACAAACTCAAAGCCGGCTTTTACACTCCTTGGGTCGCCGGGACCATTAGACAAAACCACACCAAGAGGCGAGAGATCTCTAACGCATTCTGTGGCATTTTCAGGCGAAACTACCACAGGGTCTAGGCCGACACTTTCAAGACAACGCAGTATATTTCTCTTTAGACCAAAATCAACCACTAATACGGGTTTTCGAATTTTTCCAATGTCATCAGCATTCCAGAGGTAGCTTTTTCGCGTGCTTACTTCAGAAACAAGGTCCTGCACAGATATATCAGGGGCATTTTTCGCAAGATTAATTAGCTCCTGCGGACTTCTATCAAGCGTGCTAAGAACTCCTTTCATTACCCCCCTGGTTCTTATTCTCTTAACTATTGCCCTTGTATCAACACCCCACATTACCAAAACCCCACTTGAGATTAAAAAATCCGATAGACTTTTCTCAGCTCGCCAGCTACTTGCATAAAAGCTAAGGTCTCTTACGACAAAAGCCCTCACATGAATTTCAGAAGACTCAAGGTCATGCTCATTTACTCCGTAATTACCTACATGAGGCGCTGTCATCACCACTATTTGCCCTCTGTAAGATGGGTCTGTCAGAACTTCCTGATAACCTGTCATTGCGGTATTGAAAACAACCTCCCCATAGACCTCTCCTTCTCCCAATACAAACCCCCTAAACACACTCCCGTCTTCGAGGGCTAAAAAGCCTCTTTTCATCAAAAGTTTTATTTTAAACGGAGAGGGCGGGATTCGAACCCGCGGTAGGGCTTTGACACCCTACTACTGCTTAGCAAGCAGCCGCCTTCGACCACTCGGCCACCTCTCCAGCTATGTTTAACTAGTTTAAACCATGCAAAACAAATTAAGAAGAGGGACTTTGGTAGTTTTTGAAGGAATCGACGGCTCTGGCAAGACAACTCTGGCAAAGAGACTCTATCAACATCTATTAAACCTTGGCATAGACGCAGTGCTATATAGAGACCCTGGCTCCACCGACCTTGCAGAAAAGCTCCGTAAAGAGGTCCTGAGTCTTGAGCTACATCCAATCACGGAGCTTCTGATATTCCAGAGCGCTCGCTCTGATTTGGTAAATCGCAAGATCCTGCCAGACCTTATCAAAGACCGCTTTGTTATTATGGATAGATTTTTGCACTCTAGCATAGCCTATCAGGGCTTTGGGAGGGAAATAAACTTAGGAACTGTCAAAATTCTTAACCACATTGCCACAAGGGGCATAAAGCCAGACATCGTCTTTTTGCTAAATCCGCCTCTTGAGGTAGCTCTATCTAGATTAAGGACCAAAAACCGCTTTGAAGACAGGAACTTCCTAAAGCGCGTGCGAGATGGATACCTAAATCTGGCAAACGAAGAGAGAGAACTCTTTGTATTACTAGACACTTCTCAAAGCGAGGATCTGACATTTTCATACATCCTCGACACATTGATAGCAAGAGAGCTCTTAAAACTTTCTTAAACTAAAATGCCCCTTAGGGCGCATAAAATGAGATTTATGAAAGCCATCATCTTAGCAGGTGGTAGCGGCACGAGACTGTGGCCACTCTCTAGACAGATGTATCCAAAGCAGTTTCTCAGGATAATCGATGAGCGTTCCTTGCTAAGGGCAACCTTTGAAAGAGTTTTGTCTACCTTTAAAGAAGAAGACATTCTGGTAGTTACTCACAAAGACTATAAAAACCATGTTATTAACGACCTCTATCCATATGATAGGTTTCACCTGCTTGCAGAACCAGAGCGTAAAAATACAGGTCCAGCAATCTCATACGCAATCTCTTATATAACCCACCACCTCAAACCAGACCCTAATGAGGTAATCGCAGTATTTGCATCTGACCACTATATATCTCCGGATTCTGAGTTTATGAAAATGGTAAAACTTGGCATAGAAGTTGCCAAAGCAGGATACTTTGTCGTTTTTGGTATAAAACCAACAAGCCCAGACCCTAACTTTGGCTACATAAAAAGAGGGGAAGCTTTGATGCAAAACCCACCTGTCTATAAGATTGAAGAATTTGTAGAAAAACCACCATTAGAAAAAGCAAAATCTATGATTGAATCCGGACAGTTTTTCTGGAACTCTGGTAACTTCATCTTTACTCTGGAAGCATTTTTGAACTTTATGGAGAAAAAGGAAAGCCAAATTTACGAATTTATCAAAACCAATCAAATGCTTAAAAATTATAAGCTCCTGAAAGAAATCTCCTTTGACTACATGGTAATGGAAAGGGTAGATAATGGAGCCGTGATGCCCCTTGAGGTTATATGGAGTGATATAGGGTCTTTTGAAGGTCTTTATAGAGTTTTGAAAGAAAACGGCCAGCACTGCAAAGGAGATACCATATGCCTAGATGGGGAGGACAATCTTATACTTAGCACCGGCAGACTTATTTGCACCATAGGAGTCAGCAACCTGGCAATAGTAGAAGAAAAAGACGCAGTTTTGGTAATATCAAGAGATAAATCCCAGAAGGTAAGAGACCTTGTGAAAATCCTCTCAGAGCAAAAGCGCCCCGAAGCCTTTTTTCACAAGGAGATAAACCTCCCCTGGGGAAGAGAGTTAACCCTCGAAGAAAGTCCATCTTACAGCGTCTTTAAACTGCAGATCTTCCCATCCAGAGAGATACCAAAAAGGATGCATCTACATCACAATCGCATCTGGACCATACTTTCAGGTACTGCTATCTTTCATGGCTCAAAAGAAGAATATCTGGTACCAGGTCAAAGTGTTTTTATAGAGAGGGCAAAACCATACAGCATAAAAAATATCGGACTCATACCCCTCGAGATTATAGAAGTCCGGGTTGGCGAATACCTGAAAGATGAAGATACACAATATGTTGAAACCTGAAGACTCCAAAGCCCTTCTTCTTGGCACTCACTTGCTCGGAGGGTTGATAACAGGTTTAGCTATAGGGTATGGAATTGACTACATATTTAAATCAAAACCAGCAGGAATAATAATATTTGGCATCATAGGGATAATAGCCGGAATGCTAAATGCCTACAGAGATTTTAAGAAGATTTTAAAATAAATAAGATTTCATCTGGAATTGTCGAGAGTTCTTTGTTATATATCAGGCAGTGCTTGCTATATGCTTTTGCCACAAGATTATCCTTAAAGATCTCGTAATAGAAGCTAAAACTCCAGCGATTTACTTCTCTTACCCACAAAAGAACATCAAAGACATCGGCGTGAAAGATGGGTCGATGGAACCTGCATTTGAGTTCCACGACAGGCACCTCAAAACCCTTCTCTATTATAGTTTCATAAGGAAGTCCGCGCGAGCGGAGGAACTCAGACCTTGTCTCTTCTAAATATTTGAAAAACACTGAATGATGAACAACACCCTGGGCGTCAGTTTCATGAAAGTGGGCTCTTCTTCTATAGCGAAAATCAGCCGAACCTACCAGTGATGTAATCCTCTGTTAACTTATTATCAGGCTTTGTGAATATCTTCTCAGTGTGTCCAAATTCCACAAGCTCACCTAGGTACATAAAAGCGGTAAAGTCAGAAATCCTTGCCGCCTGTTGCATATTGTGAGTAACTATGACAATAGTAACCCTTTGACGAAGGTCTACTATCAAATCCTCTATCTTCGCGGTTGATATTGGGTCAAGAGCTGATGTTGGCTCGTCAAAGAGTAAAACCTCAGGCTCTACAGCTATGGCTCTTGCTATGCAAAGTCTCTGTTGTTGACCGCCGGAGAGAGAATATGCGTTCGCGTTTAATCTGTTTTTAACTTCGTCCCAAAGAGCTGCACCCTGAAGCGCCTTTTCCACAGCTTCGTCAAGGAGAGATTTTTTCTTAACCCCTCTTATTCTAAGTCCATAAGCGACGTTTTCATATATGCTTTTTGGGAAAGGGTTTGGCTTTTGAAAGACCATCCCAACGCGCATCCTGACCGCAAGAGGGTCAGTGGTATTGGCAATTAAATTAAGTCCGTCTGGCATTAGATTAATCTCACCTTCATATCGTGCGCCGGGGTAAAGGTCATGCATTCTGTTAAATGCTCTTAGCAGTGTTGTTTTTCCGCATCCAGAAGGACCTATGATTGCCGTAACTCTGTTTTCAGCTATTGCAAAGTTGATAGATTTTAGCGCATGATAAGTGCCATAGTAGAAGTTAAAATCCTTGACCACGATTTTTGTGTTTGCCCCTTTTATTTGCTGGTCGCTGCCCCCTGTGCGGGACTGGACCATCTTAGCCGGATTTACCATTGATACTTCCTCCTTACCCTGAATCTTATGTAAAAAGCGATAGAGTTCATAAGCAGAGCCAGAACAAGCAGGACAAAACCTGCAGCTGCGGCATTTGTATGAAACTCTTCCTGAGGTCTTGAGACCCAGTTAAACATCTGAATTGGCAAAACCGTAAAGGCAGACTTTAAAGTTCCTATTGGGTCAGTTAGAGGAGAAGGCGGAAGAAACGCTATGAATGTTAAAGCGCCTACCGTTATGAGCGGTGCAGTTTCCCCTATTGCCCTTGATATGCCTATAATAAGCCCTGTTAGTATACCACCGCCAGAATAGGGCAATATGTGATGAAAGAGGGTTTCCCAGCGCGTTGCACCAAGCGCATAAGCTGCCTCTCTCACACTTCTTGGTATGCGCCTTATGGCTTCGCGAGTTGACACAACTATAACAGGGAGCATCAAAAGACCAAGGGTCAAACCTGCAGTTAATATACTTTCACCAAACTTGAATCTATGGACGAATATTCCAAGAGCCAAAAGTCCATATACTATAGATGGAACTGCAGCGAGGTTTGCTATGTTAGCCTCTATTATTCTCGCGATTCTACCTTTTCCACCATACTCTTCCAGAAATATACCTGCTGGAACCCCAAGAAAAACCGCCCAGAATATAGCTCCCGCCATGACATAAATAGTACCGACAGTAGCAGATAGAATTCCGGCTTCCTCTGGAAATCTTGAGGGATAGCTAGTATAAAAAGAAGGTGATATAAGTCTAGTCCAACCATCTATCAACAAATCCACGCTGACCGCAAATAGAAAAATAAGGGTAAACAAGGTTGCTATAACGCCTGTCCACCAGAAAATCCCGTCAACTCTCTTAACACCCTTTGCGTAGTTTAAACTATCAAAATTATCTAAACTTTCTTTAAGTTCCTCTGAGTATTCGTATACTCTCTTTTTCTTAACCATGATTAATACCCCGTTGCCTTTGACTTGAAGTAAACCGATATTGAATTCAGAATCAAAGTTACAGCAAAAAGGAGAATACCAGCTGCGAATATAGACAGATACTCAAAAGAACCATAAGGTAAATCCCCAAGAGCTACCTGAACTATGTATCCTGTAATTGTTTGGACCGGTTCAAGCGGATTGAGAGTCAGCTGAGGGTACATACCAGCAGCTACCGCCACAACCATAGTTTCGCCAAGAGCTCTTGAAAAACCAAGCAAATAAGCTGATAAAACCCCTGATTTGGCAGCAGGTAGCACAACAAAGAGTGTTGTCCTTAGCTTCGAGGCTCCCATTGCATAAGACGCTTCGCGAAGATACTGAGGAACGCCTTTAAATGCATCTTCAACCATAGAGGCAGTGAATGGAAGTATCATTATGCCAAGCACCAACCCGGGTGCCAGAGCATTCATACCCTGAACTTCTATATCAAACTTCAAAAATATGTACTCGAGAATGGGGGTTATAGCAAGGAGGGCAAAATATCCATACACAACAGTTGGGACCGCTTCTAAGAAATCTATCATCGGCTTTATGCTTTCTCTTACCTTCCAGCTTGCATATTCGCTTAAGTAAATCGCAACCAAGAGCCCCAGAGGTATTGAAACAAGCATCGAGATACCTGCTATCATCAAAGTTCCATTTAGCAACGGCCATATACCTATTTGTTTGGTTTCAAAAGTTGGGGTCCAGCTTGTTTCTGTAAAAAACCTTATCAGGGATTTTGGAAAACCACCCCCTTCGGGGTGGAGAAAGAATCTTGCTGCATCAGTTACCAAAACCCAGACAATTCCAAATGTCACAAGGATAGAAACTGCCCCCATAAACATCAAAAACACATATAGGGCAGTGTCTATTTTCTTCTTGGTCTGTATTGTCATTGTTTTGACTCGCGCTTAAGGAGCTCCTCTATTGTTAAACCGACCTCAATTTCACCGCCAAAGACAGTTCCTACTACTCTCTTGTTCCAGCGCTCTTGGGCAAGTTTGTAAGCAGTTTGTGGAAGAGGAATATATTTAACCTCCCGGCTAATCTTACCAGCATTTGCAAGATAGAAGTCTACAAACTCCTTAACTTCTGGCTTTTCCTGAGCTGCTTTTGCATTGACATAGATAAATAGAGGTCTGGAAAGTGGCTGATAGGTTCCTTTCATAACAGTTTCCATAGAGGGAGCTACGCACTGTCCAGTTTTGGGATTTTTGATTTGAACTATTTTTACACGCCTTTTGTTTTCCTCAGCATAAGATAGTCCAAAGTATGCAAGACCACCTCTTTCACGGCGGATAAACTGAACAAGGACATTGTCGTCTTCTGAAGCAAGGTAGTCACCTCTTGATGATTTTGCTTTGCCTACGATTGCTTCGGTAAAGTAGTCGAAGGTACCCGAGTCAGAACCAGGACCAGCTAGTTTGATTTCCATATCTGGCCAGTTTGGATCAAGGTCTTTCCACTTAAATTTCTTGTTTTGAGACTCTGGTCTCCATATTTCCTTTAGTTGCTCTACCGTCATACAAACAGCCCAGTCGTTTCTTGTGTTTACCACAACCGCAAGACCGTCATAAGCAACAGGTAGCTCTATGTATTGAACACCGTTTTTGCGGCACTCTTCCATTTCCTTTGCAGTTATTGGCCTTGAGGCATTGGATATGTCTGTTTCGCCCCTACAGAACTTTTTGAATCCACCGCCTGTTCCGGATATTCCAACGGTTACCTTAACGGCTCCTGCTTTGGCTTTTTGAAACTCTTCGGCAACGCCCTCCGTAATAGGGAAGACAGTTGAAGAGCCATCAACCTTGATGATTTGTTGAGCAAGGGCACTCGTTGCAAGAAATCCAACCGTAAAAATTCCCGTAATCAACCTTCCTCTCATTTTTAACCTCCATCAGAGATTTTAGAAGATTCTAATTAGTAATTGTTAAGAATCCGTTAACAGTTTCTATAACAGCTGATGCTTTGGGAAGTTTCTTTGCATGCACTTTTAAAGTTGCTGCCTTACGCGAAAGCTCCAGTAAATTCGCTTTTCCAATAACGGCTACAATTGACGCCTTTGCTATAGGAAATTTGGCTGGCTTACCATTTCTATCCAGCGATTCAAAATAACCTCTTTGCACATCTTCCGGTCTATAAAGCTCCGCAAGTGCCCTGGTTAACTTTACAAGAATCTCAGATGTAAGGAGTTTTATCTCCTCGAAGGAAGTATTTGAAACTATTATAACAAAATCATCTCCACCAACATGTCCTACAAAAATCCTTTCCTGTGCTCTGGAAGCTATCATATTCAGAGTAAAACCAACTTTCTTTATCATATTGTCACCACATAAAAATCCATATGCGTCATTGTAGGCTTTAAAGTTATCAATATCTACATAGATTACATAAAAACTTTCAGAAGACAGCTGAGTTATTTTTTCTTCTATAGCTCTGTTTCCGGGCAAAAAAGTAAGGGGGTTTCTGTCAAGAAACTCCCTGGCGAGCTTTTTTATAAAAAAGTTCATGAGCCTGTTTCTCTCAACCAACCCCCACTCCTGTCCCTCTTTTGTTAAAAAGACTTCATTATCTGAGGATAGAAGACTGAGAATATATTCACTTTCTATAGATATATAGTCAGGAATAGAAACCTCATTAGCGTCTTTAAAACAAATTTTGAAAGTTTCTATTAATTCTAAAAGTTTCAGATCTTGCCTATAACCATAGTCAATGTTATGCTTCAAGCACCAAACATCAACCAGAAAATTGCTTTTGTTGGTTTTTAATATCAGGAATCTTTCCTGAGAAGATAAAATCTGCCCCAGAGCATGAGATGCCAGGGCACTTTCTGGAATAATGAGAGACTGAAGGCGCTGAGGTCTTATTACATCCTTCAGGGATTTTTTTTTGAGGTGCGAAAAGACGGGACATAACTGCTAACTGAAGATGCCTCCATAGGTTTTCCTACAATATAACCCTGTATTAGAGTCGCCCCAAGATCCCAAACAAGAACATCTAAATCTTCCTCTACTTCAACTCCCTCAAAGATAAGCTTTGCTCCTATATTAGAAACTATATCCAGGAGCATACTTGTTAGTTTTCTTCTTATGTCGCTTTTTGATATACCATTGACGAGCTCTGTGGGTAATTTAACAAAATCCACAAGGTTCTCTAACTCTGCAAGATGGTATAGAGAGTTATAACCTATCCCTACATCATCAATGCCAACCATAAAGCCAACGCTTTTATAATGCTCAAGGGTTTTTTTGATTATGTTTATATCCTGTACTTTACCCGCATCTGTTATTTCAAGAACAAGATTTTGTTTTTTAAAGTTTAACTCAGTAACTATTTTTTCTGTCATACGCTTGCCAAATTCTTCTGTGAGTATGTAAAGAGGACTTACATTTACAAATAGCTTTGTCTCTCTCAAAGGAAAGTTCTCTATGGCTGTTTTTCTGCATTTAAGGTCAAGCTCCCCCACAAGACCAAAAGAAGAGGCCATCTGGAAGATTTTATTAGGGGGGGTTGGCATATCCTCGAGCTTGAACCTGCTTAGCGCTTCAAAACCAAAAACGGTTCTTCTCTGAACATCAACTATGGGCTGGTAGTAGGGGGTAATCTCAAGCTTTTGAAAAAACTCATTTTTAACATTTGCCCTTATGTTATCTTTCCACATTTTTGAGCCTCTTTTGTAAGTATACATTAGCTCTGGATCTAACAACAGCATATCTGTGCTGAGCCATTATACGCAAAAGTCTAACCGCTTCGTGTGAGGTCATTCTGGATAGAGTATCCACTATTTCCATCAGCACTATCGGGTCGCTCTCCTTTGCAATCATAACTTCCAAGTGAGGCAGTGCAGCTTCAAGGTTTTTCTTACCCACCGTGCTTATTACATTAATTTTCATCTCTTTAACAGGATGTTCAAGTCCCATGATCAACTTATATTCGTATGGTAGATTATGAAACTCAGTGAGGTCATATTTGCATTGCGGGCACTCTTTATCCTCTGCTGATATAACGCTCCAGCAGGCAGGGCAAAAATATAGAATTGGATTGTCAGGGTCATAAGTCACTACTTTAATCTGACTATCTTCCTCTGTAAGAGCAGATATATCAAAGGGAGTGTGCTCTAGTGACAACAACGGCGCAACATAAAACTCGTAAAAAGGCGCCTCTTCAAAACCCTCATTGAAAATTTCCTCGCCACCTTGCCAAAGCGAGTAACCATACTTTTCAGGGCTTACGCTCACAACAAGCAAATTACCCTTGACATTTTTAGCTATTTCTGGAGAAAACTCAGATAAAACCCCTGCAAATTCTATTTCTGAAAGCAAGAATGCAATGAGCTCTTCCGGAAGCTCATATATGCGAAGGTTGCAAACATCGTGCATCATGTCATCTATAACAGACTTCATTGCAGGTTCGCCTGTAAGACCCGTGTAGTTTGCACTAACGACCATTCCATGCTGCAAAAGAAGATAGCCTTTCTGGAGCTTAACCCTGTTTTCTATAAGCACGAAGCCAGTTGTTTCAAAATCTACAAGCTTGTTAAAAAACTCCCTGACATTAAAGCTGATGCTATCTAGATTTATCCAGAGAGGTTTTTCACTGTACAGAGGTATCCTGTGGTGTTCGTATAGCTCGAAGGTGTTTATGATGAAATTTTCTAAAGTGCCATAAAAACTCAAGACCTCAAAATCCTGAGGGAGGTTCGCAAATCTGCCATCAAGAGAGTGTATAAACTCTATAGAATCTGCTGATTGGAGCATGAAATATCCAGTGCGCTGAGAGCTCTTTATCGTCTCTGTTATCCACCCTAGATTCAGCATCTCTCTATGGAAAGGACCATACAGAGGTTTTAACTTAAGACTATACTCGCTTAAGATTATGTTTCGCATTTATAGCCTCCTTTAGTATTGCTTTGAAAGTCTCGGCAACCCCAAGACCCTGAGAGGCTACGGCTTCTATTATTGTTTTGTTAGGAAATGCCTTTCTGATTAAATCTATGGGGAGGATACTTTCTTTATCACGCTTATTTGCCTGGATTATTACGGGGGTATCTGAGATATTGTATTCGGATAGCTCTTGGTAGGCTTTTAAGTTCTCCATTATATGTCTTGTGGAATCAAGCACAAAGACAAGCCCGTCTATTCCACCAAATAACCAAGAGCGGAGCATTTTAAAACGCTCCTGACCCGGGGTTGTAAAAAGATGAACTGTCAGAGATTGATTGCCTACCTTTGTTTTTATGTTGAGATTTAGCATATCAAGATAAACGGTTCTGCCCTCTTTTGTTTGCTGATGAACCCTGTCGACCGTGTAAGAAGAGTAGATCTCTTTGAGCTTTTCTAAATTTGTCGTTTTTCCCGCCATCCCAAGCCCGTGATATAGAATTCTTATATTCATAGCAAAATATTACCTCATATGGCTAAATCTTCAAATCTAACAACCTGCGTCTCCCCTCTTGCAACAGCTTTATCAAGAATTTGCACGAGCTCTCTGCTGACTCTCTCTTTCATTAGCTTTACAGTTCCCAGGGGGACTTTTTGAGAAAAGACAGAGGTAAACATAAAGCGATTGTTAATCATATGAACATACATGTTTTTTTCTGCCCCTGAGAAAAACATGCTGCGCTTGGAAGAGATTATATTTTCAAGCTGGTCGACAGCTCCCACAACTGCAGCGCCTATTATTGCAACTCTATAAGCAAGAGGTTTAAATTTGTCGTTATATGGAGCAAAAGATATCAACCTACCACCTTCGTCCATCAAAACTGCCATATCAAGGAGCAAAGAAGACTGAAACTGGGAAACCTTTTGATTTATCATCTTGATCTCTTCTTCGCTTAAGGTGTAGCCTATAACATCCATGATAAATGCCTCCTAACATATAATTAAAGCCTCCTCCTCTCTCCCCATTGAATCTGCGTATTTTGTTTTTAAAACAGAGTATCACCACAACTAAATTTATGCTTTTTGTGTTAAGTTTTTGTTAATGGATGAAGAAATTTTTACAAAAGGAATAAGGCATACCGCACACGGACTTAACTTTTATATGAGTCTTTTTGATGAAGTGGCAAGAGTTTTGCCAAGAGAAGAGCTTTGCTTTATAGTAGGTGGATGGGTAAGAGATAGAGTGCTGGGAGAGCCAGTTGGAGAAAAGATAGATATAGACCTGCTTACAACATACGATCCAATAAAGCTAGCAAGAGCTCTGGCAGAGAGGATAGGGGGTGCTTTTTTTGAGTTTGAGAAAAGAAAGCTATTTTGGCGATCCAGAGTTGGGGTTGTTGTTTTAAAACAAAAACCATATACATACAGGTTTGACATTGCGCAAATAAGAGGCAATGACATAGAAAAAGCTCTGATTCAGGACCTTCTTTCGAGAGATTTCAGCGCGAACGCGATGGCGATAAATATGGACCATGTTTTGAGTCTTGGGGCAAGGCAGACATTTATATATGACCCCTGCCACGGCATGGAAGACCTTGAGATGGGGATTTTAAAACCAGTGTCTTTATCAAACATAGAGGAAGACCCAATCAGAATCCTGAGAGGATTCAGGATAGCTCATCAGAGAAAATTAGAATTAACCGAGGATTTTTTAGATTTTGTGAGAAGAAAAAGCAACATCATAAAAAAATCTCCACCAGAGCGAATAACTCAAGAGCTCTTAAGGATATTTTCTGCGGAAAATTCCTGGAGAGTAATCAAAGACCTATATGAAATAGGTATACTCAAAGAGATATTTCCAGAGACCGCAAGATGGGAAGAGGTAAAAGACAAATCCCAAGAAGCACCTTTGAGCGAGCATATTTTTAAAGTCATAAAAGAGCTGGAAGAAATTATAAAAAGAAAGAACCAGCTCTTGCCAGATGGGATTGAAATAGAGAGAGAGTTTCTTGGAGAGTTTTCTCAAATAGAACTTACAAAATTGGCTGCTCTTTTGCATGATATTGCAAAGCCCCATACTTACAAAGTGATTGATGGAAAGTCGACATTTTATGGACATGATGTTTTGGGAGAACAAATGGTAAGAAACTATGCAAAAGTTTATAAATGGGGCAAAGATGTAGAGGATTTTGTTGCAAAAATGGTCAGACACCATCTGAGGCTTTTTTTCTTAAGAGAGGCAAAACTAAAAAACGAACTGACTGACAGGGCAAAATACAGGTTCTGGAGAGATTGTGAGGATATAGCTCCTTATTTATTTTTGCACTCTCTTGCAGACTCTATAGCAAGCGATGATAGTGAAACTCAAATACAGGCGCTGATTGAGTTATTTAAAGAGCTATGGGAATTTAAGCTCAAAATGGGTCAGTTGCCGAGCGCTCTTTTAAGCGGTGATGAGATTATGGATATTTTAAAAATAGAGCAGGGACCAGAGGTTGGAAAGCTAAAGCAGGCACTTATCGAAGCCCAGATTGAGGGGAAGGTAAAGACTAAAGAAGAAGCTATTGAGTTTTTAAAACAGATAAAATACCGCGATGGATAAGCAGAGGGTCATAAAGACCAAATTCAGATAGCAAATGCCCATCGCCGCCAGTTATTAAAGTTAGTAGCTCCCTTTTATAGACACTTTTCCAGCTTTCCTGACAGTGCCTTATAAGAGCTGTTGCATAGCCAAAAACCCCGGACAGCATTGCACTTTCGGTATCTTTTGCAGGCAAGATAGTGGCTTTTTCAGGAGAAAGAAGAGGCAAATTAGGGACTCTTAAATGGATGCATCTTAAGGCAGTAGATAGTCCAGGCAGGATTAGACCCCCCTGAAATACACCATCTATACACAGGTCTATGGTTATTGCAGTGCCTGAGTTTACTATTATTGCGTTTTTAGAATAGTAATTTATTGCACCAAAGGCACAAAGGAGCCTATCAATGCCGGTTTTGGAGCTATTTTGTTTTATTGGAACCTCTTTTACAAGCTTCGCATCCGGAAAAGCATCCAGGATAAATTTATTTAGAGACATCTTAACAGAGCTGACAATCACTTTTTCAAATTTTCCCTTTGGCAAGAAGGGCGGGACGAATCTGCCTAAGGAGATCAGCTCTCCTGAATATAAGCAGGCGTGTATGGTGGTATTTCCAACATCAAGTGTCAGGATTTTCAAAAACTTCAGCCCCTTTGTCTGAAGGTTTAAGGATTAAATACCTGGCCTTTATGTTCTCTTGTTCAAAAGCCTCTATCATTGCCTTTGCTATCTCTTCGGGTTTTGAGAGAGAAAGAGCCATAATGGTAGGACCTGAACCACTTAAGAAAACACCCAATGAACCTGCGCCGAAGGCGCGCTCCAGAATTTTATAAAATCCGGGCACGAGGGGAGCTCTGTAGGGTTGATGGAGCATGTCTTTGGTGGCTTCTTTAAGAAGGTCGAAGTTTCTGGTTAGTAAAGAGGATATAAGGAGAGAGGAGCGCTGGATGTTAAAGACTGCGTCTTTTAGGGGAATAGATGTAGGAAGAACCTTGCGGGCTTTTTCTGTCTTTATTTCAAACTCCGGTATGCAGGCGATAAAGTAGAGCTCCTGAGGTGGGTCCAGCCTGTGATATACACTATCGCCTGCGCAAACGACCATTCCGCCAAGGAGAGACGGCAAGACATTATCAGGATGAGGCTCCAACTTAAGGGCTATCTGGAGGGCTTTTTTAATATCAAGGGGCTCTCTGAGCTGGTGGAAGGCGACCACTATACCCGCCACTATTGCGCTTGCTGAAGAGCCAAGTCCGCGTGAGATTGGGATGTTGTTTTGTAAATACCATGTCATGGGTCTGGGTTCTATGCCTAAGCTTTCACAGGCAAGCAGGTAGGATTTTATAACCAGATTTTGAGTGTCCTTTGGCAAATCCTCACCATAGCCCTGGATTTTTACGCTAAGGCTTTCAGAGGGCAGGACCTTAATAGTGTTTTTTAAATTCAGAGCTATGCCAAGCGAGTCAAAGCAAGGGCCAAGGTTACTGGTGCTTGCTGGGACTTTAATCAGAAACATTGTAAAATATATTAATGGTTAAAAGCTCTTACAATCTAGGTGGGGGCAGGTGGAGACTGAGTTTTTATAACTCTATAGAGAGAGAACACTTCGAGAGGACTTTAAAAAACAGCAATTTATTTGATGTTCTGGAATCAGGCAATACTAGCTTGCTGGTGAAGGTCAGGTCAACAGAGATTGAGCAAATATTAAATGCTTCGAGAAATCAGTTAGTAGATAGGGCAGATATTCATTTTTATCTAAGTTTTTTTATAAAGCATCCTTTTGTTAAAGCTGTTTTTAGCATAAGTATGCTTGGCTTTTGGGCGGGGTTGATCAGTTTTGGGGTATGTAGTATGATATTTATGCCCTATATCAGAAGTAGATTCTAAGGAGGTTTAAATGTTTGGTTTGCAAATACCTTCTACCATCGGCGGATGTATACAGACCAGCTTCCTGGGTTATGGCTTTGGGGCTTTGGTTGGCTTTGTGCTAATTAGCAAGCTCATAAAAGACTCGAGACCTCTGTGGGTTGCCTCTGCGAAAGAAATAATATCATTTCAACAATGGCTGAACGCAAATGTTGAAGAGGGAAAAGAGTTTTGGGAAGATGTCATCTCAGAGGCAAAAAACCTCTACAAGATGGAGATAGAGAAAAAACTCGAGATTTTGCAAAAACAGCAAGAAATACTTGAGAGACTAAAGTCCAACATAGGAGGTTAAAAATGACCAGCTTACTCTCCAGATTCTTGTGTTCTGGCCCTTTTGGTTTTGCTCTTGGGTTTGGGATAGGAATTGTGGCTCTTTACCTGCTTGATAAATCAAGGGAAAAGGGCAAAATCCAGAAAACTCAGCAGGAAATAGAGCAAATGGTAAAAGCCCTGGAATCTAAAAATACTGGATGACGAAATTCAGGATTGAGAGATTTCTCCCAAGGAGCGTCAAGCTCCACTCTTACATATTTGAGCATCTTCAATATCCTGAAGAAACCATAAAGGAGCATTTTTCTCGCTTTGGCGGTATAAGAGAGCTTAAATACTACCCTCATGGCGGAAAGGTCAGAATCGAATTCGAAGAAGGCTTTGACCTCACAGGATTTTTAAACTACATCCAGGAAACATCAAGAGAGCTCCTCCTTATTGAGCTATCAAAGCTAAAGCTCCCAAAAAGAGAGAGGCAAAATAGCCTTAAAGAGCTTCTCCTAGTGAGTGCTGGTTTCTTGCCTTATTTATTCAGAAGTTTAGTGCCGGGAGCTTTGCTATCTGGAATCACTCTGCTTATGGCAAGCGGGGTTATTAAAAAGGCTATTTCCTCTCTAAAGCGTGGGGATCTGGATGTTCATGTGCTTGACACAACAGCGATAGTAGCATCCTGCCTTGGTGGGTCACCTCTATCTGCACAGGTGATGGTATTTTTACTAAGTTTAGGAGACTACCTTTCTTCTATAGTAGAGAGCAGAGCTTACGAGAAGATTGAGAAGCTATTTTCATACCGCGAAGATATGGCATGGAAAATTACACAGGATGGACAGATCATAAGAGTAAAGGCTCTTGAATTATCAAGAGGGGAACTAATAGCAGTCTACGCAGGTGAAAAGATTCCAGTGGACGGGGTAGTAAATGATGGAGATGCACTTGTAAATCAGGCTTCTCTAACAGGAGAGTCTAATCCGGTTCACAAAAAGTTAGGCGATAAGGTATACGCAGGCACATTTGTCGAGGATGGAAAGCTTTATATAAGAGTTGAAGAAGTAGGGGAAGACACTGTTGTAGCAAAAATAGCCAGAATAGTAGAGGAGAGCATAAGAGAACCAATTAATTTACAGCAAAAAGCTCATGAATTTGCAAACAGGTTTGTAATTCCCACCATAGGTCTTGGACTGGGTGCCTGGGCTTTATCCGGAAGCGCTTCCAGATTGTCATCTACTTTGATAATAGACTTTCATACAGGCGTTTATTTAACAACTCCCCTGACTGTTTTATCAGGAATTGCAAAAGCGTCCGAGCTTGGAATTTTAATCAAAAGTGGCTCAAAATTGGAAGCACTTTCGAGAGTTGACACTTTTGTGATGGATAAGACCGGAACTTTAACCGTTGGTAACCCGGTTATAGAAGATATTCTCGGTCTTGAAATAAGCGAAGAAGAAGTACTTCAATATAGCGCATCGCTTGAGCAAAGAATAACCCATCCTGTTGCAAGGGCTATACTGAAACTTGCAGAGTCCCGCTGTATAGAGCTTTTCCAGAGAGAAAACTCACAATATCATATAGGACTTGGTATAGAAGCAAACATAAATGGGACAAAATTTATGCTAGGAAGTACCAGATTTATGAATAAAAAGAATATCAAAATATCACATGAGACAAGAAAACTGGTAGATAAACTTCATGCTGAGGCAAAATCTGTTTTATATCTTGTCAGAGAAAAGAAAATAGTCGGTCTTTTGAGTTTTAAAGATCCACTTCGCGAAGAAGCAAAAGATATTGTGATGGAGCTAAAAAAGCGAGGAAAGGAAGTTATACTCTGTACTGGCGACAACGAAGGTATAGCAAGTTATATATCAAAGCAGCTTGGGTTAAGTAAATTTTACGCAAGAGTTTTCCCTGCTGAAAAGGCAAAGATAGTAAGTGAATTAAAGTCAAGGGGAAGAGTAGTCGCTTTTGTAGGGGATGGAGTAAACGACTCTCCTGCTCTTTCGTGTTCTGATGTTGGTATATCGTTAAAGAGCGGAACAGACATAGCAATAGATGTTGCGGATGTTGTTATTGGAGATAGTTTATGGCAGCTTGTTGATGTGCTAGATATAGCAACTAACACTATAAACAAACTCAAAAAGGCATACTTTGTAAATACCTTGGTAAATGCCATAGGGCTAACAGGTGCAGTAAGCGGGATTTTTGGACCGTCTATATCTACATTTTTAAATAATGGGGCGACAATAGCCCTTGGTATTTATTCAACAAGGAGGTAAGATATGGAAGAAAAAGACCTATCTCAAGAGCTCGAGAAGATTAAACAGGAGTTAGAAGAGCTTAAGAAGAAGCTATCTGAAACAGAAGGCAGGAGCATAAAAGACCTTCCAGCAGAAACCTTATCAAAGATAGCAGATGTTGGTAAAGACATAGTAAAAGCAGCAACTGATATAGGAGAAAAGGCACTCAGGGTAGTAAAATCCTCTATTGAAGGCGCGGTTGAAGGTGCAAAAAGAGCTATCAAAGATGAAAACAAGCAGGAATGATTCTTCTGAAAACCAGAAGCGGAAGGTTTCTAAACGCAGCGCATGTTATAAGTCTATCTATAGAAGAAGCCAAAATTGAAATAGATGGTAGAAAAAGGAATGTTTTCAAGATAGTAGCTTACTTAACCCAGCCACTATTACCCGCCGTAATAGGTATTTATGCAACAGAAGAGAAAGCTAAAGAGGTTTTAAATTCTGTGGCAATGAGGCTTAGTCAGGATGAGCGCATCATCGCAACAGAAAGCGAATTCTGAAGATTTAATCAGGAATTTAAGGCAAATAGCAACAAATATACAGCAAAAGCATTCAGCTACTTTAAGTAAGATAAAGTATCCATTGCTTTTTGAGATAAAACTTCCAGATGGCGAAAGGGTATTTTTTCTAATTTCACAGAATACTATAAAACAGGTAGAGCAAGATAATAGCTCTGTAGACCGGGTAGAAATTTCATACAAAGACCTTATTAGGCTTTTGGAAAAGCCGTCAAGGGCTCCAAGATACGCATTTCAGGGCAGGTTAAAGATTAAGGGAGATTTCGGTAAGATTATGTCGACTCTAAAGAGTCTGCTTTAGAGCACTCTTAGGAGTGCTCGGGTCAGGAAATTTTCCAGCAGGCCGCCTATTACGAAAGACTCTATAAGGATATTGCGGTCTTTTTTAGTTAAAAAAGTATCCCTTTCCCGGATTATCTGTCTTTCGCCCTTTCTTAGAAATTTCTTATAGCGCTCTTGGTCTCTCTCGATGTCTTTTAGGATTATATCTATTCTCTCTTTCACAAGCAAAGACTATACCTAAAAAAAGTTTATTTTTTGTTAAGCTCTGGCGAGGGCATTTGAATAGAGGCTTACAAGGTTCTTAAAAGTTTGATCCCAGGAGAAATGATGCCTTATATAATTGCTTATCGACATCCTAAGCTCTTGCGATAGGGCGTTTTTCGCCCTCCAGATAGCCTCAAGAAAGGCACTCTCAGATAGGTCTTTTGCCAGAAATTGCTTAAAGGGCTGGGTCTCTAATCCCATATCCAGCGAGACCAAAACGCAGCCACAGGATTGAGCTTCCAGAAAGGAAAGTCCATAAGTTTCAAGAGGCGAAGCGCTTACAAAGATATCACAGCTTGCGTAGATCCTGGCAAGGTCTAAATTGGATCCTACATATTCCAGATAGGTAAGGTTAGGGAGCTTTTTAGAAGCTCTCAATACCCAACTTCGTAAAGGACCATCACCGACAATCACAAGATGAAAGAGCTTTTTATCAAGTTGTTTAAAGAACTTCAAAAGCGTCAAAAGACCCTTTTCCACAGAAAGCCTTCCAACATATAAAAGGAGCGCCTTATCTTCTGGTATGTGAATATTTTTGCGAAAATCGGGGTCTTTTTGAAAAGGATTGAAAATGCTTGAGTCAACGCCGAGGTTTACAGTATATACCCTTTCAAGACCATAGCTTTTTAAAAACTCTTCCTGCTTTTTAGATGGGGTTAAAACAAGGTCCGCCTTTGAAAGTTTTTTAATCCAGTTAAAGAGGAGAGCTTTTTTTATCTTTTTTGGAACTGGCAAAAGCGAAAGCTCTGTTCTCAAATCAGCATGGTAGAAAACCGAGAGCAGGTAGTTATTAGAAACAAGAGAATCTATTCTCTGGTAGCTACCACCAAGTTCCAGTATTTCAGGGGATTCTCTCCGGAGAATAGATTTTACTTCTGAAAGGGTGTGAAACATTCTATAACCGCCACTGAGGGGCAGAGGAATTGACCTGACTGTATAGATAGTGGTATTACCCTCTTTGGTCTCTGAATAGGTGCTACCGGGCACTATCAGGATATGGCTAATATCAGTCGAAGACAAAAACCTTGACTTTTCAAAAAGATACCTTCTTACGCCGCCGCTCTTTTTATGGTAATAAGGTGTTACATCAGCGAGCTTCATAAACAAGTCTCCCAACACCTGCTATTGTATAAAGATAATCAATATATGTCCTGCGAAGGTCCATTGACTGAGCAAAGTAGAGCGCTTCTTTTGACATAACTTCCCTGAGGTCTTCTTTAGACAGAAGGAGCTCTAACTTCGAGACATATTCTTCCAGTGAATGTGCAACAAAACCATTAACACCCTGCTCGATATGTTCATGAGAAGCGCCTTTTGAGCTAACTATCGGTGGCAAGCCACTTGCCATAGCCTCTAAAACTACCTGCCCGTAAGTTTCTGTCTCTGAAGGGAACAGAAACACATCAGAACTTGCATAAGCCCTCGATAGCTCCTCACCGGTCATAAAGCCAGTAAAGTAAACATTTTGAGGGCTTTTTAACTGAGCTTGAGAACGGTAAGGTCCATCACCTACTATTACGAAGGCTACGCTATTGAGTCTTTTTGCAACTTCAAGGACAGTGTCTATACCCTTTTCCTGAGATACTCTGCCCACAAAGAGAACTACCCTTGTATTTGGGTTAATACCCAGCTTCTTACTCCAGAAGCCTTCAACACGCTTTGACGGATTAAAAAGTTCTGTGTCTACACCTCTTTTAAAGACACTCATTTTGGCATAATCAAGACCCTTACGAGATAGCAATACCCTGTAGTGCTCTGATGGAACAAAAAACCTATCTGAATTATTCCCAAGAAACACAAAAGCTTTCCACAGGAGCTCTTCGAGCTTCTGGTCTCTTGTGTAGGTTTTTGCATATGCCGGTATATCGGTATGGAATGCACTTGTTATTCTAAGTCCCAGGAGCTTGCCTGCTATAAAACCAAGAATACCAAGAGGTCCCTGGGTTGCTAGATGAACCTGGGTGAAGTTGTTATTGCTTAGCATATGCATAAGCTCAACAAGACTGGGAACACCCATCCTTAGCTCTTCATAAAACGGGGTGGGAATTTCGATAATTGGTTTTAAGTTTATTATGCCTTCTTCTTCTACTTCGGAATTACAAACGACTACTTTGAAAGGTAAATCTTCCTCGAGTGCTATTTTTTTGACTATTTTTGCACTCCTTGCAACGCCGTTTATGTGATGGTAAGTGTCTGTAAGATAAGCAACGAGTCTTGGTTTTGAAACATTAAGTCCAAAGTCTTTTGCCAGTTCCTGAATTTTTCTCTCTTCTCTTTTCTGAGCATACAGCAAAATAGCAGGACTTAAGTGTGCAATAATTGATAAAATAAACTCTCCAAGCTTTTGTGGAGAGGGGGAACTTATCAGTCTGTTAATGGCTACAGAGGGGATTACATTGCAAATTTCCCAGAGAAGATTTTCTCTGGATGGGTTTATATCAAAAAAGCTCTTTATTAGCATTCCCATCATGGGATTGTCAGAATGCATAAAGATATAGTCAGTAAAGGGCTTTAACTCACTTGGGATTTTGCCCTTTTTGCGATAGTGGTCGTATCCTACCCTGAAAATCATATTAAGAAGTCTTGCTTCTGAAAGTTCTTTGGTGCCGACCCTCGAACGACCCTCTAAAAGACCCTTGAGATATTCTTCTTTTGTCTTTGCACTCTCAACTAAAGTCCAGGTTAGACCAATATCCATACCACCATGGTCGTCAGAGCCTGCGGTAAAGGCGATTTTATCCCTATTTCTTTGAGGCTCTATTTTGTGCTTTTCTGCAATGGCGTTTATGTTGTCCCAGCCATCATAAAGTCTTGCAATGGACTCTTCAAGGTTTAAAACACCATCACCTCTGGTGCCGTTAATTAGCTCCCAGTTATCAAATAGCAAAACCATACGCTCGATAAACTGGCGGTTGATGTCTGTTTTCTGGACAGAGAAGAAAGGATGTGCAAGACTATGCGCGATAGCGCGCTTTTTGAGATACTTTACAAAATCATAGACATTTTCCCGAAGGCGCAAAAGCTCCTCGTGGTCCGCTTCGCTTAAACCATAAACAAGAACGTGAATCTTTGACTTTATGTCAGGGACGCTGACGGTGTATTCACAGCTGATAAATACATCCTTGTTATGAGCTATCTCGAGAACCCCAGAAATAGTGTTGTGGTCAGTTATGGTAACAAAAGACATACCTCGCTCTTTCAGGCGTTTGTATATCTCTTTGGGCTCTGTATAGCTCTCAGGGCAATTTATGAGTTTGCTAAACCACCCCCCCGGAAGGTTAGAGGCTTTGGAATGAAGATGCAGGTCTGCTCTTGCCAAAAACTCTGCCATAGGTTGTAAACCTCCTTTGATTTTTTGTGTCTCTTATTAGATTGCGCCAAAGGCTGACCTTTTCAGGGTCTTGAAAGTCGCGAAGATGAATAGCCAGTCTAATAATCTCAGCCCTTTTTAAAATTTTATAAAAAATGCCAAGACCTAGCTTGCTTATTTTAGAAAGCCAGCTTCTATTGCTCAAACTAAGGGCTGGGGAGAAAATATCTTTATTTGAACATAAGTCTCTAAGAATCCATCTATAACCAACTGCGTGAAAGCCAAGGACTTTTAAAACCCCGTCAAGGTAAGGATTACCTATCCAGGCAGGCGCGACAAAAAACCTGTCGCAAAACCCAAGCTCTCTAAAAATAGAGAGACCTTCTTTTATACGCTTGTAGGTTTCTAAAAGCTCAAGAGAGGCAAATTCTCCCTCTCCGTCGGTCCATAGAAAGTTTTTTATTCCCGCATTACCAAGATGGGTATACCCATGAAGCACTGCATGCTCGGCACTTATTAGCTTAACTCCGCTCCAGGACTCAAGCGGGTGATTGCCCCACATGTTTGGAACCACAAGGAGATTAAACTCCTCTACCCCCTCAGAGGATATTAAATCAAGACACGATAAAAACTCTTTTTCAAACTTTGGGCTTACATCATGGACTTCCAGTATAGCCCATGGCATAAAAGAATCTTAACGCTTTTGAGGTTTATTTTCTGTTAAACGCGCCCCAAAAGGGGCGCAATTTTTTATGGCGATAGCCAGTTTTGGTCAGAAACTATCATCTCTTCCATGCGGGAAGAGACATTTTGAGAGATTTTATAGGCACAAAATTCAGGACCGCACATGGAGCAAAACTTGGCGGTTTTATAGCCCTCCTGGGGCAATGTCTCATCATGGTATGCCTGGGCGGTTTCCGGGTCAAGAGCCAGCTCAAACTGTCTTCTCCAGTCAAACGCAAACCTAGCTTTTGACATCTCTAAATCCCACTCTCTTGCGCCAGGCCAGTTTTTGGCAACGTCTGCAGCGTGAGCTGCGATTTTATAAGCAATCACACCTGCTTTAACATCCTCAACATTTGGAAGTCCAAGGTGCTCTTTTGGGGTTACATAGCAAAGCATCGAAGCGCCATACCATCCTGCCATCGCTGCACCTATTGCGGAAGCTATATGGTCATATCCGGGCGCGACATCTATAACCAATGGTCCAAGCACATAAAACGGGGCTTCGCTGCAGACCTTTTGCTGAATTTTCATGTTAAATTCAATCTGGTCCATGGGGACATGTCCTGGGCCCTCTACCATTACCTGAACGTCGTGTTGCCAAGCGCGCTTTGTGAGCTCTCCAAGGACTTTAAGCTCTGATAGCTGTGCCTCGTCTGAAGCGTCCGCAATGGCACCGGGGCGAAGACCATCACCCAAAGAGAAGCTAACATCGTATTCTTTAAAGATTTCGCATATTTCGTCAAAGTGGGTATAGAGGGGGTTTTGCTTGCCGTGCTCTACCATCCACTGAGCCATGATAGCACCGCCTCTTGAGACTATGCCCATGACTCTATGCTGAACTAGAGGTAAAAACTCTCTTAAAACCCCTGCGTGAATGGTCATATAAGACACGCCTTGCTTTGCCTGCTCTCTTATCACTTCCAAAATCAGCTCCTCGGTCATATTTTTAACCTGACCTTTTGCGCGCCTTAGGGCCTCGTATATAGGAACTGTGCCAACAGGGACAGTGCTTGCACTTATTACCGCCTGGCGGGTCTCGACGATAGCATCACCTGTTGAAAGATCCATCACGGTGTCAGCGCCATACTTTATTGCTACTTTTACCTTTTCAACCTCTGAAGGGATGTCTGAGGCAAGTCCTGAATTGCCAAGGTTTGCGTTTACCTTGACTTTTGAGTTTATGCCTATGCACATAGGCTCTAGGTGCAGATGGTTGATGTTTGCAGGGATTATCATTCTGCCCCTTGCAACTTCCTGACGGACAAATTCAGGGTGCAAACCCTCTCTTTTTGCAACGAACTTCATCTCCTCAGTAACTATTCCCTGCCTCGCAAGGTGCATTTGGGACTTGTTTTTAAACTTTTGCCTCTGCTCAATCCAGGGCGCTCTTAGCATAAGCTTCCTCCTTTTAGGTGGTTTTAAAGAAAGATATTCAAATAATTTATTTAGGCTATAATTTTAGATCTTCAAGGCGCGTAGCTCAGTCGGCAGAGCGCTGGCCCGACACGCCGGAGGTCGGCGGTTCAAGTCCGCCCGCGCCTATTTTAAGGATGAAAGTAGGATACTGCACAGTAGCAGGTAGACCCAATGTAGGAAAGTCAACTCTCGTTAATAGCCTCATAGGGACTAAAGTTTCTATAGTTTCTCAAAAGCCAGGCACTACCAGAATGAGAATCCTTGGTATAAAGACCATAAAAGACATTGCCCAGATAGTGTTTCTGGATACTCCCGGGATAGCAAAAGCCTCTGACGCTCTCTCTCAGGCCATGCTCCAGAGCGCTAAGGCTTCTTTGGAAGAAGCTGATGTGGTGATGTTTGTCATTGACGCATCTGAAGGCTGGCAATTGGCTGACGAGCTAATCTTTAGCAGGTACATAAAACCCCTTAAAAAGCCGGTTTTGATGGTTTTAAATAAAATTGACCTCCTTGGCAAAGTAGATAGGACTCTCCCTATAGTTGAGGAAATTAGCAAAAAGGTTGGAGATTCTTACGAATTTATACCCGTTAGCGCCTCAAAAGGCTTTAATCTGGATAAACTTACAGACTTAATCATAAAACATCTAAAAGAAGGTCAGATGCTATTTGAGCCTGATATGGCTACTGACTTGCCACTTAGGATAATCTCAGCAGAAATCATAAGAGAAAAGGTTTTGCAAAAAGTCTATCAAGAAGTGCCTCAGGGCGTTGCGGTAATAGTTGAAAACATCTCACAGGGTAAATTAGACAAAGAGATGCTGGT
>JBCNVD010000025.1:0-33015 GCA_039630345.1 Aquificaceae bacterium
TAAAGGTTTAGGATATGACAAATCGAAAGGCGAGAGAGTATGCCCAACATGTGGGGGAACAGGACAGGTTGTTTACAGGCAGATGTTTTTAACAATGAGCAAAACCTGTCCAACTTGCGGAGGAAGCGGCAGGCTAACAGAGCCATGTCCAAAGTGTGGTAGAAAAGGGACCACTTTAGCTTACGAAGAGGTAAAGGTAAAAATCCCTCCCGGGGTGGATACCAACACGAGAATAATGGTTCAGGGTAAGGGAAACACTGGAAGATTTGGGGGAAAACCCGGGGATATGATACTTCACATAAAACTCAAAGAGCACCCAGTTTTTGAAAGGCGT
Organism: Aquificaceae bacterium; assembly: GCA_039630345.1. Classification (GTDB taxonomy): domain Bacteria; phylum Aquificota; class Aquificia; order Aquificales; family Aquificaceae; genus JANWVD01. The sequence continues at coordinate 335 of JBCNVD010000025.1, forward strand.
GGAAATAACCTTTATGTTGATGTTAACTTAAAGATAACAGAAGCTGCACTTGGTGCTGAAATTGAAGTGCCAACATTGGATTCAAGCTCTATCAGGGTAAAAATTCCGCCCGGGGTGCAGGAAGGGGATACCATAAGGTTAGAAGGTAACGGTATGCCAAAGCTCGATGGCACAGGCAGAGGTGATTTGATAGTTAGATTGCATATCTCAGTGCCAAAGTTTGGCTTTATGGAAAAAATATCCGGGGATGCAGGAAAGGCGAAAAAGCTCTTGGAGGAGTTAAATGCGCTTTTGCCACAGCCTGAAAGAGTAAGGAGGCGAACAAAGTGAGACAGGAGCGCGTAAAACTCTATACAATCGGGATTGTGGCCTCTATGTTTAATGTGCATCCTCAAACTCTGAGGCTATATGAGCGCGAAGGTCTTTTAAAGCCTACCCGCTCAAAGGGCAGAACAAGATACTACACAGAAGAAGACATTCAAAAACTTGAGTTTATACTTACTCTAAGCAGAGAGCTGGGAGTAAATTTAGCGGGAATAGATATAATCCTGCGCCTTAGAGAACAGATTGAGGATTTAGAAAAACAGATTCAAAAACTTATAGAATTTATACAGCAAGAGACCATTGAAAAAGAAGAGGAGATAAAGTCCATAGTCCTAAGAGAAAGAAAAGACGCCCTGAAAGCGATTATAAAACGCTGACTATTTGTGTTCGAGAGTGAATATTCCCTCCCAGTTTGCAGGCGGATATTCAATAAGTTTTTTACATCTATCTTGAAATATTCTTGAAAGTTTGTCATTAGGGTATATTTCCAGCGCTTTTGAATAGAGCTCAAGCGCTTTTAAAAAATTTGCACTTAGATACTCTTTGAAAGCCTTGTGGGTAAGTTCTGCAAGATTAATGTATTGATCATCTAAAGGTTCATATATCATCACGGGTTTTTGTCTACCCTTGACGCGTATCAGGTCTATAGGTCTTACCAGAAAGGAGTTATTAAGCCTTTGGAAAGTGCTCTCAGAAATGGCTATTCCTACTCCATAAAAACGAGTTACAGATTCAAGTCTTGCCGTTAGATTAACGCCGTCTCCTATAGCAGTGTAATCTAGTCTAGTTTTTGAACCTATGTTTCCAAGGATTACTCTATCCGTATGAATACCTATCCCGTTTGAAAGCTGGGGTAAGTTTAAACCTTTCAAAGTTTCATTCACCAAAGAAAGAGCTTTTTTCATCTCTAGAGCGGCTCTTACTGCCCTTTCGGGATGGTCTTTTAGCTCTATAGGTGCACCAAAGAAGGCGAAAATACCATCTCCTATAAACTTATCTATGGTAGCTCCGTTTTTAAAAAGGACATCTACCATCTTGTCAAAGTATATATTTAGCATTTCTACAGCTTTTTCTGGTTCAATATCCTCCATTATGGTAGTGAAGTTCATAATATCAGACATGAGAAGCGTTAATTCAACCCTCTGAGTTTTTATACCAACCAGCTTATCCGGATTTTCCAGAATCTGAGAAAGAGTTGCTTTTGAAACGTATCGCTCAAAGCTTTTCTTGAGCTGAGTTTTTTCACGCTCTTTTTGAGTGATAGAAATCCAAAGCGCTGTTAAAAAAGTGCCAAAGCCGGAAATAGCAAAGTAGGTTATATTAAAAACTACATTAAAATAGTAAAAAGCAAACAAAAAAGAAAGGGTAAAAAGCACAAAAAACAGGGAATAAAACAGAGAAAATCTGGATATGATTAGGCATATTAGGGAAAACAAAAACGCATCTACCCATAGAATTGGAACTAACTTAAGAAAATCCTCTTTAATTAAATTTGCCAATATATTAGCGTGAAGAAAAACCCCGGGTAAAGAGTTGCTAAGCGGGCTAATTTTCAGGTCTCCAAGCCCTGAGGCACTTGCGCCTACAAAGACTATTTTGTTATTAAACTCCTTTGGATCTACCAGAATTTTCTCTAAATCGCCTTGCTGAAGTCCATGTATAGTAGAAAGAATTGCACTCATAGAGACTGAGTTGAATTTTGGGTAAGGCTTTATCAGATATCTACCATTTTCAAGAGGTACCTCAACTCTAGCGGAAGCTTTATATACCAAAAGCTGATCTTTACTTAACTTTATATGACTGACATCACTGGTTTTTAAATAAGCAGAGAGAGCAAGCCCCGGAAAGTAATATTTGTCATAGGTCCAGATAAGATAATTACGCCTATAAACCCCATCAGGGTCCCTGGTAAATGAGACTGAACCAAGAGCCCAGGCGTTTTCATAAACGGGTTTTAGAGGAATTATGTAGTCGTTATTTTTGCGCAGAAAACTATTGCCTGATACCTCTATGCTTTTAATGGCATGTAAAGAAGCTAAGCCTTCAGGAAGCGGTCTTAGACCTAAACCCCCAGAGGGGAAAAACTGAACCGGGAATATCACACGCGAGTTTCTCCTGATTGAATCTGGAAGAGAAGGGCTTTGCTCCTTAGTTTCGCTAAAGTGAATGTCATAAACGAGAGCTTTTACATTTGAAATGGTAAAAAAATCCGTAATAAGAGCATAAAGTTCCCAGCTCCACGGCCAGCTAATTCCTGTAGCTTTATAAACTTCACGAAGACTCTGTTCATCTATCAAAACCACCACAATCTCTTCAGGTGGTAATAAAGAACCTGAAAATACTCTTGCACGAAGGTCGAAAAGTATCAGCTCCAGCCTGGTAAAAACAGGAGTTTGACTCATAAAAACCGCACTGAGAGATACAATAAGTGCAATTAAAAGCCTTGACATATACTAAACTATTATTATGAAGTGGATAGTAATCATTTTGACAATAAAGTTAGGGCTTGCAAGTAGCAGCTTTTTTGTAACCAGCATTAGAGCTCAGCTTTTTGAAGAGCCAAGGCTTGGTGCAAGAGTTGTTGGGGAGCTAAGAAAAGGTGAAGAGGTAAGACTGATAGATAAACGCTCAGGATGGGCGCTTGTTGAAAGACAGGGTCAGAGAGGATGGGTTTTTGAATACTTTATATCTTCTAGCCCAAGCCCTGAGAGGATTTCGCTCCCTAAAATAGCAGGCAGGAGAGAAGCGCACTCAGGAGACGACGCAGCAGTTACAAGGGGCGTAACCGGGGAAAAATCCGGAAAAGTTAGCTCGGTGCAAGTAACAAGAAAACCCGCAGAGCCCTCAGAGGTATTTGTACTTTGGCTCGATAAATTTCTGGTAAAGGAAGAAGAGATTCTCAGGTTTGAAAGAGGCGAATGGCCTTGAAGCTTTTTGCAACAGTTTTAATTTTCTTTGCCCTCGCACTTGCAGAAGACTTAAAGGGCAGAATCTCTTTCGAGACAGCGAAAACAATACTAAGTTCAAAAACCATAGTTAAAGACACAGAAATAACAAGGTATGTAAACCTGGTTGGTAGCACGCTGGTTAAATATTCAAGTGCACCGGAGTTGCAAGTGAGATTTGGCGTCATTAAAGATAAAACCCCTATAAGTATTTCTGCCCCATGGCTTTATGTGTTTATTTCGCAAGAAGCTATTAAACAGGCTCAAAACGAAGCAGAGCTAGCGGGAATCATTGCACACGAGCTTGCTCATATTATCCTCAATCATCACTCGATTGTAGCTTTTGGAAAGACCTCTCCAGATGGTAATATTCCGGTTGAGGAAGCTGCAAGAAGACTTGCAAAAGTCTCGCTTGAAGAGAGTTTTAGCATAGAGCAGGAAATAGAAGCAGATAGATTAGCTATGTATATCCTCTTTCAGGCAGGTTATGACCCGCTTGCACTTCTTAGGTTTTTGAAAAGAGAGGGGGGTAGTTCTGAGATAATAAGACAGAGAATAAATGCGATGGAGAATATACTCCAGCAAGGTGGCATAAGGGGTGAGTTTAAGTTAAATACCAATAGGTTTTTAAGAGCTACAAGAGCGATAAGACAATGAACATACGCGAGGCAGACCTACCCGGCATTGGCAAAAAGTTCTCGCTGGAACTGCGCTGTGGACTTGAACTTGTGCTTGTAATTTATAACTCAGGCAGAAGAGAGCTCTTTATTCAACAAGATGGAGAAAACCTCATTAACATAGAACTTACAGAGGAAGAGTCGAAAAACCTCGGGTTTATTCTAGCAGGGGCGCTTTACCAGCCAATAAAACAAGACAGAATGGAGCTTATACTGAAACAGGTTGTAATAGAATGGATAAAAATAGAAAAGGGCTCTCATTTTTGCAACAAAACTATTGCAGAGCTTGAAATAAGGAGAAAAACAGGAGCTTCCATAATAGTTATAGACAGGAATGGAGAGATGATTCCAAGTCCTGACCCATACAAGCAGGTTATATTAGAGGGGGACACACTAATAGTTGTAGGGACAAGAAACCAAATTCAAGAGCTCTTAAAACTCTGTGGCAGGTGCAGCACATAAATGCATGCACACGCAGAGCTTATATCAGCAGGTGGGATATTCCTGCTTCTTTTTATAAGTGCGTTTTTACTTGGTCGAATCGGCATCCCTAACATCATAGCTTTTATGTTTGCAGGTCTTTTGAGCAGTCAATTTATGCCAGAAGATATAGGAGATTCTCTTAAAGTTTTTGAAATATCAGCTGTTATATTGCTTTTTTTCTTCATAGGGCTTGAATTTTCATTTGAAAAACTATCTAGGCTAACTCAAACTATTAAACCTGGACTTCTAGACTTTTTTTTGAATTTTCCTCCCATATTTGGACTATCATACATTATGACAAAAGATTTAATAATCTCGCTAGTTTTGGCGTGCGCCGCTTATCCTACCAGCACCGCGATTACATCTAAACTGCTAATTGATTACAAGCGAATAGCGAGCAAAGAAGCAGAAGTAATAATAGGAATTTTGATATTTGAAGATTTAATTAGCATACTTCTTATGTCAACATTAACTGGCATAGTTATGCACAGGGAGATAAAAGAAGAGGGGATATTTAGAGGGATACTTTCGACCATTTTGGTTTTTTTAATTTTTTATCTTCTAAAAAAACCTGTTGAAAACTCGCTGGAGAGATTGGAAAAGGACATTGAGAACAGCCTGGTTCCTTTTATGGTACTTGGATTTTTATTAGTCAGTGCGGGTGCTGGACTGAAGCTGGGTCTTTCTGATGCTTTGATTTCTTTTATGCTTGGGGTTTTGGTCCCAGAAAAGAGCTGGCTTTACCAGAGTATAGAGCGCTCCTTATCTGATTTGAAAGACCTCTCAACTGGAGTATTTTTCTTTATGTTTACCTTTAACGCCCAGATAGGACAGAGTTTTGATATAGCCATCTTTTTAGTGATTACTTTAGCATCTTTGATATTAAAAGCTATCTCTTCTTTTCTGGGGGGAATTAGCATAGGTCTAGGCAAGCGAGTCTCTGCCAGAATAGGTCTTAGTATGATGCAGAGAGGTGAGTTTTCCGTGCTATTTGCAAGCCTATATGAGCCTTCTCAGGAGCTTGTTTTTATGCTTGTTTTAATAACCGCGATAGTTGGAAGTGTATGCTTTGTCTATGCCCCAAAACTCATCGACCGTATTCTTCCTTCGCGATTTCGCGGAAAGCCACCTCCAACTCGGACAGCTTAGACTCAATAGAGTCGCTTTCGGACACAAAAATTGGCTTTGCAAATATCACTTTTAGAGTGCTAAAAGGCAAAGGTATCAAATGCCTGTCCCAGCTTTTTAGTCTTATTGCCTTTTGGCAGCTTATATAAACGGGCAAAACAGGGACTGCCGCCTTTTTTGCAAGTAATATAACACCCGGTTTTATAACCCCCTTGGGACCTTTTGGACCATCAACTGCAACAACAACGCTATGACCGTCTTTACACACTTTAATAAGTTTTAAAAGCGCTACGCTGCCACCCTTTTCTGGCCTGCCTTCTTCAGATGAGCCTCTCACAGTTATGTGACCAAGACCAGACAAAAGCTCGGAAGCAAATTCCCCATCCCGAAAGCGACTCACCAGAACAAAAAAACCCCTATCTATGCTAACAAGACCTGCACATAGGCTATTACCATGAAGGATAGCTATTATGTGACCTTTTAAGTTTTCAAAGTCTATCCTCTTTTCGAGCCTCATGGTTTTTGCCCAAAGGCGCAAAACCCAGACAATAAAAGGCACAATCAGACGCTTTCTTATTGCCCTGAAAATACCTTCTCGATATTTTCCTGAACCCATCTTTCGCTAAGCCAGAAGGAGGGATTGACCTCATAACCATGGACCAAAATTCCAAAATGAAGATGGTCTCCAAAAGCAAGACCGGTTGTGCCGGTTTTTCCGATAAATTGTCCTTTGGCAACATTTTGACCTTCCTTGACCACTATCTCAGAAAGATGCGAATAAATACTCATTAGTCCAAGACCGTGGTCTATAACTACGGTGTTTCCGTAGATGCCAAGAAACCTTGCAAAAACCACCACGCCGGAGTTTCCTGCCCTTACAGGTGCATTTGCAAACGAGGCAAAATCTATCCCCATATGCCTGCTTTCTGAAATCTTTTTACCATTCAGGATGTAGTATCTTAAATCCCCATAGCTGGAAACTACTTGAGCGCGCTCAGGCATCAAAAATGCACCCTGCCAGAGCTTTTTGGGCAAGGACTTTGAAGAGAGCTCTTCAAGCTCTGAGAAGCTTTCTCGGCGAAGGCGCTCATTTACCTGAATAAAAACCTCCTCAGGGCTCATGGTATTTGCGCCTTCAATCAGAGAAACACCTACCCGTCTTATGGTAGTTTCATTTAGCTCTATGTTTTCCTGACGAAAGCGCATAGACCTTGGGCGCATCCAAATTTCCAATTTGGATATGTTTCCTGCAGGGTCTTTGGCAAGTATGGTGCAATAAAAATGCAGCGGAGAATCAAGACCAACAGGAAACAGCCCAAAAAACTCATCTTTTGAGATTTTAGTCAGCTGGATTTTGCGGCCTGGACAATCCAGGCTCAACGTAGCATCCTCTTCAGAGCGAACCTTTACAGCACCGGAAGAGCCAACTAACAGCCCGGAACTTACTCTTGCCGCACTTAGAGCCGGAGGGGTTAGGTCAATGTAGGTTTTAAGCCTGTAAGTTCTCCAGAAAAATCCAGAGCGCACTTTTAAAGTTAGATTCTTTTCCCCCTCCTTAATGCCAAGAGCTGACGGCTTTAGCTCAAATTTAATAGTGCTATCAGGCTTATCCAGTTTGATAGATACAGCCTTGGTGTCATCTATGAACAGTTTTAATTCTTTAACAGGTTTGTTGGCTTTTATATAAAAAGTCTTTCTAATTGGAATCCTTGAGAGTGCTTTTAAGTCATTCTGGTCTATCTTGGGTCGCCTGATTCTATCAATAACTAAAAACCCAAGCAAGATCAATAAAGAGATGAGAATTAGCCTTCTTATTAGCTTTCTTGGTCTATTTGGCGGTTTTGCGCTCTCGATGCTTATGCCTCTCATTTCTTCAGGATAACACCAAACCAGCCATTTCTTGATAGCTTTGACTCAACCCTTAAAAATCCCGCGAGCTTTAAAAATGCCTTTAGCTCATCTTTTTTGTAAAGACCTGCAAAAATACCAACTGAGGAAAAGAGCTCCAGCAAGGTATTTAACTCTTTCTCAAAGATTGAGAGCTCTAAATTTGCAACTAGAAGATCAAACCTCTCTTTGATTTCTCCGGGTCTTGCTACAATACAATCGACTTTAACTCTATTAAGGGCTGCGTTTTTTCTGCATTCTTTGATGGCGCATTCATCTATATCTATACCAACCACTTTTGAAGCACCAAGAAGCTTTGCGCTTATGGCAAGAATGCCACTGCCTGTTCCAACATCCAGAACTTTCATCCCTTTTTTGAGGGCCCTTTTTAAGAGCATTAAAGAGACCTGAGTTGATTCGTGAAGACCTGTGCCAAAAGCGCAGGAGCGCCTCACTCTCAAGGGGATAGAGTCCGCAGGTAAAATGATGAAGTTTTCAAATTTTATGATGCTTTTTGAAGGCGCATAATTTAGCTCAACTTCCAAAGCAGCAAGAGGTTCAAGCTCAGGCAGTTCTTCGTAGCTTGCAAACTCTATAAAGTTTTCTCCAGTGCTTAAAATTTCAAGCGGGATTTTGTAATTTGCCAGATAATCATAAAACTCTTCCGGGGATAGCCTGTAAATTCTTTTAGTCAGTTTTTTCATAAAATTCAAGAAGTTGTTTGAGCGAAAATCCCTCAGTTGGCAAGGGGGTTTCGCAACACTCTATGGAGCATATACGCCTATTTGGTATAGAGAGAATAATTTGCTCTCTTACAAGATTAAGAAGGTCGAAGTTCTCTTCGTCTTCTATAAAGCTTACGCAAAGGTCTTCGGAACTGAGGTTTTCGCGATATGTTTTTGGATAAGGCTTTAAATCAAGCGTTTCTTTTAAATTCAGCTCTTTGGCAAAAATCTTTAAGCACCTGCTACACTCAAGTAAAACCTTTCCCTTTAGTAAGATAGTCGCCTGATAAAAAGGACCCTTCTTGGAGATACTTATCCTGACTGTGAATTCTTCGCCTGCGTCCATTATATCTTTAGGAAGGTCAAGCTCATCGTGCCTTAGTTTCAGGTTCACATTCAGGGTTTTTGACTTTTCAAAGGCTTTTTTGAGATTTACGCTCCTCATTCTGAAAATGATATACCTTCTGTTAAAATTAGCCTGCGGGTATTGAGATGAGAATAGTCGCAATAGGAGGAGGCACTGGCTTATCAACTCTGCTAAGGGGTCTAAAAGAAAAGGTTGGGAGCTCTATCTTGAAGCTCTCTGCTATAGTAACCGTTGCGGATAGCGGTGGTAGCACAGGCAGACTCAGAAAAGCCTATAAAATGCCTGCTCCCGGGGATATAAGAAACTGCATCGCGGCTCTTTCAGAGAGCGAGGAGATAATAAAGGCTCTTTTTCAGTATAGATTTAGCAAAGGGGAGTGTGAAGGGCATGCCTTTGGAAATCTTTTGCTAGTTGCCTTAACTGACATAACTGGCTCTTTTTTGCAGGGCGTTTCAATTGCTTCGCAGATTCTAAGAACGAGAGGGGAAATAATTCCTTCTACTTTTGAAAACATAGAGCTTTGGGCAAGGTTTGAAGACGGGAAAGAAATAAAGGGAGAAGAGGAAATAACCCAGTATGGAAAAGAATCCTTAAGCAAAATTCAAAAAGTGTGGATAGAGCCAGAGGATGCAAGAGCTCCTTCTGAGGCTATAGACAGGATATTGGAAGCTGACATGATAGTTTTTGGTCCGGGAAGTTTATACACCAGTGTTTTGCCAAATTTGCTGGTAAAAGATATTAAAAAATCCATAGAAGATAGCAATGCCCTTAGAGTGTTTATAGTAAACGCAATGACGCAACCCGGGGAGACCACAGGATACACTGCATTTGACCATCTTGAAAAATTTTTAATATCAAGCGGGCTTTCAAAAATAGACGCTGCAATAGTAAATACCAGAATGCCAAGCGATAGAATTTTAAGAGCTTACCTTGAAAACTCTCAAGAGCCAGTTGTGCCAGATGTTAGCAAAATAGCAAGGGCAGGGATAAAGGTCTACACTGGAGATTTAATAGGGGAAAAGGAGGATTTTGTAAGACACGACCCTGAGAGACTTGCGGAGTTATTGATAAGTCTTTTGCAAGTTCATGAATCTCTTTCTTGAGCCCTCTTTTGCCAGCGAGTTAAGGGCTGAGGTTCTGATAGTAGGTGCAGGAATTGCAGGTCTTAATGCTGCAATAACGCTTAAAACCCTTGGGATTGAGCCTGTTTTGATCTATTGGGAGAGAGAGAGCTCTGTATACTCTCAGGGGGGAATAGCCTGCGCAACAAAGAGGGGAGATAGCCCGCAGCTTCATCTTCTTGATACCTTAAGAGCTGGCAGGGGGCTGTGTGATGAGAGGGCTGTCAGGGTTCTTGTTGAGGAAGGAATAAGAGAAATAGCAAAACTTGAGAGTTATGGCCTTAAATTTGATGAAAAGTCAACAAAAGAGGGCGGACATAGCTTTGAGAGGATTTTGAGAGTTGGGGACTTTACCGGAAGAGAGGTTGTAAAGACTTTAAAGAAAAAGGTAGAGGAGTTAAAAATCGGGATTTTTAAGCTAAAAGCTCAGGAGATTATCCATGACGGGCGAATTTTGGGAATTTTGGCCATAGATGAGAATAAATCAGTAATTTTAATAGTTGCCAAAGCGGTAATTTTAGCAAGCGGTGGATATTCAGCAATATTTTCAGGCTCTTCAAACCCAGAAGGGGCAAGGGGGGACATCATAGGTGCATCTTTAAGAGCGGGACTTGAGCTTAAAAACATGGAATTTGTGCAGTTTCATCCAACTTTGTTAGAAAGTTCAAAGTTTTTGCTAACCGAAGCCCTAAGGGGCGAGGGGGCAATTTTAATAGACGAAGATGGGGAGAGGTTTGTAGACGAGCTATTGCCAAGAGATGTAGTCGCAAGAAGCATCTACAAGAAGATAAAAGCCGGAAAGAGGGTTTTTCTTGACCTAAAGAGGGTAAAGGACCTTCCTGAGAGGTTTCCAACGATTTTTAACCATCTTTTAAGTCTTGGACTTAAAATAAAAGAGCCTGTGCCTGTAGTTCCCGGGGCACACTTTAGCATAGGGGGTATATCAGTAGACCTCTGGGGAAGGACGCAGATAGAGGGGCTTTATGCAATTGGGGAGTGTGCCTGCAATGGAGTTCACGGCGCTAACAGACTTGCGTCGAATGCGCTTTTAGAGGGGCTTGTGTTTGGCTCAAGAGCAGGGTATGCTATCTATCATGACATTAAAGGGGCGGAATTTAAGGGGGTGAAAGTTTTTTCGCGCCGAAGGCGCGGCTTATGTAATCCAGAATTTACAAAAAAAGAACTCTCTAAGCTGGTTTTTGAGCTATGTGGTCTTGAAAGAGACGAAAGTGGGCTTAAAGAGGCTCTTAATAAATTAAATACCTGGCTGGAAGCGTCAGAGCTATGGGAGAGAACGCCGGAAAATAGAGAGCTTCTTGATGAGTGTCTGGTTGCAAAGGCCATGGTAGAGTCAGCTCTTTGGAGAAAAGAGAGCAGAGGGGTGCACTTTAGAAGCGACTTTTCGTTTGAAAGAGAAGAGTTTAGAAAAGATAGCCACTATAGGCTCTATTTAGCTTAACTCCCTGTCTTTGATTCTTGGGTCAAGTAGAGCCAGAAGAATGTCAGCTATGAAGTTTCCAAGGAGCAAAAGGATGGTGCCTATATATAGCCCCCCCATAACCAGATAGAGGTCCTGGGAAAGAACCGCATCGAGCATCAAAGAGCCAAGGCCGGGCCAGCCAAAGATGATTTCAATGATTGCAGCGCCTGATAGCAAAGAGGCAATCTCAAAGCCAATCAGGGTTATAAAGGGGTTGAGAGAGTTTTTAAAAAGGTGTTTTCTGATTGATTTTTCATCAAGACCCTTTGCCCTGAGGGCAATTAAAAAGGGACTTTTTTTAAGCTCTATTACCGCGCTTCGCATCAGGCGGACAAGTCCTGCACTTGAGATGAGAGTTAGGGTAATTAAGGGGACTGAGATGTGATAGAAAATATCCAGAATCTTCTCAGGGAGGCTCATGGAAGCAAAATCAGGGCTTGTAATTCCCCCTATTGGCACCATGCCAAAGGAAGAGACAAAGACAAGGAGCAAAAAAGCAAGAAAAAAAGACGGCACTGACATAAAAGCGTAGCTAAAAAAGAGAGCAAACTTATCAAGCTTTGAGCCTTCTTTAAGACCTGCAAAAAAGCCAAGCGGGATGGCTATAAGCCAGGACAAAACTGCAGAGCTCAGACTAAGAGCCAGGGTTGCAGGAACTCTATCAAGAATAAGCTCACTTACAGGTGCGTGATACTGAAAGCTATACCCAAGGTCAAAGGCAAAAGCAGATAAGAGCCACTTTAAAAACTGCGAAAAAACATCCTTATCAAGACCAAATTGCTCTTTTAAGAGCTCTATGGTCTGCTCTGAAACCTGAGGGTTTAGCCTTAGCTGGTCAAGGTAATCCCCGGGCGCAAACTTTATTATCAAAAACGAGATGAAACTAACGCCTATTAAAGTTATAAAAGACTGAAAGAGTCTCAGGATAAGAAAGCTGACCATCAGAGGCTGTTTGCTATAAAGAACTTAACCTGTCTAAAGTAGCGCTCAATCTCTTTTCTGTGCTTGTTTTTGACATATGAGACGAGCTTTCTATCATCCAGCAAGCCTATAATTGGTATAAAGTCCGGGATAGAATCTTTTGTTTTGATAAAGTAATTAACAGCGCTGATAAAGTCTCTTCTGGCATCTTCAGAGAGGTCAAAGTCTTTGTCTATCAAGATTCTCAAAATAACTCTAAGGTCAAGTATTAAATTCCTGACAAATTCCATTGTAGGGCCTATTTGGGAAACTTTTTTTTCAAATTCCAGAGCAAGAGAGCGAGGGTCTATTTCAGCATAGTAGAGTTCTAACTTCCTCTCCACTGGCTTAAAGATTATAATTAAAAGCTGTGAATGGCAACCTTCTGGATCAGGCAAAAGAGGATATGCAAAAAGCGGTCGCTTACTTTAAAAACGAGATTGCAGGTCTTAGAACTGGCAGGGCAAGCACTGCTCTTGTGGAGGAAATAAAAGTAGAATACTACGGCTCTAAAGTTCCGCTAAAACAGCTCTCAAGTGTGTCTGTGCCTGAGGCAAGCCAGATAGTTATTCAGCTCTGGGATGCAAACGCAGTGCCACTTGTGGAAAAGGCAATAAGCGAAACTCTTGGACTAAATCCCCAGCGTCAGGGAAATACCTTAAGAATAAACCTGCCCCCTTTAACTCAGGAAAGGAGAAAAGAGCTTGTAAAGATGCTAAACAAAATGACAGAAGAGGCAAGAGTGGCAATAAGAAACATCAGAAAAGACATCAAGTCCGCCATAGAATCCCGTGAAGGGGTCTCTCAGGACGAAATTAAAAGAGATCTTGATAAGCTCCAGAAACTAACCGATAAGTTTATCGAAGAGATAAACGCCCTCTCGCAGGCAAAAGAGAGAGAGATAATGGGGGGCTAGTTTGGACTTTCCCGAGATTTTGGTAATACTGGTAGTAGCCTTAATATTCCTAGGTCCCGAGAGGATGCTCGAGGTTGCAACGCAAATAGGCGAAATGCTAAGAAAAGTAAGGCAAACATGGGACGAGCTAAGATACCAACTTTATTTAGAAAACCTAAGAGCCAAGCAAGGTTCTTATTTAAATCAAGAAAATAGCTCAGAAGATGGAGAAAACCCTGATGCAGGAACAGGAACTTCCGAGAATGCCCCTGACGGAGCATCTGAGAGAGCTCCGAAGCAGGCTGATTAAGTCAATCATCGCGATTTTGATAGGAACAGGCATTTCATTCTACGGAGCAAGCCATATCTTTGAGTTTTTAAAAGAGCCCGTTTTAAAATCCTACCCTCAGGTTGAGTTAATTACCCTCTCTCCTACAGAGCCTCTTTTTATACTCTTTAAAATATCAATAGCCTTTGGGTTTATACTGAGTTTGCCTATTATTTTGTTTCAGCTCTGGAGATTCGTAGAGCCTGCTCTTTATCCAAACGAAAAGCGTCTGGTGCTACCACTGACATTATCTTCCATAGTGCTATTTTTGCTCGGGATAGTCTTTGCATATCTTGTGGTTTTGCCAATAGCTCTGAAATTTCTCATTGGCATAGGCTTTAGCCAGCTTCAGGCAAAGCCATATCTTTCGGTAGATCTTTATATCTCGTTTTTGCTAAAGATGTTAATAGCCTTTGGAGTAGCCTTTGAGTTGCCGGTTTTTGTCTTTATACTTCAGCAGGCAGGGATAGTTTCCCAAAAACAGCTAAAAGCCTTTAGAAAATACTTTGTTGTAATATCTTTTGTAATAGGAGCAATTATAGCCCCTGATGTGACAACTCAGGTCCTTATGGCAATACCTCTAATTTTGCTCTATGAACTATCGATAATGGTAGGCAAACTTGCCTCAAAAGGTAAAAATTAACCTAAATGAAAATACTTCTAACTGGCGCAACCGGCTTTGTGGGAAGACACACTTATAAAGAGCTAATTAGCCAAGGGTATGATGTTACATGCCTTGTAAGAAATTTGGAGCTAGCAAAGGAAATCTTGCCCGGCGCAAAACTCATCAAAGCAGACCTCTTTGACGCAAACGAGGTAATGAGCGCAATATCCAAAGCCAGGCCAGAAGTGGTTATTCATCTGGTTGGAATTCTTTACCAGAAGGGAAAAGACACCTTCACAGAGGTTCACATAGGGCACACCAGAAGACTCCTTGAAGCATGCCTAAAGCATGGAGTAAGAAGATTTATATTTGTCAGCTCTTTGGGAACAGACATCAAAGCCCCCTCTTTGTATCATCAGACGAAGTTCATAGCCGAGAGAGAGATCATCCAGTCAGGACTTGAACACTTGATTTTAAGACCCTCAATAATCCTTGGGCCAGAGCAAAGACTTTTAAAAGACCTCTGGTCTCTCACCAGATTTCTCAGATTTATCGCCATTCCAGACCCTGACTACCTATTTCAGCCTGTAGATGTTAGAGATCTAAAGCGCGCCCTTGCGGGCGCAGTAAAGATCAGCCCCCCCAACAAACCCATAGAAATATGCGGGCCCTCCACCATCAGCATGAAATGCCTTTTTTCCCAGATTCTCTCGGGCTTTAAAAGAGAGGTTTTGATAATCCCTGCGCCTAAAACCCTGCTTAAGCTAGGAGCCAGCATAAACGAGACTTTTAGGCTAGATTTGCCTATTAGCAAAGACCAGCTTCTTATGATGTGGAGGGATAATATCTGCGGACTTGATGAAAACGCCATAAAAGACGGGGTTAAATTCTTAACCAGCAACGACCCAATACCTCTTAGAGATTCAATAAGCTATTCTCTTGAAGGCTTTAGCCCCACCTGAGCTTTTCTCTAAGGAGGGTAAAAAAACCCCTTCTCGGATTTGGATATGTAAGGCATCTAAAGGGCGATAACTCAATTTTAACAACCTGATTCTCTGAGAGCTCTATGCCCTCTTGCCCATCAAGGGTCAA
Organism: Aquificaceae bacterium; assembly: GCA_039630345.1. GTDB lineage: Bacteria > Aquificota > Aquificia > Aquificales > Aquificaceae > JANWVD01. The sequence goes on from JBCNVD010000025.1 coordinate 15,351, forward strand.
ATATGATTCTGACTGCGCAGAAAGATAAACCTTTGAATCCTTTGGCAAAACCAGCGGTCTGCTGGTTAGGGAATGTGGGCAAACGGGCACCAAAATAAGAGCATCAAGACCGGGATGCAATATTGGGCCCCCTGCAGAAAGAGCATAGGCCGTAGAGCCTGTGGCGCTTGAGACTATAATCCCATCCCCGCGAACAGATAGAGCCTGCTCGTTGCCGATTTTTACCTGCAGCTGCAGTATGCGCGAAAGGCTTTTTCTGGACAAAACCACATCATTTAAGACATCTCCTATTAACCTATCTTCTAGGCTCACTCTTAGCATGCTCCTTTGCAAAGACTTTAGCTCGCCTTTTAATATCAGCTCTATATCATTTATTATTTCATCCGGCGCAAACTCTGTTAAAAAGCCAAACCTTCCCTGATTTACGCCGACTATTGCAACGCCCAGAGGGCAAAATATTCTGGCAGCATTTAAAAAGGTGCCATCACCGCCAACTGCCACAACAAGAGATGGCGGATCTTTTAAAAACTCCTTTGCATCTTTCAGGTCAATACATATAGTCTCGGCCAGTCTGCCTAGCTCAATAGCCAGCATTTGCGCGGTCTTTATTGCTTCCTGACTGTTTTTATGCAATAAAACTACTTTCAAAGCTCTTTTTCAACAATTTCACAAAGAACATGCATCAGCGTTATGTGGCATTCCTGAATCCTTGCAGTATCGTAAGAAGGGACAACCAGGCAATAGTGAGCCACTTTTACAAGCTCTCCCCCATCTCTTCCGGTAAGTGCAATAGTGGTTGCGCCTAGTGACTTGGCTTTTAAAATCCCTCTTATTACATTCTGCGATTTGCCGGAGGTTGATATTCCAATGGCAATGTCCCCGGGCATACAGAGAGCTTCTAACTGCCTTTCAAAAACGCTCTCAAAGCCAAAGTCGTTGCCAAGAGCGGTTAAAATAGAGCTATCAGAACTTAAAGCAATGGCGGGCAAGGGTCTTCTGTTTGATTTAAATCTGCCTATGAGCTCCGCTGCAAGATGCTGGGCATCACTTGCGCTTCCGCCGTTGCCAAAAACCAAAACCTTGGCTCTTTCTTTCAGCGCGGTCGCTATTATCCCGGCTATTTCTACGATTTTATCCGCATAAAAGCTTGCAAAGGACAGCTTTACCTCAGAGCTCTCTCTGAAGAATTTAATAACCTCATCTGTCATTTAGCTCACCAATAGTGAACTTATGCATTTTTTTGAAAAACTCCATGAGTCTATGGCGATGGTATTCTTCCTGCTTGTTTATAAAGTCCAGTAGTTTCTTTACATGCTGCTGATGGTTTTGAAGGAGCTCTTTAGAGTATTTATCTCCTGAAATCGATTCCATTGAGAGGTCTTTTTTGACCTGCTCTGTGAAGTTTACTGACCTTTTTTCGCTAAAGTCCACCCGTGAAAGGTCTGGCATTGCGCCCATCTCCCCTATTGCCTCGCCGATTTTGCCCATGTGAACCATGCTCTCTATGGCAAGATCCATAACCATATCCTTGTATTCCCAGTTTTTAGAGTGGAAAAATTGATATAAATAGTTGATAATTAGCTGATATTCTTCTTTTAAAAACTCATTAAGGAGCTTTATCTCAGGCTTTTCAGAAGGCCCGGCTTCAGAAGGGCTATCCTGGACGGAATTTAACATCTTTTCAAACTCTTCAGCGTGCTCTTTTTCGTCGTTTATTACCCTCTCAAGGAGTTTTTTAACAGAATCGTCTTTTGTGAGCTCTAGATGTGAAGAGTAAACTTCTATTGCTTTTTTCTCTGCGTAGACATTGTTTTGAAGCATCTCTTTTATGGAGTTCCCTATCATTATCATATCTTCCGCTCTATCCAGACTTACCTGACCGCCAAGCTGGACGACTTTTTGACCAAACCATTTTAGATGGCGCATTTCCTGACGGGCAATTTCTTCTATTTCAGAAACCACTTCCGGGTCAGGTATTAAAAATATGTGATAAAGATACTGAATAATAGCTGAATGCTCCAGCGCAATGTCATAAATGAGCGCGCTAATTAGCTCTTTTTTATCCAAAGGATTACCCCCTATAGAGTTTGCTAATGTATTCTTTAACCATTCTATAGCCGTTAAAGTAAACCCCGACCGTTGCTATTGAGTTTTTCATCATCTGAGACCATTGCTCACGCTTTTGATAATACATAGGGACTATGATATATTCGAGTTTGCCATAAAGGTCTTTTAAGTCCTCGTTATCGTCTGAAAGACTCAAATCAGCCCACTTTGGCTTTGGTCCAATACCCCAGCCGTTAAAACCTTCTATTCCACCTTCGAGCCACCAGCCATCCCATGTAGAGAAGTTTAAAACCCCGTTAAGTGCCGCCTTCATACCGCTTGTTCCGCAAGCTTCAAGCGGGCGTCTTGGATTATTCAGCCATACATCACAGCCAGCGGTCAAAAGTGCAGACAGTTTTATGCTGTAATTTTCAAGAAACGCAATCCTTAGAGATTTTGTATGCTCTTTCAGGGATTTTCTAACGTTTATGATGTTTGATATTATTTCCTTCCCGGGGTTATCTTTTGGATGGGCTTTGCCCGAAAAAAGAAGCTGAATCTCGCCAACCGATTGCGCTATGGCAAGCAGTCTTTCTAAATCTTTCAGTATAAGGTCGTTTCGCTTATAAGGTGTTACCCTCCTTGCCACACATATAGTCAGGTTATCGACGCTAAAACTTGCATCTGAGTTTTTGTTAACGAAGTTAACAAGCTCTTGCTTGATCTTGAAGTGATTTCTAAGGATTATCTCACTTGGTATGTTAATAGCACCTGATAGCAAAACCGGGTTTTCTTCCCATCCGGGGATATACTCAAAAAAGGCATCTCTCATAACAGGATGGACCCACCTTCGGTGATATACCCCGTTTGTTATGTATTCAAAGTCTTCACGCTCTGGAAACATGTCTTTACAGACAAAAAAGTGCTTGTAAGAGACCGCACCTACGCGCCCTGAGTATTTAAGAGCAAAGTGAGTGAGGTTTAACTCGCCGCCCGTTGCCTCTTTATCCCAATCTATGTGCTTGAAAGTCTTTAGCTCTTCCTTAACCATTCGTACAGGAAATTTATCATGTCCCGCAGGTAAAGGCGTGTGAGTTAAAAAAACACAGCGTTTTTTAACTTCCTGAATGTCTTTAAATTCCGAAAGAAGGTCTACTATCAGGAAAGCAGCATGGCTTTCGTTAAGATGATAGTATTTTATATCGTAACCTAGAGCTTTTAAGATTCTATAGCCCCCAATTCCAAGAAGTATTTCCTGCTTCAGTCTATAAGCTCCGTCTTCATAATAGAGTCTATAATTTAGCTTGCGAACATCGTCATCATTTGTCTCTATGTCAGCATCCAGAAAAAACACCTTCACAGATGGCTCTATTCTAAATTCCCAGGCAGTTACCTTTTGAAGTCTATCGCCAAAAGGAACATCCACATAAATATCTAGTGGTTTTAAATATCTCCTAAAATTCCAGGGGTCTTCAAAATCGAGTTGAATGCCTGTTGGAGTAATACCCTGCTGGACATAGCCTTTTTTATAGAGCAATGATACCCCTACTGCGCTTATTCCCAGATCAGCAAAAGAGTACATCGTGTCCCCTGCAAGGACCCCTAGCCCCCCGCTGTAGGTGGGCATACCCTCCTCCAGACCCATTTCCATGACGAAGTAGGCTATCATGATGGTTTTATTTTAAATCAGCTATAATAAGCACGCATGGAGTATGCGTTCTTTGAGGGCAAATTTGTCCCCATTGATGAGGCTAAAATAAGCATCAAAACAAACTCTTTCCATTATGGCACTGCGGTATTTGAAGGTATAAGAGCATACTGGAATCAGGAAACACATCAGCTCTACATACTTTTTGCAATTGAGCATTATGAACGCCTTTATAAAAACAGCAAAGCGATGTTTTTAAAGCCCTCTTACACACCTTCAGAGCTGGTTAATATCACTATTGAATTGCTTCGCAAAAATGAAATTCGCGAAGATGTATATATTCGCCCCATAGTTTACTTCAAAGACCTTAAACTAACGCCAAAGCTACTCGATTACACGCCAGAGATTGCAATTTATACCTATAGCTTTGGCAGATACCTAGACACTTCCTCAGGAGTAAGGGCAAAGGTCTCTTCGTGGCTAAGAAACGACGATAACTCAATCCCTTCAAGGTGGAAAGTGGCAGGAGCTTATGTAAATAGCGCTCTTGCAAAGACAGAGGCTTTGCTCTCTGGCTATGATGAGGCAATATTGCTAAACCAAAACGGCTATGTATCTGAAGGCTCAGGGGAAAACATCTTTATAGTAAGGGGTAAAACCGTCATAACTCCCTCATACTCTGAGCATATCCTGGAGGGTATAACCAGAAGGGCTGTAATAAAGCTTTTGCAAAAAGAGCTCGCACTCGAGGTTCAGGAGCGCCCAATAGCAAGGAGCGAGCTCTTTAACGCAGATGAAGTTTTTCTAACAGGCACTGCGGCAGAGATAACCCCGGTAATAGAGATAGATAACCGTCCGGTAGGGGATGGAAAGATAGGTCAAATAACCAAAGAGCTCCAAGAGCTCTACTTTAAAGCAGTCAGGGGAAAGATAGAAAGATACAAAAGCTGGCTTACACCGGTTTATGAAAGTTAAAAGGAGAAGGTTTTTCGAAGAATTTGCATTCGAGATACTATCGCTTTATAGAATACCAGGATCCATAGAAAGTTTAATTCTAAAGCAGAAACTAAAGACTTTTTTTGATTTTGCCCGAATAAACACGCTATGGGAAGAATTTATAGCCGAAGCGGGACATGAGAAAATGGCAGTTTTAAAAACTCAATCAGGGGAGTTCCAGCTATTGCCACTTTCCAAAAGCCCGCCATGCGAGGTAGAGGGCTGGTTAAAAAAAGACTTCATAAAAGAAGACATCGCTCTTATCTATCCATGGGCTATTCCTGAAATAACTCCGGATTTAAAAGCAGTTATTTTATGTGGACCTTTTAGAAATACCTATAAGAGCCTTAATCTAATTTCAGAAGTGCCTGCTTTTAATTTGCCCTTAAGTTTATGTGAGAAAATCGAAGGTGAGTTTGGAAAGATCGTATATAAACCAGAGCGAAAAAGGGTAAAGTGCTCAAATATTTTTGTAGAGTTTGGAAAAGGTCCTTACACCACAGTGATTGCGAGAATTGATGCCTTGTATGGCAGTTTTTGCGCGTCTTTTAGCGGATTTTCCATGCTTATGTGGCTATATCTGGTGGATACTTTAAGCAAAGATTATAAAGGGCCAAGAAGGCTTAGATTTGTTTTGCTTGATTGTCAAAGTGATAACCTCGCAGGGGCTAACTTCCACGTTAGAAACTTGCCAAAACATACCATTGATTGCATCAACCTTCAGGGGATGTCCTTTGGTTTGCCTAAAATTGTATACAGAGACGGAGCAGGATTTAATTCAAGATCCATGATAGATGCATTTGAGTCTCACTCGAGAGACTTTGGCATAGAGCCAGAGCTGATTGCATTGCCTAATGAGCTCCCTGATCACGCGCCCTTTAAAAAGCAAGGGGTTCAGACCCTTTGGCTAAATTCCGCGCTTTCAATTAGCGCAGCAGGATACGACCTTTTTGACTCTATAATCTGGGAAAACTTCTGGACCAACGCAGAGCTCTTATTATCTTTTTTAAGGAGGATACATAGATTCTGAGGCTGGTAGTTTTCCTACTTGGCTTTTGCCTTGCATCGGATTTAAATGAGGTCCAGAAGCTGCTTGATTCCACAAGCAGTATAAGGGTGGAATTTAATCAAAGAGTTTCCTATCCCTGGCAGGCAAAACCAGACAGCTCCAAAGGGACGTTCTTTGCAACTAAAGATGGAAGGTTCAGAATCCAGTACGAGCAACCCAGCAAAATCAACATAATAAGCGACGGCCAGAGACTTATGGTTTATTACATTTCTGAAAATGCATATAACATAGAGAAACTAGAGCCCTCAAGAGGAGGGCTATTTTATGCATTGACATTTTTTTCAAAACCTTTAAAGGATTTATTCGAGCAAGTGGGCGAGATAGAAAATTCAGGCATCACGACCATAGTTTTAAAACCAAAAGAGAAAGACCCTATAGTATCAAGAGTCCTTATAGAAATACAAAGTGGCGAAATAAGAGGTTTAAAAATAGAAGAGAGGAGCGGGATAACCACCACAGTTGAGTTCATTGCAATTAAGAGAAACTTCAGACCTTCAGAAGAGCTATTTAAAATAGCTGTGCCAGAGGGCGCAAAGCCAATTTTGAGATGATAATTAAAAACTTAGACAAAAACCACATACAAGAGATGGTAGAGATATATCTAAATGCTTACGAGGGTCTTGAAGAATACTCTTATAACCATCCTGTGGATGTAGAAGATTACATAAACTGGTTATTCCAAAGAGATAGTCAAGGGATAATAGGGGCTTTTAAACAGTCTCAATTGTGCGGGTTTATATGCATTGACAGATACTGGTATAGCAAAAGAGAAGGCAAAACAGTAGGGGCAATTCATGAGCTTGTTGTTGAGAAATCACATCGTAGAAAAGGTATTGCTACCAACCTTTTAAAAAAAGCTTTTGAAATCTTTAAAGAGTCAGGCATTGATCTGTTAGAGCTCTGGGCAGGAGTAAACAACATTCCAGCACTTAGCTTCTATGAAAAAATGGGATTTATCCCAAAAGAGCGATACAGTAAGTGGGTAAGGATGGTATTTTACCTACCTCAGGGGCAGATAGAGGGGGAGCTTTTGAAAAATACCGCCCCGTAAGGGGCGGGTTTTAGATTTCTATATCAAACTGGCGCAGTTTTCTATAGAGGTTAGAGAGGTCTATACCCAGAGATTCCGCGGTTTTGCGAAGGTCAAAGCCGTTTTCTTCCAGTCTTTTGAGGATAAAGCGCCTTTCAAACTCTTGCTTGGCGGTTTTTAAATCCGTATTTGGGTCAGATATATCTGAGGATTTTTTAAATCCAAGGATGCTAAGAAGGTCTGTGTCAGTTATTGTGTTGCCTTCATGAAGGATGGCAATGCTTTCCATGGCGTTTTTGAGCTCTCTGAAGTTGCCTCTCCATTCAAGGTTTAGCAAAAGTTCTCTGGCTTTTGGAGACAGGGTTTTAGGAGGCTTTTTAAGACGCTTGAGAGCATCCATTAAGAAGTTGTTTGCTATAAGGGGCAAGTCCTCCTTTAGCTCTTTCAAAGATGGGAGTTTTAAAAATACCTGGGAGAGACGAAAGCGAAGGTCGTCTCTTAAAGTTTGCTCCGGGTCTTTGATTGTGCTTGAAATTATTCTAAAATCCGGGTTTTCAAAAGTGTCTAAAAGAGCTCTTAGCTTTGCCTGAAGGTGATCGCTAAGATCTGAGACTTCATCAAGATAAACTGTTCCGCCTTTTGCTCTTTCAAAGATGGTTTTGTCTATGTCTTTAAGTGCACAGCAGGGGACTTTCACAAATTCGCCGGTTTTTTGAGATAAATCGTGAATGGTTTTTGCCACGAGGTCTTTGCCAGTTCCGCTCTCTCCATAAAGGAGAATGTTTAAATTTGCGCTTGAGAGCTTTATAATGCTTCGTTTAAGCTCTAAAATTTGACTGCAGCTTCCATAAATTGGCTCTTTTTCGCATAAAGATATATAGTCAATTGCTTCTTTGACGCTTTTTAATAACTTATGCAGAGAAAATGGCTTTTCGAGAAAGTCAAAAGCGCCAAGCTTGATTGCCTGAACCGCGCTTTCGGTCCTGCCATGACCTGTTATTACAATAACCGGAGCTCCTCTAAAGGCATTTAGAATATCAGAAAGCGAGTCAAAAGCGTTGCCGTCTTTTAGCCACAAATCCAGTAAAACGCAGTCAAAATCCCAGTCGCTAGCTTTTTGAAAAAGACCCTTGAGGCTATCGACCGTCTGAACCATGTAGCCTTCTTCCTGAAGGATGTTTTTGAGAGTTTCTCTAATGCTTCGTTCGTCTTCTACCACCAGTATCCTTGTCATATTAGCCCATAAGCCTTAGAGATTGTTTAACGCCCTGAAGCTGATTGAGAGCTTCAAGAATCCTTTTAAAGCTCTGGTAGTTATCCACCTGAATGGTAAAGTCCATTATAGCCTCTCCGGAGCTAAGACTGTTGGTTGAAGCTTTGGTTATGTTTGCTCCAAAGGAGGAGATGGTTTTTGTTACTTCAGATAAGAGCCCGACCCTGTCGAAGGCTATTACCCTGAGTTTCACAGGATGCAAACCCTTTGAAAAACGCCAGCTTAGCTTAAGGACCTTTTCGGGGGATACTTTCATAATGTGCTTTAAATTAGGGCATTTAGAGGAATGAACGCTGAGTCCTCTCCCTTTTGTAATTACGCCAAAGACCTCTTCGCCCGGGAGTGGATTACAGCAATCCGCAAGAGTATGCATAATCTCAAGTCCGTCAAGCGATAGACTCTCAGTCCAGTCTGATTGAGGCTTTTGAGTTTTTGGGCCTTTTAGGAGACTTTTTATCTTCTCAAAACCAAGGCGGGAGAGTATCAAAATAAGCTGGTCTTTTTTTATGGAAAGTGCATTTATTAGTTCCTTTTCCAGCTCTTCAGGTGTATATCCAAGGCGAGATGCATAAACATAGAGGTCTTGTTTATAAAGAAGCTCTCTTTCCTGGCGCTCTTTTTGTCTTATAAAGGCTTTTATTTTAGAGATTGCACGGGAAGTTTTTACAAACTCAAGCCATTGCAAACTCGGAGACCTGTTTGGTTTTGTCATTATTTCAACTACATCGCCATTTTGAAGTTTATAATCAAGTGGCACTAGTTTGCCGTTTACTTTTGCACCTGCGCAGGTATGACCCACCTCTGTATGGATTGCATAGGCAAAATCGACCGGGGTTGAACCAGAGGGCAAAACCAGCAAATCGCCCTTTGGGGTAAAAACAAACACCTCATCGCTAAAGAGTTCAAGGCGCAAGTTCTCAAGGAGCTCTGAAGAGTTTTCGTTTCCCTGAATACTCTCGACCAACCTCGAGAGCCAGGAATAGACATTTTGTTGACTGGTTGATTCTTTATAAGCCCAGTGGGCAGCAACACCTCTTGTGGCTATTTCATGCATCTCAAAGGTGCGAATCTGAAACTCCACCATCCTGCCACCGGGACCAAAAACAGTGGTATGAAGTGATTGATAGAGATTTGGCTTTGGCAAGGATATATAATCATCGAACCTTCCCGGAACTGGCTTAAAAAGCCCATGAACAATTCCAAGAGCCATATAGCAATCGCTTACTTTTGGAACTATTATCCTAACACCAAGAATGTCGTGAACTTCTTCCAGGGGTATACCCTTTTTAATAGTCTTTTGCCATATGCTATATAGATGCTTTGAACGATAGAAAACCTTTGCATCCAAGTTGTTTTCTTTTAAAGATTTGTGTAAAGATGGTAAAAGGTGTTTTTTTAGATATTCTCTTAGCTCTCTATGAGCTTTTGCAGCAAAAGCTCTTACTTTTTTATATTCTTCTGGGTAGAGGTATTTAAAAGATAAATCCTCGAGCTCATTCTTGATAGTTGACAAACCAAGGCGATTGGCTATGGGAGCGTAAATATCCAGAGTTTCTCTGGCTATTCTTATTCGCTTTTCATGGGGTAAAAACTCAAGTGTTCGCATGTTATGGAGTCTATCCGCGAGTTTTACAAAGATGACCCTGATGTCCTCTAAAGATGCCAAGATAAATCTTCTGTAGTTTTCAACCTGATAAGAGCGAATGTCTTTGCCATCAAGTTTTGTCAGCTTGGTAACGCCAAGGACGATTTTTGCGACATTGCTACCAAATAAAGACTCAAGCTCCTCAAAAGTTGTCTTGGTATCTTCTAAAGTATCATGCAAAAGCCCTGCGGCTAAAGTTTCCTCGTCAAGATTCAGGGACTTTAAGATTCTATAAACTTCAAACAGGTGCTTGACATAAGGCTCTCCAGAAGCACGAAGCTGACCAAAGTGGCGCTTATTTATAAACTCGCTTGCTCTTTCTATTAGACTTTCTCCAATCTTTGGCATCCAATTATAATTTAGGTTTACAAAATGCTTGGGAAGCTGACGGAATTAATAGGCCTGGGAACAGGCAACATAGGCATAGACTTAGGAACTGCCAATACCGTGGTTTATTCTGAATACAAAGGGATAGTGCTCTATGAGCCTTCAATAGTTGCCATAGATACCCCAACTGGCAAGATTCTCGCAGTCGGCAAGCAGGCAAAAGAAATGCTGGGAAAAACCCCTGAGAACATAAGAACAGTAAGACCGCTTAGAGACGGAGTTATAACAGACTTTGAGGCAACAAAGGTTATGCTCTCATATTACATTACAAAGTCAATATCTGGAGGTTTATTCAAACCAAAGCCAAGAGTGGTTATAGGAGTTCCTTCTGGTGTGACGCAGGTTGAAAAGAGAGCTGTCATAGACGCAGCCAGGAGTGCAGGCGCTAGGGAGGTTTATTTAATATCAGAGCCTATGGCAGCGGCTATTGGGGCTGAGTTGCCAGTTGAAGAGCCAGTAGGAAACATGATAGTGGATATTGGAGGAGGCACGACGGAGATTGCCGTTATATCGCTTGCTGGCATAGTCGTTTCCAGCTCTCTTAGAATAGCAGGCGATGAAATGACAGAGGCGGTTGCACAGTTTATAAAGAGAAAGTACAATCTGCTTATAGGAGAGCAAACAGCAGAACGTACAAAGATTGAGCTTGGTAATGCGTTTTTGGAAGAAGATGGTTATCAAAAAGAGATTGAGATAAAGGGAAGAGATGTTACAGGGCTTCCCAAAACCATCAAAATTACCAGCGGCGAAATCTCTAAGGCTCTTGAAGATGTCGTTTCTGCAATAGTAAATGCAATAAAGACAACCCTTGAACGCACTCCCCCGGAGCTCGCTTCCGACATCGCAGAAAGAGGTATAGTTTTGGCAGGTGGAGGCTCTCTTTTGAAGAATTTAGACAAAAGAATAGAAAAAGAAACAGGTATTAAAACCTTTTGCTGTGAAGATCCTATAACTGCAGTTGCAAGGGGTGTTGGTAAAGTCCTTGATAATATAAAAGTGATAAGAAAAGTCGCCATGCTATGAAACGCCACGCCTTCAGGCTGGCTATTTTTTTAATTGCAATAGCTATATACCAGCTTCAGGTATCAACAATTCCCGTTATTGGAAAACTATACTGGATAATCAACGAGATTTCTATGCCTTTAAACGAACTTAAAGGCACTCTTCAATCAAAGGCAAGGGCAGTGCTTGATAAATATATTCTTTTACAAAATGTCCAGAGAGAAAACGCTGCTTTAAAAAGTAAAATCCTCGAGCTAAGCGCTATCAGTGCAGAGTTAAGAGCCTGCAAGCATGAACTAAAGATTCTGAATGAATACACAGGTCTTAGAGTAGAGTATCCGAAAGTGAGTGCTATCCCCGCACGCGTGCTTGGGTATGACCCGCTTGGGCAGGATAGGTTTGTGCTTATAGACAGAGGGATAAGTCAAGGTGTAGAGAAAGGGGCTTTAGTAATTGTTGGGGAAGAACTCCTCGGGATAGTAGAGCAGGTTTTCGCGCAAAGCGCGCGCGTAAAGACTCTATATTCTTCTGACTTTAGCATAAGCGCAAGCCTTGAGGGAAAGGCATACATATATAGAGGTGGCTTTCCTTTTGGGAGCCTTCTGTTTGTAAGGAGCGAAGACAACATTCAAAAAGGTCAGGAAGTTACACTTAGAGCAGAGGGGCTAAGTGGTCTGAGGATAGGTTATGTTGTATCTGTAGGTCCAGACAGCGGACAGTTTTTCAAGTCTGTCTCAGTAAAGCCTGCGCTTGATGTAAGAAGGACAAAGACCTGCACTGTTCTAAGGAGACAGCTTTGACTTTTTACTTGATTATGATATTGCTCTCATACCTTCAGAGCTCTGTGATGCTGAGTGTTTTTTCACATGGGCTGGTTGTTCCTGATCTTGTACTCTGCATTTACTTTCTTGAACTTCTTAAAAAAGAAGATAGATGGGGAATAAAAGCTATTTTTTCAGGCGCTTTTTTGGATATTTTACAGGACTCTGCGGGACTATATTTGTCAAGACAGATGATTTTTTGCATACTTTATGAGTTGATGAGCACAAAATTGCAATTTCCTACAAAGATTTCAAAGGTTATTGCTTATTTAAGTATCAGTATAGTGACAAAGTTGTTTGCAATAATTTTGTTTAGCACGAAGCACAAATGGGAATTGAATTCAGTGGAATTCCTCGCAGGAATACTGATAGAGGCATTATTTATATACAGGTTCTGTAAGTGAGTAGAAGAAGGTTTTTTGTGGTGTTTGTTATAGGGGTTTTGGTATACCTGGCTTTATTTCTGAGACTCTTTTATCTTCAGATAGTGAAGGGAGAGCATTATCAGGACCTTGCAAAGAGAAACTACATAAGGAAAAGGGTTTTATATGCCCAGAGGGGCAACATAACAGACAGAAACGGAAACTTGCTAGCTTACGATGCACCCAGATATTATTTGATGCTTGATTATCAAAAGCTGGAAAACAAAAAGGAGCTAGAGGAAGTTTTGGAAAAAATCAAAGAGGTATTTGGAGCAAAAATACAGGCAAAAATAACCAGAGCTATTGAGCCCGTGGTTTTAATGAGATTAGAAACTCAGGAAGAATTAGACAGGTTTTACAATAACGCCTACAGTCTTCCCGGGGTTTTTACAAGTGTAATTCCCGAAAGAAAGTATCCGTTTGGAGAACTATTCTGTCATGTGATTGGATATGTAGCTTTGCCTGATAGGCAGGCAATTGAGAAATTTAGAAAAAGAATAGGTCCGCAAAGTTTGGTTGGTATTTCTGGTCTTGAGAAATCTCAGGACGAGAAGCTACTTGGATGGGTCGGAACTGAAGAGATAGTGGTAAATGCAGTTGGCAGAGTAGTAAGAACAATCGGAGAGAGTAAGCCAAAGATGGGACTTAGTTTAAGGACAAGTCTTGATGTTAGGCTGCAAGCAATTTGCAAAGAGGTTTTTGAAAAATCAGGGCAAAAAGCAGGCGGGATAATCTTTATGGACCCAAGAGACGGAGAGGTTCTGGCACTATACAGTCATCCCGGCTTTGACCCGGAGAGAATTGGCGAAAACTGGGAAAACCTGAATAAAGACCCTTTAAAACCCCTTCTCAACAGGGTTATTAATGCAAGGTATCCGCCGGCCTCTGTCATAAAACCTGCCATTGGCATTGCTTTGCTCGAAAGAGGCGTCTCACCAGGGGATAGAATAAATTGCAAAGGTTATATTGAGCTAGGCGGAAGGAGGTTTCACTGCTGGAACAGATCAGGTCATGGACGGCAGAATTTAAAAGATGCCATAAGAAACTCATGCGATGTTTACTTTTACGAGCTTTGCTATGAAAAGCTTGGTCCAAATGGTATTGCAAAAACCCTGATGGACTTTTGCTACGGTCAGGATTTAAAATTTGATATCCCCTTTGTTAAAGGTATAGTGCCAACTCCAGAATGGAAAAAGAGAGTAAAGAGAGAAAACTGGTATGGGGGCGACACTATAAATCTCTCGATAGGTCAGGGTTATATAGCAAGCACCTTACTTGAGCAAACGCTAATGATGATGGGGATAGTCAACGAAGGAGTTATATATAGGCCCATTATAGTAAAGGAAGTTCTCAGAGGAAACGAAACTATCTGGAGAGCAAAAAAGGAAGTTTTAAAAGTAATAAGAGCAAGACCAAGCCACTTTGCCATAGTGAAAGAAGCCCTGAGAGAAGTGGTTAGATATGGCACAGCAAGGAGCGCATTCTCACACAGAATCGAGATTGCAGGAAAAACCGGCACCGCTCAGGTCTCGCCTTTTAGCACTCTTAGAAAAAACCTGCCTTATAGACTCAGAGACCATGCATGGTTTGTGGGCTTTGCACCTTTCAGAGACCCGGTTTTCTTAGTGGGTGTTTTTGTAGAGCACGGTGGCTCTGGAGGGCAGGTGGCAGCCCCGATTGCAAAGGCAGTCATAGAGAGAGCTCTTGACCTTGGGATACACAAGGAGGTGCTATGAATAGTCTGGAGATTGCCTCAATTCTTGGTGCAAAACACGAAGGGCAGGCAGTTGATGTAGAGGGTTTTTGCATAGATAGCAGGAGGATAAAGCCAAAACAGGCCTTTATCGCAATAAGAGGAGAAAGGCTGGACGGGCATGATTTTGTAACTGAGGCACAAAACCTGGGGGCAACTCTGGCTATAGTCCAAAAACCCGTGCAGGCCAATATTACAAAAATCCTGGTCAGCGACACAAAAGAGGCTCTATTTAAGCTCGCAAAGGCGAAAAGAGAAAAATTCAGAGGAAAAATAATTGCGATATCAGGCTCTGCAGGCAAAACGACTACCAAAGAATTAATTTCTTTTTTACTCTCAAAGACATTTAAAGTCTGTAAAACCCCGGGGAACTTCAATTCTCAAATTGGCGTGCCGCTTTCGATACTAAATTTTGGCGAATGTGAAATCTGGGTTCTGGAGCTAGGAGCAAGCAAACCGAGTGAGCTAAAAAAACTGATAAAGCTCTCAAATCCAGATATAAGGGTCCTGACAGCAATTGGAGAGGAGCATTTAGAAACCTTTGGAGACCTAAAAGGGGTAATATCGTCTGCTTCAGAGCTCTTTTGGGAGATGAAAGATAGTCAAATAGGGGTATTGCCAAAAGAGGCGCTTGATCACTTCAAAATTGCCCGAAGGGCAGTTTTTTCGATAGATGAGATAAAAAATCTGACCCTTGGGGACGAGGGGATAAGAGCTTTGCTTGGGAGCACTGAGATAGCATTGCAAGTGCCAAGTCTTGGGCTTTTAAAAAGTGCGCTATGCTCTATAAAGGTGCTTGAGGTTATGGATCTTGATTGGGTAAATTATTCAAAATATCTAAAAGAGTTTGAACCGCCAGAAGGTAGATTCAGACCCATAAAGTGGGGAAGCTGGCTTTTGATAGATGACACTTATAATGCAAACCCTCTCTCTGTGAAAAATGCTCTTGAGAGTCTTAATTACTTCTCCGGGCAAAAGCTGGCGGTTCTGGGAGATATGCTAGAGCTTGGCGAGTTTTCAGAAAGTCTACACAGGCAAATTGGACAAATCTGTGCCAGCCTTGGGATAGAATGCTGGTTTTTTGGTCTGTGGATGCAAAAGGCATATCAGGAGTGTATCAAAGCCAGAGGGAGATGTTTTATTCTGGAAACGCCAGAGCAGATAAAAGAGCGCATAAAAGACGGAAGAGGAGTTATAATATTTAAAGGTTCGCGTGCTGTCAGGATGGAAAGGTTTATAAAATCAATCATAGAGAGCTGATATGTCTGCCGCGCTTTACAAAATACTGGATGACAAGATTCTTTTTCGCGCAAACACAAAGAAGTTACAACACAGGGACCTCGTGGTTAACCTGGAGCTGACCCCCTTTATAAAAAAGTTTGTAATGGTAGGAGATAGTGTCGGGTTTTCCTACGGCGGGGTTTTACTCCAGGGACGCGTTGTTGGGAAGGGAGAGCATCTAATAGTAGAGCTCTTTTACGGAAGAGAGGGTAAATTTGGCGATAGGTCAAAACCAAGGGTAGCCGTGCCGGAGGATATGAGCTTTAGAGTCCTTTTGAAAACAGGAGGACCTATAAGGAGCTTTGAGCCATACGACATCTCAGAAGAGGGCTTTGCAATTTTCTGTAACGACCCGGATTTTGTAAGCGAGATTATAAACAAAGATGTCGAGTTTCGCCTCGTTGGAAGAGAAGACCTGTCAAACATATCTGGAAGTGCTTCTTTGGTGAATATAAGCGAAGAAGGACGCGGAAGGCTAAAACTCGGCTTTGAACTCAAAATGCAGGAAGCTCTCTATACCAGGTTGAGGTTTTACATAGTCGAGGTTTTAAAAAAGCTCTTTGACTCTTGACATTTGCCCAACTTTAGGATATTAGAATTTTCTAATATGCTTAAGACAGTAGCGCTGGTGCTGACTCTTTTATCCGTTGCAAAATCGGGCGAAATTACCCTACAGAATGCCCTCAGGAGCGCCCTTGAGAAAAACGAGAGCGTAAAAGCTCTGGAGCATCAAAAGAGAGCTGCCGAGCTAAGGGCAGAGTCAGCGAAGAGGCTATCACTACCAAGAGTAAGACTTGAAGAGAACATAAGCTATGGCAACTTGCCGTCTTTTTTTCTTTTTAGCAAGCTAAATCAGGGCAATATATCAGCCCTGGACTTTTCCCCCGATAACTTAAAAGAGCCAGACCCCAGGACAAACTTTGAAACAAAAGTAACTGTCGAAGTCCCGATATGGATGGGCGGAAAAACCCAGGCATTAGAGAAGGCTTCAAAGCACGAACTTGGCGCAAACTTGCTGGAAATAGAGCGAAAAACCCAGCAAATACTCAAAGAGACCTATCAGGCATATATCAATGCAGCCAGCGCAAAGCAAGCCATAAAAGTAGCAGAGCAAGGGCTTAAACTTGCTCAGGAGCATCTAAAACTCTCTGAAAACCTCCACAAAGCCGGCGTTGCACTCTTATCAGACGTTCTATTTGCAAAAACAGAACTCTTTAAGGCTCAGGAAAACCTCCAGAGGGCAAAGAGAGACTACGCGCTGGCAAACAGAGCTCTCTTTAGCCTAACCGGACTAGAGGGCGAGGTTTTAAATCTTCAAGAATGTGAAAATTTACAGAGCGAGCGCCTTCGGCGCTCAGTTTTAGAAAGACAAGACATAAAAGCCCTCAGAGAAAGATCCAGAGCTCTTAAAGAGCTATACAGGTCAGAAATATCCGAGGTTTTACCACAATTAAGTGGCTTTATACAGCTCTCAAATAGCTCAAAAGACGCACCTTTGGCTAATGGAAAGAGCTCTTACACCCTTGGGCTTAATCTCTCAATACTTTTTGAACCAGGGCAGGCAACGCTCCTTCGCTCAAGGGCGCTTCTGGAAGAGAAAAAATCAACCGAGCTTATGGTGCAATCACTTAGCAAGCAGGCACTTCTGGAGCTAGAAAGGGCCATATCAGAATACGAAAACGCACTCGATAAACTCTCCTTAGCAAGACAGAGGGTTGAAGCATCCGAGGAAGCTATGAGGGTTTTGGAACTTAGATACAAAAACGGTCTTGGCAGGATAGTTGACCTGCTGGAGGCCAAAACCCAGCTGGATAGAGCAAGGCTTGAAGAGGTGCTTGCCATAAGAGATTGCCACATAGCCTTTTCAAACGCTCTTTTCTCCGCAGGTATTATGAGGGAGGTTCTTAAATGAAAGGCTATATAAAAGTCGGGGCTTTTTTGGTTGTTATTCTGGCCACAATTTTGTGGCTTGGGGGATTTTTAAGTAAAAAAGAGCGCCTAAAGGCAGTAGAGCAACAATCCCAGATAGTTAGCGGTCTTGGCTTTGACAAAGCTCAGGAGATAAACACCTATACCTACCACAGCGGGCAAATCGTTGCGGATAAGAGACTGGAAATATCCACAAAAATCCCGGGAAGGGTTTTGTCTGTGAATGTAGAGCAATCCCAGCAAGTTTCAAAAGGTCAAAGCCTTCTAAACATAGACCCGGGGGAAATAATTGCGCAGGCAAGGGCTTTTGAATACCAGAAAGTGCAGTCAGAAAAATTAGAGCTTTCTTTAAGAGCCCAGCTC
>JBCNVD010000026.1:0-5121 GCA_039630345.1 Aquificaceae bacterium
GGGAGTTTAAGATAACTTCTCTTGGCTTTTCCATGATAGTTACTTATCTTCTTATGTTAGCAAGCGCTTTCTTTTACTTTAAAGGCATAAAAGAGCTTGGCGAGAGATTAAACCAGGCTCTTATCAAGTATGCCGCATATGCTCATATCATAGGCGTCGCCATGCTCGTGGTCTTCATAGGAGGTTTCATACTCTTTATAGCACTGGTTTTGCTCATAATAGGGCTCTTTCAGGCGCCAGACGAAGTTTAGCCTTTTATGCAAAAAGACCTAAAAACCCCGAATATCCTAACAGGAACGGGGTTTGTAATAGCCTTCGCAGGAACGCTATCGGGAATTCTCCCCTCAATCATAGGAGCTATTTTGATACTTGCAGGGCTATATATGCTCTCAGAATCCCTCTCTTTAAAAGCCTTCGAAAGAGCTCTTATTTCATTCCTGATAGCTTTTATCTCGGTAGTGATTTTCTTTACTTTGATTCTCAAGTCGATAGTAGGGCTAATTTTTGGCAGTTTCAAGCTCTCGCCAGCCATCATTGCAATAAGCGGTATGACATTTCTCCTTGGTTTTTTGATATCTTACATTCTTTCTCTTATATCCGCTTACTTTTTCTTCAGAGCAATGAGCGAAGTGTCAGAAGCAATTAAGCACCCTCTTATATTATTATCCGGGGTCGTTGTGCTAATTGGTGCAGCAACTATCATAGTATTTGGCTTTGGAATCGTTATTATTGCAATAGGACTACTAATAGGGGCGATTGCATTCTTTACTGCCCCGACAGAGCTCAAAGTCTCAGAATACTCACCTCCTGACCTTCCTCCAGAGAAGGAACTTCCTCCGGGACGATAATGTAGCAATTTGCACCTACATAGGAGCTAAGCATGTGAGACTGTGTCTTATCAGAATAATCACAGAATAATTTTCCGGATTCTACCCAGCAAAAACCTCTTAAAAACTCTCGCCTTTTGGCATCCGGGCGCTTAAAAGCCCGCTTTAAGGTGGCTGTTTCAAACTCAGGCATGTAATGGATTCTTCCAGACAGTTTAAACAAAACAGGCTTTACCAAAACATCAAAAGCCATAAGGCAAGAAACGGGATTGCCGGGCAATCCAAAGAGAAGTTTACTGTCTTTTCTTGCCAGCAACACGGGTTTTGCGGGCTTTATCAAAAGCCTATGGAAAATTACCTCAAGACCAAGGTCTTTAACAGCTTCTTTAACAAAATCTTTCTCGCCTGCGGAGACCCCGCCTGTGGTTATTACAACATCACACCTTGAAAGAGCGAGCTCTATACTTTGATATATTTTCTCTTTAATATCAGGAATAATGCCAAAGTGCAATGCGGTCATGCCAGATTGCAAAAGCCTTGCAACGAGCGCGTGGTTATTGGTGCTTCTAATTTGAGTGGCTTTTGTAAATTGCTCGCCAAGGTCTATAATTTCATCACCGGTTGATAAAACCCCCACGACAGGTTTTTGATAAACCTCCACAAGCGGCATACCAAAACCCGCAACAAGACCAATTTCGTAAGCTCTGAGATATGTTCCCTTTTTTAAAATAAGCTCGCCTGATTTTAGCTCCTCACCTTTTTTGCGAATGTTTTGACCTATCAGAGGCTTTTTAAGAACCTTTAGGGTATTCCCTTCAAGAGCTGTATCTTCCAGCCTTACCACGCAGTCCGCGCCTTCAGGGATTGCACCGCCTGTAAATACCCTTACCGCCTGGCAAAAGTCTACAGAGATTTCTTTGCTCTCGCCTGCGGCTATTTCCCCGATAATTTTTAACTCTCTATCCCAGTCGCAGGACCTTATCGCATACCCATCCATTGCGCTGTTGTCAAAAGGCGGAAAGTCTCTATCTGCAAAAATATCCTGCGCCAGGATTCTACCAACCGCATCAATAAGAAAGACGCGCTCTTTTGGCAAAGGAGCGCTTATGCAAGATAGGGCAAGTTCAAGAGCCTTGTCGTAGGGTATCATTACTTTTCGTCAGCCAGCCACTTGCTAACCAGTTCTATCTCAAGGTCAGAGAGATTTTTGCCCCATGGGCAGTTTTTTGCAAGCTGGATAACCTCCAAAGACCTGTTTTTATACTTTTGTTTTAAGAAAGATAAGGGCTTTCTGGAATTTTCCTGATGGCATCCAAGACAGGAATTTCTAAAGATCGTCTCGCCCTCAGAAGCAAAAGACATTGCAAATATAGCCAAAATCGATAAGAGCGCCCTCATTTTCAAACCTCCTTAGTTAAAAATTTAGCCATACTGAGGTTCTTCAATGGGGCTTATTCTCAAAAGCGCATCGTCAGGGGTTACATTATCGCCGGGTTTTACAAAGATTGCCTCCACGATACCGCTGATTGGGGCATGTATCTCGTTTTCCATCTTCATAGCTTCCACTATCAAAATGGTCTGACCTTCTTTTACCTGCTCGCCTTCTTTCACGAGAATTCTCACCACCCTTCCCGGCATCGGGGCGGTCGCATCACCGGGCTGGGAGGCTCTTTGACGGGAGCTCTGGGTTATCTGTGGCTTTACACTGGAGACTTCATCTTTGATAAAAAGCTGGACTTCCTCCAGTCTTCCGTCAATGCGAAGATAGTATTTGCGCGGTTTGTTTTGTTCTATCTGGGCGCTTACTCCTTCGAGTTTTACCCTGAAGCGCTCGCCGTGGTAGATAACCTCAAATTCAGTCGGTGCCAAACCCTGAACCTGCGGCGCTTCTTGAGATTTTGGCTCTTCTGGTTTTTTGTCGGATTTGACAAAATCCCTTGCTTGCATGGGAAATAGAGCAAATAGCAAGACCTCTTCGTCTGTCGGTTCTCTTCCCAGGATAGAGCTTGCTTCTTCTTTTGCTTTTTCAAAATCGTCCGGGTCTGCCAAATCCGCTGCTCTTGTGGAAAAGTCTGGCTTTACCCCTTCGCCTAGGATTTTGTTTGCAAGTTCCTCACTTACAGGTCCTGGGGGCATGCCGTATTTGCCCTCGACATAGTCCCTTACTTCCTTGGTTATTGTTTTGTATCTTTCGCCAGAGATTACATTTAAAACCGCCTGCACGCCAACTATCTGAGAAGAAGGGGTCAAAAGAGGCGGATAACCAAGGTCTCTTTCGACATTTGGCACCTCTTCAAGAGCCATCTCCAGCTTATCTATTGCATTCGCTTCTACTAGCTGGGCGACCATGTTCGAAATCATTCCACCCGGGATTTTGTGAATCAAAACCTTTGCATTTACGCCTGCGTATTCTGTCTCATACTGGCGGTATTTTTTGCGAATCTCTTTTGCTATTTGGGCGCATTCTTCAATAAGTCTCAGATCAAGACCGGTGTCATAAGGCGTTCCTTCAAGCATTGCAACAACAGACTCGGTTGCAGGATGAGAAGAGCCAAAAGCAAGAGGCGAAAGCACCGTATCAACCATGTCAACGCCTGCAAGGATTGCCATCATGTGGTTAACTATTGCAGTTCCGCTCATGTCATGGTTGTGCAAAAGCACCGGAAGCTTGCCTTTGGTTTCTTCTTTGATGCGTTTGATGATGTTATAGGTCTCTATTGGCATTATGATGCCGGTTGCATCCTTGAAAGATAGCCAGTCTGCGCCCATCTGCGCAATCTCAAGAGCGTAGCTTACCCACTTTTCAACAGTGTGAACAGGGCTTCTGGTGTAGCTAATCTCGGCATGCACCTCACCGCCAAACTCTTTTATAGCCTTTACGGCGGTTTGAATGTTTCTATTGTCATTTAGCGCGTCAAAGACCCTAAAAACCGTTATGCCGTTTGCTATAGAGCGCTCTACAAATTTATAAACAAGTTTGTCAGATTTGGGTTTATATCCGACTATGTTCTGACCTCTAAAGAGCATCTGAAGCTTTGTGTTTGGCATAACCTCTTTTATGCGCCTTAGCCTTTCCCAGGGGTCTTCTTTTAGATATCTAAGGCATACATCATAGGTTGCGCCGCCCCAGACCTCAACTGCGTAAAAGCCAACCTTGTCAAGTTTTTCGCAAAGGGGCAAAAGATCGTCAGTTCTGACCCTTGTTGCAAGCTTGCATTGCTGACCGTCTCTGGGAGTGAGGTCAGTTATTAAGATTTTTTTCTTAACCTCTGAGGTTTTTAGCTTTTCCTGAAGCTCTTGCAAAAGCATCTTCTAACCTCCAGATTAAAGCCCATGATATGCAATTATTGCTGCGGATATAAAAGCGACAAAGTCTTCTTTTTGCATGGATTCTTCATAGTTGAAAAGCTCTGGATGCTCTTCAAGATACTTTGTGCTGATTTTTCCGCTTCGAAAGTCCTTTTCTTGCATGATGCGAATAAGCAGTGGAATAGTGGTTTTAATGCCCGTGATTTCGTAAGTTTCAAGCGCGGCTTTCATGCGGTCTATTGCAACCTCCCACTGAGGCGCCCAGACAATGAGCTTTGCAATCATAGAATCATAGTGGGGCGTTATTTCATAGCCCCTTGAGGCAGCGTGTTCTACCCTTATGCCAAAGCCTCCGGGTGGATAGTAGCGCTCAATCATACCAATGCTCGGGGCAAAATTTTTCCTGGGGTCTTCGGCGTTAATCCTGCACTCTATCGAGTAGCCGTTGAATTTTATGTCTTCTTGTTTGTAGCGGAGTTCTTCGCCTGCGGCGATTCTTATTTGCCACTTTACTATGTCTATACCCGTAATCATCTCTGTAACAGGGTGTTCGACCTGAATCCTTGTGTTCATCTCGATAAAATATAAATTTCCGCTTTCGTCCGCGACAAACTCCATGGTGCCTGCGGAATAATAGCCAATTTCCTTGGCTGCTTTTGCCACAAGCTCTCCGTAGTAGGCTCTTTTGCCCGGGGTTAGTAAAAGAGAGGGGGCAAACTCCACAAGTTTTTGATTGCGCCTCTGAATTGAGCAGTCGCGCTCACCAAGATGGATGACATTGCCATATTTATCGCCAAGGACCTGAAACTCTATGTGGTGGGGGTTTTGTATAAACTTTTCAAGGAGTAAATCTCCCCTGCCAAAGGCTTTTTCGGCCTCTCGTGAGGCGCTTTCGAAGTTTTTCTTAAGCTCTTCTTCGTCTTTGCAGATTCTAATCCCGCGACCTCCACCGCCTGCGGAAGCTTTTAACAAAACCGGAAAGCCG
>JBCNVD010000027.1:0-30727 GCA_039630345.1 Aquificaceae bacterium
GGAGGTTTTGCAAAAGCGTGGCTATTCTATAGAAGATGTTAGCTTGGTGATTCCGCATCAGGCAAATGCAAGGATAATAACTGCACTTGCCCAACGGCTTGGCCTAAGCGAGGATAAGGTATTTGTAAACATAGACAGATATGGAAACACCAGCGCTGCCTCGATACCTATTGCCATATTTGAAGCGCTTGATAGAGGTCTCATAAAAAGCGGGAGTTTGGTGTTGCTAACTGCTATGGGAGGGGGGCTAACTTGGGGTGCGACGCTATTTAAATTCTGAAAGCTTTGCTGTCAGGCTTATACAGGCTATATTATTCTACATAAAATCTACATAAAATATATTTAAATTAAAGTTAATAAAGGAGGTAAGCCATGAGAGCATCAATCCTTGATCTTTTAAGAGAGATAGATGTGTATCTTTCACAGCACGCTCTTTATATCTCAAACCTCAGAAAAGCCATAAAAGAGCGAAAACCCTTTCAACATAAAACCTGTAGGGAGTGTAACTTCGGTCTTAGCTTCTACTCAAACCTCTACCCTCATATAGATGAGCTTGACCCGGAGCTTAAAAAACTAGTGCTGGAAGTAGAAAAAATCCATTTCACTTTTCATGAAATAGCCCACGAGATTGACACTACAAACCCGAGGGAAGAGGATCTAAGTAAAATCGAGGAGATGGAAAAGTTATCAAAAGAACTGATGCAAAAACTTCTACTTTTTAAAAGAAGTTGTAAAGTCTTAAGTTAGTCTAAACAGGTAAAAGGCTAAAAATAGGCAGGAGACAAAGACTATTATTCCATAAATACTATAGAGAAATGTGTTTGTTCTGTATTTACCCGAGTCTACATGCTTGACCGCTCTTAAGAGGTTAAAAAAGCCAAAAGCAAGTGTTAGAAGCCCTATAAAGACCACTAAAATTCCTATCTTTGCCAGTGGTTTATGTTCATGTGGTAGGTTTATTCTAAATACTTTCTCAAGTTGCACGAGAAAAAACTCAAACCTCTCTATAACAAAGCCGAATATTATTAAAGCTATAGAAGTCCTTATCCAGGCAAGAAATGTCCTCTCTGCTGCCATATAAATGCGAGGGTCAGTGACCTCTCTGGGCTCTACATCTATGCCGGAATCGATGCGCTTTATGCTCTTTCTAAAATATATAATGCCAGCTATTGTTATAAAAAGACCCAGAGTTATAGACAGAAAGATTAGTATATTCATCGCATTCCCTTCTGGAAGAAATATTTTTAGCTTTTCAAAGTATACAGACAGTGAGATAGTATACACGCTGGTTTTTATATAGCCAAGATATGTGCGCTCTATTGACATGTAGATTCTTGCGTCTTTTGCTGACTTTATACGCATTTAGAATATAAGAGCTGTAAGGAAGTAATCCGAGACCAAAATCAGCATTGAGGATGTTACAACGCTATTTGTGGTGGCACGACCAACGCCTTCTGTGCCTCCCTGTGCATAGAAACCAAAATAACAACTGACAGAACTTAGGATAAAACCAAAAAATATAGACTTGTAGACTCCTCCAAGAAAGTCATGAAACTGTGCAAGCTCACGCATACGGGCCCAAAAGAGGCTGTTATCTACATCAAAGAGTTTTACAGCAACCAACCAGCCGCCGAAAATACCTGCTATATCTGCCAGTATTACAAGAAGTGGCACTCCAACTACCCCTGCGAATAGTCTCGGAGCTATGAGAAAGCTCTTTGGATTTATGCCCATAACCTCAAGGGCGTCTATTTGCTCGGTTATTCTCATTGTGCCTATGCTTGCACTCATGGCAGAGCCTACCCGAGCAACTACCATTAGAGAAGTCAAAACAGGACCTATTTCCCTCCCCATAGAGATAGCTACCAAAGCTCCTATGAGTGCTTCCGCGTTGAATCTACTAAAGGTGCTATAGGCTTGAAGTGCAAGAACCCCTCCTGAGAAGAGCGCTACTATCAAAACTACAGGCAGGCTGTCAAATGCCAAAGAAGCCAGCTGTCTGGTAAAGTGTATCGCCCTCGGTGGGCTTTTGAAAAGATAGTATAAACCCCACAGGGTCAGGATTGTTGCTCTACCTATGGATTCAAGCCAGTTTGTCACTTTCCTAGTATAAATCGCGCGAAGCGCGGATTTGAGTATTATATTTTAACTTAATGAGGGCAATACAGGCTCAGAGAGTGCCTGCTATTTGGGTGATTTTTTTGCTAGGGCCGGTCTTTGCCCTTACAGGCGCTGATAATGTGTTCTGGTATAAGTCCGCAATGGCTTTATATGCCCTGAGTGCTTTGCTCTTTGTAGTTAGCGCGGTTTTTCGTGAGAAGCTCTTAGAATCTGTGGCTTTTATGAGTCTTTATTTTGGGCTTGGTCTGAACCTCGCGGGAATGATAAGAAGGGGTATTCAAACCTTTGAGATGGGGGCTTTCCATCCACCATGGAGTAACCTTTTTGAAGCTCTTACTTTCTGGAGCTTTGCCACAGGGATGATATTTTTATTTCTACATCAAAAGTACAGAATAAACGCCCTGGGAGCTTTTATAGTCCCTATAGTTTTTGGCTTTAGCGCCTTTGCAATCAGTTATGCCTCTTCGGAGATTACTCCTCTTGTGCCTGCTTTGAGAAGTTACTGGCTTTATTTCCATGTCATAACTGCCTTTACAGGGTATGCGGGCTTTACCCTGGCTTTTGGCGGTGCTTTGCTATTGCTTTTTAAAAAGAGATACCCCTCTTTGGCTCTGCCGTCGCAAGAGGTTCTGGATAGCTTTACTTACAAAGCAGTGGTAATAGTATTTCCAATCTGGACTGCGTCCATAATGCTTGGTTCTATATGGGCAAACGAAGCCTGGGGCGGATACTGGAGCTGGGACCCAAAAGAAGTCTGGTCTTTGATAGTTTGGCTATTTTTTGGGGCTTATTTGCACCTGAGGCAAATACTTGGCTGGAGAGGGGCTCGCTCTGCCTGGGTTGTCGTATTTGGCTTTGTGAGCGTTCTTATATGCTTTTTTGCCGTTAACCTGTTTTTCCCCGGGCTTCATAGTTACGCAACAGATTAACCCGCTAAAATTCCTGATTCTGACTTTGCCTCATCAAGGGCGCTCTTTAAAAGTTCTGGGGAGGAATCCACTATTTTCGCGACTCTATGGATTGTTTTGGCATCTGTGTTATCTTCAAGGAGTTCTACCATCGATAGTATGAAGCCAAGGGGAGTGAGTCTGTCTTCAAATGCTACGACTATGTCCCTGTCGAGTCCGAGACTTCTTGCAACATCTGCAGGTCTTTGACCAAGGACCTCTAAAGAGAGCGAAAAAAGCCCCATTAAGTAAGCCTTCTCGCTAAGCTCTTTTTTGAAGATCTGTGCGAGTTTTTCGGCAAGACTAGCTCTAAATAGAGACCTTTGCCAAAGAGCGTTGCTCTTTTCCTGAAGGAAAAAATCAGACATCGCAAGAACCAGTGCAAATTTCACAATGTTTTCTATCCCCAGGATGCTAACCGCTTCTTCTACGCTGGTTATGGTTTTGTTATTGTCCTGGTAAAGGGCGTTTACAAACCTCAGAAGCTTATATGTTGCCCCAAGGTCTTTTTCCACTGCCTGAATTATCCACTTTGTGTTGTCTGATTTTATACCTTCGTATATTTGAATGATTGTGGAGCGCAAAAAGCTCATTGTTCTTGCGTCTTTTACGATGATTGGTTTTGCGAGAAAAACTCCCTGAAAGAAGTCCGCTTCTAATTTCTGAGCATACTCATAATCTTCTGTGGTTTCTATGTTTTTTATTATTACTCCCTTTTTTAATTCTTTTAAGATAGAAACAACTTCGAATAGCTCTTCCTGTTTGTAAGGGTTGTTTTTTAGATCTATTTTAACCAACTGTGCTTTTGAAAGTATCGGAAGATAGTCTATACGTTCAAATCCAAAGTCGTCTATACAGAGTGTAAATCCGCATTTGAATAGCTTTTTCAATGATTCGAAAAGATTTTCGCTGTCAGATATCCTGTGTTCTACTAGCTCTATGCCAACAAATTTCTGAGGTAAAAGGTCAAACATAAGAGCTTCCAAAAATATTGCAGGGACATTGATAAATACCATCTTCCCGTTGCCTACCTTTTCCGGACCAAGTTCCAAAATAAGGTCTGTGACTATACTTGTTGCTTTTAATGGGTCTATTCCTGCTGGATACCTACCAAGTATCCTGTCTTGCAAAAATAGTTCATAAAAACATATTTCGCCTTGTCTATCAAATATCGGTTGCCTTGCAACAACCCTCATTGTAAGTCATTATAAAGACGCTTCAAAAGACTGTCTAAACTCGATATATTTTCAACAGCGTTTATCACCAGCTTTGACAGAATGTCAATCTCTACATTCACGCTTTGACCTACCTTCTTCTGATGCAAGTTAGTGCTTTTATATGTATGTGGGATTATGGTAAAAGAAAGTTCTGAATCGCCAACAGAGTTAATGGTAAGGCTTATACCATCGATTGCCACAGAGCCTTTGTATACGAAGAACTTTTTAAACTCCCTCGGGTATGAGATTTTAAATACCCACTCATTAAGAAGGTTTTGAATATCTAATATCTTTGCTCTGAAATCAACATGACCCTGAACGAAGTGTCCGCCAAGTCTGTCTCCTAGCTTTATAGCTCTCTCTAGGTTTACTAAATCCCCGCGCTTTAGCTCTGAGAGATTGCTCCTTTTTAAGGTTTCGCTTGAGACATTAAAAGAGAGAGCGTTTGAATTTAAATCCATCACAGTCAGACATACGCCATTTACGCAGATGCTGTCTCCTATCTTTACATCCTCAAAGGGGTTTTCTACGCTGAGAGTTTGAGACATTTTTATAACCTTTGCGGTTGATTCAATCAGACCTGTAAACATCTTATTTCCTCTATGTTAAAAACTGGACCATCTATGCAAACTCTTTTATAGCCAGAGATTGTTTCTATCACACATCCATAGCAAGCACCCCAGCCACATGCCATACGCGTTTGAATGAATATATCTCCACGTATATCAAAGCGTTTTTTTAGCTCTATTGCGAGCTCCAGTGGAATGCTTAGGTTAAAGTCCCTGTATTTTCGTGCATTTAGAATATCAAATAGCTCTTCTTTGTCTTTTAAAATGTTGGCTTTTAGCCCAAAGTAATTTAGTATTTCTGCATCTCCATCTTCTTTTAAGAAAAAGAGCTCTGAATTAGTATTTTGTTTTAGCCCTATGAGGGCTGATATTCTAACACCTGATGCCAGAAGAACCCTTTCTGGATTTAGGGGGAAGACACTTCTCCCAAGGGGCATCAAAGCTTTAAGACTATCTCCGGGTTTTAGTCTCGAGAGGGCAAAAGTGCCCTCTCCTGCTATTTTGTAAGTTATCACTAGTTTGTCATCAAGGTAGTTAAAAACAAAAGGCCTGCAGATGCTTTCGCCAAAACCCTGAAAGATTCTTAAAAATAAAAACTGACCCGGAAGAGGCTTTATCTTTTCACTCGGGTCTAGCTCAAGCACATAGATATTTTTTGAAATGGGGAAGTTTTTAACAATTAAAGCTTTAACGACCTTTGGATAGCTCATCGCCAAGGAGATTAAAAGACAAAACCAGCAAAAACAAAACTGCGCCGGGCGCTAGAATCCAGGGATGGGAAGTAATTAGTGAAATATTCCTTGCGTCTGATAGCATATTACCAAGACTTGGCTGGGGCTCTTGCACACCAAGGCCAAGAAAGCTCAGGGTAGCTTCTGCAAGAATAAAGCCAGTAAAAGCCAGCGTTGAAGAGACAAGAAGATAATATAAAACCCCCGGCAGGATATGAACGCGTAAAGTATAAACTGGTCCTGCGCCAAAGGCGCGAGCGGCAAGCACAAACTCCTTTTCTCTTAAAGACAAAACCATTCCTCTTATGACCCTTGCAAGACCTGCCCAGCCAATAACTGACAGAATAAACACAACCGCCACAAACACCTTTTCGCTTGACATATTCAGAGGAAAAATCGAGCGAAGCGAAATCATAAGATAAAATGTCGGTATTGCCATTAAAACCTCTGCAACTCTCATAAAAACAGCATCTATTTTTCCTCCATAATAGCCTGCAAGACCGCCAAAAAGAGCGCCAAAGAAGAATGTTGTTAAAACTCCAACTATCCCGACACTTAAAGATATTCTTGTTGCATATAAGAGCCTGCTGAAGATATCTCTTCCAAGGCGGTCAGTGCCAAGAATAAAAACCTTACACTCTTTTTTAACTGAAAATAGCTTTAGCCCATAGGGGGTTTTTTCTAAAAAATTTAACTTACAAAGAGTCCCGTTTGGAGAATACTTTCTAAACAGTGGGTCTTTGAGAGAGTATTGTTTTACTTTAAGGCCTTCTTCTGTTATGACTATACGGGTTGGGGGATGGAGAGGCGAGTCTCTGTGTTGAAGGTCATAAGGGTATGGTGCGATAAATGGGGAGAGCAAAGACAAAATAGCCACAAAAGACAAAATCCCGATAGGGACACCAAGTCTCACCTGATATAAATTTTACTGCTATGGAGCTAACTCTTAACTTTACCACGGACGAGGTTTTTGATGTTGCGATAATAGGTGCTGGTCCTGCGGGAGCTTCTGCGGCTCTTTATACTGCAAGAGGGGGCCTTTCCACCATAGTGCTTTACAGGGCAGAGGCTGATGGTGCTCTTGGGGTTACACAGCAGATTGAGAACTATCCCGGAATAAGAGGACCGCTTTCTGGGTATGAGCTTCTAAAACTTATGAGAGATCACGCCAAAGATTTTGGGGCAAAGTTTGTAAGGGGGAAGGTCATAGCAACAGAGTTAACCTCTGAGATAAAAAGGCTTTATACCCAGGATGGACGGGAGTTTAGAGCAAGGTCAGTGATTATTGCCTCAGGGGCGATGGAAAGAAGCAGTAAGCTAAATGGGGAGGAGGAGTTTTTGGGTCGCGGGGTTTCCTATTGCGGGGTTTGTGACGCGGCATTTTTCAAAAGCAGGCCCGTTGCGGTAATAGGTGAGGACGACTACGCTCTTGAAGAGACGCACTTTATATCCAGATTTGCAAGCAAGGTGTATCTGGTCGTGCCCTCTAGCAGGATAAAGGCCCCGAAAGAGGCAGTTGACGAGATTTTAAACGAAGGCGTTGAACTGCTTTTGCATCATAGAGTTTTGGAAATTCAGGGCGATCAAAGTGGGGTAAAGAGCCTTGCGCTTCAGGATTTAAAAACCAGAGACAAAAAAGAGCTCTCTGTGGACGGGGTTTTTATATTTATGGGCGGAAATAAGCCATCTGTTGACTTTTTGATGAATCAGGTTGAGATGACAGGCCAGCATTGCATAGTTGTTAACGAAGAGATGATGACCTCAGTTCCTGGGGTTTTTGCAGCTGGGGATGTTCTTTGCACCAACATAAAGCAGGCGGTTATTGCGGCAGCGGATGGGGTTAAAGCCGCACTTGCGGTTGATAAATACCTAAACAAGAAAAGTAAGATTACATCCCAGTGGTAAGCTCAAGGTCTTTGCTTGAGAGGTTCAGTCAGTTTATAGACCCTGAGGTTGAGGAAATTGCCAGAATTGCCACTTACTTAATACAGTCAGGCGGAAAAGCTTTAAGACCAACTTTGCTGCTTATGACATGCGAGGGCTTTGGTTATGACCCATCTCTTGCTATAGAGCTTGCTGCGGGAATTGAGTTTATACATGTTGCTTCCTTGCTCCATGACGATGTGGTTGATGGGGCAAGTTTAAGAAGAGGTAAAAAGAGCGCTAATTTGGTTTTTGGCAATCAATCGTGCGTGCTTGCAGGTGATTACCTTTATGCCAAGGCACTTGAACTTTATGCAAACTTTGGAAACATAAAAGCGATAGAGATTTTAAGTAAAGCGGTTATGAAAATGTCTCAGGGACAGCTTTTGGAACTTAGATCCATTGGCAAGATCCTGACAAAGGATGAATATTTCAGGATTATAGACCTGAAAACCGGGGCGCTTATTGCCAGCTCTTTGCAAATAGGGGCTTTGATAGCCAATCAGGAAAAGCACGAGCTTATATACAAAGCAGGAATTCATGTAGGCAGGGCTTTTCAGATAGTTGATGATGTTCTTGATTATGAGGGCAGTGAGTCAAAGTTTGGTAAAAAGGTGGGCTCTGATATCAAAGAGGGGAAGTGCACCTTGCCTTTAATATGCGCCGAAGGCGCGCTTGAGGATTTTTCCTTTCCAGTAAAAGACCCTGAGAGTTTGCGCCTGAAAGTAATAGAGCTGGGGGGCACCAAACTTGCCAGAAGTATAGCCAGAGAGGAGCTTTTGAAAGCCCTTGATTTGCTCTCTGAGTTTAAAGAGCTTGAGAATTTAATAAGATTTCTTGAAGGGATTGTAGAGCGTGAAAATTAACTCAAGAGCTGGGGAATTTCGGCTTAAAACCAGCCTTAAACCGGCGGGGGATCAGCCAAGGGCTATAGAGCAAATAGTGCAGAATCTAAATTATGGCTTAAAGCACCAGGTTTTGCTAGGTGCTACAGGAACCGGTAAGACATTCACGATAGCGAATGTCATTCAAAAGTATGGAAAACCTACATTGATTCTGGCTCACAATAAAATCCTTGCTGCACAGCTTTATAGAGAGCTTAAAGAGCTCTTTCCTGAAAATGCCGTGGAGTATTTTATAAGCTACTATGACTACTATAGACCTGAGGCATACATCCCGGAGCAGGACATTTACATAGAAAAGGATGCAAGTATCAATCAGGTGCTTGATAGATATCGCCACAGCGCAACAGTTTCAGTGCTGGAAAGAAGAGATGTTATAGTTGTTGCTTCTGTATCTTGCATTTATGGTCTTGGTTCGCCACATGCTTACTATCAGATGAGGCTGTCTTTAAAATTAGGGGATGTAGTTAGTCTAAGCCAGGTTTCCAGAAAGCTTGTTGAGATTGGATATGAACGAAATGAGGTTGCCCTTTCGCGAGCGAGCTTTTCTGTGAGGGCAAACACCATAGAGATAGTGCCTTCGGATGTTGAGGATAGACTTGTAAAGATTGAGTTCTGGGACGATGAGGTGGATTCTATTGAGATAATAGACCCAATCAACAGACACATTATCGCCAAACTTGACAAAATAGTGCTATTTCCGGGCTCTCACTATGTTGCCCCAAAAGAGTCCATAGAGGAAGCGCTAGAGCAAATAGAAAGAGACCTTCATGAGAGGGTAAAGTGGTTTTTGGATAGGGGAAAAGAGCTGGAGGCAAGAAGACTTACGCAAACTACCATGCATGACCTTGAGCTCATTAGAGAGCTCGGGCACTGTAAGGGAATAGAGAACTACTCAAGGTATTTTGAAGGTAGAGCCCCGGGAGAGCCACCTTATACGCTTCTGGATTACTTCCCGGAGGATTTTTTGCTCATAGTGGATGAGAGCCATGTCACCATCCCTCAGGTCAGGGCAATGTATAATGGCGACCGCTCTAGAAAAGAGAAGCTCGTTGAATATGGCTGGAGACTGCCTTCTGCGCTTGATAATAGGCCCTTAAAGTTTGAAGAGTTCTTGCAAAAACTAAATCAGGTTATTTATCTATCTGCAACGCCTGATGAGTGGGAGATTGAAAAAAGTCAGGGGGTTCT
The DNA here is from genome assembly GCA_039630345.1 of Aquificaceae bacterium. Lineage (GTDB taxonomy): Bacteria > Aquificota > Aquificia > Aquificales > Aquificaceae > JANWVD01. The sequence continues at coordinate 9,602 of JBCNVD010000027.1, forward strand.
TGTTGAGCAAATAGTAAGACCCACAGGGCTTCTTGACCCTCTGGTTGAGGTAAGACCAAAGAGGGGACAGCTTGAGAACCTCCTTATGGAAATTCAGAAAAACAGAGAGCGAAATGAAAGAGCTCTTGTTATAACCACCACCAAGAGACTTGCTGAGGAGGTTTCAGAATATCTTCTGGAGCGCTCTGTCAGGGCAACATATTTGCACTCTGACCTTGATGCAATAAAGAGGGCAAAGCTAGTAAAGCAACTAAGGGAAGGAGAGATTGAAGTTTTGGTTGGGGTAAACCTCCTGAGAGAAGGCCTTGACCTGCCTGAGGTTTCTCTTGTTGCAATTCTGGATGCTGATAGGGAGGGATTTTTAAGGAGCGCAACCTCTCTCATACAGATAATAGGTCGCGCTGCGAGAAACATAAACGGGCGCGCAATTTTATATGCGGACAGAATAACACCATCCATGGCTAAAGCCATAGAGGAGACAAACAGAAGAAGAGACATTCAGGAAAGGTTTAACAAAGAGCATAGCATTCAACCCTCTTCAATAAAAAAACCCGTTAAAGAGCTCCTTGCCATAGAAGAGCTTGACTATGTTAAACTGCCTATTAAACTGCCTGAAGGCATATCAAGCGAGCAGGACCTTATCAAAAAGATAGAAGAGCTTGAAAAGCAAATGCATGCACATGCCAAAAAGTGGGAGTTTGAAAAGGCCGCAAAACTAAGAGACGAGATTAAATCCCTCAGAGAGCTCCTTAGACTCTTTTGATGTATCTCCCTTTTTAGGGCTTGGTTTTAAAATATAGTCTGTGCATAAGTTTGACCCTTCAAAGCTTGAAAAGCTAGATAGCCCCTCGAGACTTGAGCTATTTGACCCTGAGAAGGTTTTAAAAGAGTTTGGTTTAAGAGCCGGGATGACTGCCTTTGATATAGGCACAGGCGCAGGGTTTTATCTGCCTTATCTATCAAAAATGGTTGGCGAATCTGGACGGGTTATTGCCTTTGATGTTCAAAAAGAAGCAATCGAGTATGCCCTCAAAAAAGTTCAAACCCTTGGCCTTAAGAATGTCGAGGTGCTCTTAAGTCTTGAGCTATCTTTGCCTATTGAGGACTCGGTTGCGGATTTTGTCTATATGGCTTTTGTATTTCATGAGCTTGAAGACCCTGTTAAATTTATGAAAGAAGTCTCAAGAGCTTCAAAGCCAGGGGCTCTTATGTGCATAATAGACTGGACGAAAGAAGAGCGTGACAAAGGTCCTCCTAAAGAGGAGGTCTATTCAGAATGGGAAATGGGGCTTATGATAGAAGAAGCTGGTCTTAGAGCTGCCAGAGCCGTGAAGGTGGGCGATTATGCTTTTGGTTTTTATGTATTAAAGCCTGTGTAGATGCCATGAAAAGCGTAAAGGAAGAGTTAAAAAAATTTGGCATAGAGTTCGAGAGTAAGTATTTGCTCTATCGAACCGAGACAAGGACTCTCGCTATACCCTACAACCACATAAGGGTAGTCGAATTCAGAAGCGGAAAGGTCCACATTTACACAGGAGGAATTGATAAGCTAACGATAGAAATCCCGAACGAAGCCCTGTCTTATACCCTTTTTGAAGAGCTACTTGTTTATATTGAGCGCTCTTTTATGTAATTCCTCCTGCTATTGCGGGGACTATTGATATGGTGTCCCCTGGCTTTAGGGGGGTATCAAGACCCTGGAGAAACCTTATGTCTTCGTCGTTTAGATAAAGGTTTACAAACCTTCTTAGCTCCCCATTTTCGTCAATGAGCCTCTCTCGCATGCCTTTAAATTGCTTTTCAAGCTCTTCAATGGCTTCGCGGACATTACCTGCGCTTACTTGCACCTCACCAAGACCGTTGGTTATGCGCCTAAGTGGTGTTGGGACTCTAACATTTACCATAAGATGTTATTTAAGCACTTTGACCCGGTCTTGGCAAGCGCCAGCTAAATGCTATGGCAAGAAGCCTTAAAAAAAGAACACAAAAACAACACACTATCGCTGAGGCGGTTAATGAAAATGCCTGCATGGATATTAAAAAAGCAACCGCTCCTGCTATACTGCAAGAGGCGTAAAAGTCCTCTCTCAAAACGCTCGGGACTTTATTTAGCATAAGCTCCGCAATAAAACCCCCTCCCGCGCCTGTGATGGTTGAGAGAATAATCACCCCAAAGGGAGAAACCCCGGCATAGCTTGCAAGGATTGCACCTGTCGTGCTAAAAGCGGCTAGCCCAATTGCGTCTGCAACGGGCAAAAACATCTTTACAGACCTTAAGTGCTTTAAAACTATCGCACCTATGCTTCCAGCAAGCGCAATCAAAACATCAATCTCAGACCTTAGAGCTCTTGGCACTTCAGATAGCAAGATGTCTCTTATAATCCCCCCACCAAGAGCGCAGGTGAGCCCTATGGCAATAACCCCAAGAAGGTCAAGGCGCTCCTCAATTGCCCTTAAAGCCCCGCTAAGACCAAAGGCAAAAAGCCCAAGCACATTCATAAACCAGAGAACCTCTTCAAAGCTCAACCAGATAAACCCCCGGGAGCTCTCTGCCTTCCTCTGCAAGGTCCATGCCATAACCTACCACAAACTCATCCCCTATCTCAAAAGCGTAGAAATCTACCTCAATCCGCGCCTTTCGGCGCGATTTTTTGATAAGGGCAAAGCTATATATCTCTTTAGCGCCTCTTTTCTCAAGGTGCTTTAAAAGCCACTCGAGGCTCTGACCTGTGTCAACTATGTCTTCAACCACGAGAACCTTCTGACCACTTATATCAAGCCTGCTGTCGCAAATTAGCTTAAGCTCTCCGGGAGAGCTCTTTTGACCATAGCTCGAAAGCCATATAAAATCCACAAGAATTGGGGATTTAAATCTCCTTATAAGGTCTGCAGTTACGACAAAAGCACCCTTTAGCACTCCAATGACCACAAACTGCCCATTTATCTTTGCTTCAATCTTTGGGGCAAGCTCGTCAAGACGACTCTGAATAAGCTGTTGTGAAAATAATTCTCTCAAGCGTTTTCCTGATAGCTTCATCGAGTTTCAGCTCCATCTGTATTGCGTCTTTACCGCTTTGATAATACCTGCTTCTATAAGATATTATCTCAAAGCCAAGGGATTGATAGAGTCTAATGGCTTTAAAGTTAGAAGATTTAACATCAAGCGTGACTATTTTTACTTTATCTATGAGTTTTTCAAGAACATAAGATAGCAGGAACTTTCCAAGACCCTTTCCCTGATGGTCTTTATCAATTGCTATTGACATAATTTGAGCCTCGTCTGAAACTACCCATACTATGCAATAGCCTAAGATATTATCTTTTAGCTCCAGAACCCACCTTTTTGAGTTTGGGACTTTAAACTCTCTCTCAAAAGCCCTTATGTCCCATGCGTCTTCTTTAAAGCAAGTGAGGTTTATCTCGTAAACTCTCCTGATGTCCTGTATTGACATTTCTCTTACTTTCACGGATTATAATTTAAACGCCAAAGGGAGGAAAAATGACTGCTTTTTTGATAGTCTTTGCAGTCTTTGCGGTTTTTGTGATACTAAGCTATAACCTTCTGGTTACAAAAAGAAACGCGGTTTCAAATGCCTACTCGAGCATAGATGTATATTTAAAAAACCGCTACGACCTTATACCCAATCTGGTGGCTTCGGTTAAAACCTATATGGAACACGAGGCAAATACCCTAATTCGCATAACAGAGCTGCGCTCTAAACTCCTGCAGGGACAATTGCCCCCCGGCGAGCGTCTAAAGGCAGAGGGAGAACTATCCGGGCTTTTATCAAGGCTTTTGATGGTGTCTGAAAACTATCCACAGCTTAGAGCAAACGAGAACTTTCTGCACCTTCAACAATCTCTTGCAGAGATGGAAGAGCGAATATCCGCCGCAAGAAGAGCCTATAACGCCGCAGTAACAGATTATAACAACGCCCTTGGGATTTTCCCGATAAATATAATTGCAGGGATTTTTAACTTCAAACCCGCAGAGTGGTTTGAAGCCCCAGAAGAGGAGAAGAAAACCCCTGATGTAAGGGCTTTATTTAAAAATTAATGGATAATCTTGAATCTATTATAGAGATTGTCGAAAAGGAGCGAAATGGGCTCGTAAAAAGCACAATCACGTGGCTTTCAATATATTCAACTATTGGGGCAATTATTTACCTTTTTGGGATGCATTACTCTTCTCATAGTTATTTAAAGCTCTTTGGCGTTGCTATTTTTATTGCAGGCGCTATCTCAACCATGTCTATAAAGCAAGGATACTATAAAGGAGTTTTTAAAGAGCTGTTTTTAAAGAGTCTATTCAGGCATAAATTTGGCGAAAATTTTGAATATAGACCTCAAGATTACATTCGCTCTGATTTTTTCTTAAATAGCATGCTCTTTAGCCACAAACCAATGCCGGATAGATACAGAGGAGAAGATTTAATAATCGCTTCTGTTGATTCCATAAGGATTAACTTCTCCGAAGTTCACGCTCAGTATTTAGAAACACAGTATGTTCAGGGTAAAAAAAGACAATACTGGGTTGACATCTTTAGAGGGGTTTTTGCCATTGCTGAGTTTCCAAAAACCGCAAAAGTTCCGGTTGTGGTCTTGCCAAACTTTGAAAAGGTCTTTTCCCTGCCCTGGGAAGCTTTAAAAAAGGTAAAACTCGAAGACCCGGAGTTTGAGGAAATCTTCAGTGTCTGGAGCAAAGACCAGATAGAGGCAAGGTATATCCTTAGTATAAGTTTAATGAGAAGAATGGTAGAATTTTACAAAAAAGCCAGAGAAAAAGGATTTAAACAGGACATTTACTTCTCCTTTGTTGGTAAATATATGTTCTTTGCCATAAACTCAGGCGATTTTCTAAGGGTGCCATTTTACTTAAGTAGCTTTAAATCAGCTTACAATAGCGGTAAGTATGATTTATATGTTCAGGAAGTTGAACTTATTTTATCAATCATCGAAGAGCTCAATCTAAAACTTGATATATGGCTCTGATATGGATAGTTTTGCTACTTTCCATAAGTTTTGCGGCTGAAGTTGACATAGACTCTGATTTTCTTGAGAGAGAGAGCTCCGGAAGAATATTTGCCTATGGCAATGTCGTTGCTAAATTTAAAAACTACATAATAAACGCAGACACCGTTGTTTATGATGTAAAAGCCGGCGAAGTTTACGCTTTTGGGAATTTAAAACTCAAATCCTTGGATGAGAGTTTGCAGCTTGAGGCTCAGGAGGCTTTTTTTGACACATTAAGAGAAGAGGGGTTTTTAACCTTTGCAAGTGGAAGGATAAATACAGTTTATGTAAATGCTTCTTTTTTAAAAGCTTCTGCAAACGAAATTGATTTGAGTGATGCCAGCATAACCACCTGCCCTCCGGATAGAAGAGAGCTCTTTCTTTGCATTCAGAGGGCAAAACTCAGTCAAAGATACGCTTATTTAGGCCCTTCGACTTTGAAGTTTTTCAATCAAAGCGTTTTTTATCTCCCCGGTTTTATCCTGCCAGTTGGAGAAAGAAGAAGCGGGCTTTTACCGCCCGAAATAGGCTCTGATAGCGACAGCAGGTTTATCTACAGACAGGGGGTTTATTTTGTTTTTGGTCAGAACAAAGATGCAACGATTGGCCTTGATGTAAGGAGTTCCGGGATAAAGGGTCTAAACTTTGAATACAGGCAGGCAATCAAAAAGAGCAACGACTTTTTATTTAACCTCTCTTTATTTAAAGAGCCTGATATCAGAACCTATCGCGAAAGAAGAGTCGAAAACAGATACAGGTTTAAACTAAGCCTGGACCTTGATAACATCAATTTAAAACTGGACTTTGTATCTGATAGAGATTTTTTGCGAGACTACGCAAAAGGAGATGAAAAAACTGCCCCTTACATAGAGTCTTTTTTTAGCTTTTCCAGGTATTTTGGAAACTCCATAGTATATCTTGATTTCAGGCACTTTTATGACACAACTTCTAAAAATAGCTCTATTTTGCAAAGACTTCCAGAAGCAGGGGTATATCTTCCATCACATAAACTTTTTAAAGACACTTATTTTAGCCTCAGGAGCTCATTTACAAACTTTTACAGGAAAGAGGGGACAAACACCCAGAGACTTTTGCTAATGCCAAAACTAACTCATCAAAAAAAGCTTGGTGATAATTTTATTTTAGTTACTGACTTTGGGCTTGGTGGCATTTACTATCTTAATCCTTCGTCTTTTGTCACTTCTTTGGATTTTTCCAATACCTTTCGAACCTTTTTAAACTGGGAATTTGAAAAAAACAAGCTCGAGCTAAGTGCATCTGCTCGCTACAGCTATATAGACGTAAAAGGAGAAGCTCTTGGTTTTGACCTCTTTGACCGCTTAAAAGACGAAAATAGCGCCGAATTGAGTCTGGATTTAAAAGCCTTCAGAAACAACGAGCAAAAGCTCAGTGCCAATATCAAAACTTCAGGGAGGGTGGGTGGGAATCTCACGCCCCTAAGGGGCGTGATAGAGATAAATCCATTTAGCTGGCTAGTAGCTTCTTATGAAAAGACTTTAGATGACAAAGCTCAGGAGGGTGAGTTTAGCTCTTTGAGGGTTTTTGGTAAAAATCTGGAGGCGAAGATAACTCACTCAGTTGTGAGAAAAGGCGCTGGTAAAAACGAACAGCTGAGGTTTGACCTAAGTTTCAGGGGAGAGAGTATAGACCTTGAGATTGGCTTTATAAGAGACATCTTTGCCAGAAAGGACACTTTGAAGAGTCTGCAAATATCTTATAAGGGAGGTTGCTGGCAAATTGGCACTTTGCTAAGGGAGAGTTTTGAAGGGCAAAGACGCTTAAGAGAGGCTTTTCTGTCTTTAAGTATTTTTGATTTAAGGGGTATTAAGTTGCCTGTTTTCCGTTAAGGAAGCTCAATGTGGTCTAGAATCCCCTTTAGATTGTAGACTTTTCGTTTAATATCTGGGGCTTTAAAGATGTCAGAGCCAACTACCAGAATGTCCGCGCCTGATTTTGCAACTATTGCTATGTTTTCTTCTTTTATACCGCCGTCGATTTCTATTTTCAAAAGCGGGTTTATTGATTTTGCCATGAAGCTGAGTCTTTTTAGTCTATCTATGGAGCGCTGGATGAAACTCTGACCTCCAAAGCCGGGATTTACTGACATAAGCAGGATAAAGTCAGCGTAGTAAAGAGCTTCTGAGAGAAAATCAAGTGAAGTTGCAGGATTTATCGCTACCCCCGCCTTTGCGCCGAGGGATTTAATAAGGTCAATGCTTCTGTGGATGTGGGGGCTGTTTTCTATATGGATGCTTACCATGTCTGCGCCTGCTAGGATGAAGTCTTTTATGTATCTTTCGGGTCTATCAATCATCAAATGAGCATCCAGAGGAATAGGGCAATGCTTTTTTATCTGCTCAAGCAATAGAGGGCCAAAGGTGATATTGGGCACAAAGTGCCCGTCCATGACATCAAAGTGCACAATATCTGCACCTGCTTCTATACACTGTTGCAGTTGCTCTTTGAGATTCCAGAAATCTGCAGAGAGGATAGATACCGCCAGCTGTTTCATCTTATATCTTCCTCTATCCTTAGAATTGCTGGGTTTTCGTCGCTTATTTTAAGCAGACGGATTTCTTCAATAGCTCTTTGCATCTGACTTTCTCTGGCATTGTGGGTTAATATAACCAGCGGAACAAGAGCCTTATTTTCAGAGTTTGCTATTTTGCATACTTTTTCTTTCTGTAAAACAGAGGCTATGCTGATTTGATGCCTTGCAAGAACCCCTGCAACAGACGCAAGAACCCCAGGTTTATCAACTACCTGAAGCCTTAGATAGTATCTTGATGTAAAATCTTTTTCTAAATTCAGGTTTGTGGTTTTTGGTCTTTGGCTTCTTGAGCTATTTAGAGCAATGTCTATGATGTCTGATACGACGGCGGATGCGGTGGGCAAAGAGCCTGCCCCCTGACCCTGAAGGGTGATTTCGCCGACAAAATCACCCTCTATTTTTATGGCGTTAAAAACCCCGTCCACTTTTGAAAGTGGCTCTGAGTTTGGTAAAAATGCAGGATGGACCCTTAGTTGGACGCTATCTGAGTCTTTTTTGGCTATGCCGAGAAGTTTTAGTCTGTATCCTAGCTCTGCCCCGAGGCTTAAGTCCAGTGGCTTTAATTTGCTGATTCCCTCCACCAGTATTTCAGAGGTTTTAAATAGCTTCCCAAAGGCAAGCATTGCAAGGATTGCTATTTTGTGTGCGCTGTCTATACCTTCAATGTCAAGTGTTGGGTCTTTTTCTGCGTATCCAAGTTCCTGAGCCTTTTTAAGGCAGGAGCTAAAATCCTGCCCGCCTTCCATACAGCCAAGGATGTAGTTGGTGGTGCCATTTAAAATCCCGTGCACTGACTTTATCTGGTTTGCGCTAAGGGCTTCTTTAAGGACCTTAATTACCGGAATTCCCCCTCCCACAGAGGCTTCAAAGGCAATTAAAACCCCCATTTGCTCTGCAAGACTCAGGAGCTCTTCCCCATATGTTGCCAGAAGGTGCTTGTTTGCCGTAACTACATGCTTTTTTGCTCTTAGGGCACTCTCTATGAGATTTTTTGCAAAGTCAATGCCGCCTACTAGCTCCACCACTATGTCGCAACTTTCTAAAACTTCTCTGTAGTCTTCGGTCCTTAGCTCCATAGGCACTTTAAAAGGTCTCTCTCTTTGCCAGTCTCTATCTGCGACTTTTATGAGCTTTATGTCTACCCCTGTTTGCGAAATTATGTGATTGTGATTTTCTAAAATTAACTTTACCACCCCACTTCCGACTGTGCCACAGCCTACTATCCCGACTTTGACGCTTCTCACTGGGTTTTGATTATAAATTAAAGAATGCTAAAGATAATAACCAGCGTTTTTACTATGCTGAATTTAGCGCTTTCTCTTAGCAAAGAAGATGTATTGCGTATCGTTTGCCCTGTTAAACCCGTTCGCACAAAGGATGGGCTTCACTGCCCTGTGTGTCCTGATTTTACATCCAGAGCAGGCGAAAAGACCGAAGTTTTTGAAATTCAGCAAGTGCTTATTGGAAGGTTTGCAAAGGGCAAAACTATAGCCGTGGCTACATATTCGAGCAAGTACTTTTGCGAACCTGGCGTATATGTAGGTGGTCACATAGTTTTGGAAAAAGAAGGCAATGGATACAGGTTTGTTTATGGAAGGCCCAGATACCTCGGTTTTTGCAAAGTGCTAACTGGCAAAGATGAGGATAAGCTCCTTTGCAGGGGAGAGATATGCAAGCTAGAAGCTGACGGCCTAAACTGTCAACCTGCGGGCAAAAAATAGATATACTTAAAAGATTATGGCCCAGGTTATTTTAAGTGGAAGGGCCGCCTCAGTGCCTTTGCGCGAGCTAATAAAACAGAAGGTAAATCTTATAAAAAAAGAGGGTCTTAGGCCACCTTGCCTTTGTGCTGTTTTAGTAGGCAATGACACATCGAGCCAGATTTATGTATCAAACAAACAAAAAGCCTGCAACTCTGTAGGGATTGAATCAAGGGTATATCACCTAAGTGAGGATACATCCAAAGAAGAGCTCCTTAGGCTAATTAACCAGCTTAATCTTGACGAAAGCGTGGACGCCATTATCGTTCAGCTTCCACTTCCAAAGCACATAGACCAGCAGGAGATAATAAGCGCCATAGACCCATCCAAAGATGTGGACGGTTTTCATCCTATAAACCTTGGTTTTTTGATGGCTCAGGCGGATAAGGGCTTTATTCCCTGCACCCCACTTGGGGTGGAGCTTCTTTTAAAGCACTACGAAATTGACCCAAAAGGCGCAGAGGTCGTAATAGTAGGAACGGGTTTTATAGTAGGAAGACCTCTTGGGCTTTTGATGCTCTGGCGCGGTGCCACTGTCAGGATGTGCAACATAAACACAAAAGATATTTCAATCCATACCCGCGAAGCGGACATTATTATAAGCGCCGTTGGAAAGCCCTTTTTGATAAAGGCCAATATGGTAAAAAGAGGCGCAATAGTTATAGACATTGGCATAACCAGAGTTGATAACAAAATCTCTGGAGATGTTGACTATGAAGAAGTTTCAAAGCTAGCAAGCGCCATAACCCCTGTTCCGGGCGGTGTGGGTCCAATGACCGTGACCGCGCTTTTGTTAAATACCTTTAAAGCCTACTCTCAGAGGTTTAAAAGTGAAAGAGCTCTTACTTGAGAGCGTCTTTGTTAGCCTTGATATAGAAGCAACGGGCATAGACCCGCAAACATGCGAAATCATAGAGGTTGCCTGCGTAAGGGTAGAGGGGGGAATAATAACAGAAGAATTTAGCACCCTCGTAAACCCCGGATACCCACTGCCCGGCAGGATAACTCAGCTAACTGGCATAACAAACGCGATGCTCGTTGGAAGACCGACCGCTATAGAGGTTTTGCCCCATCTTGAGAGTTTTATAAAAGACCATATCATAGTCGCCCACAGGGCTGAAAAAGACATCGCTTTTATAGACAGAATTTACAGAAGGGTCTATAAAAAGCGCTTTCGCCACCCTTATATATGCACCTATCATCTTGCAAGAAACATCCTTCCGGAGCTAAAACGCTATTCTCTAAAAGACCTTGCTTTATACTTTAGCATCCAACACGGAAGAGCCCACAGGGCAAAAGACGATGCCAGAACCACTGCTTTGATTTTTATAGAGCTATTAAAAATTCTTTGGAACAGACTTGGAATTGGAGACTACATTCACATCAAGCGCCTTTCCAAGGGGGCATAAGTCCAAGAATCCGCCTCATTATGCCGCTATTTTCCCCATTGAGCTGCTTTTCTAACTTCTCCAGAAGTTTTCTTGTGCTTGAATTTATATTTTTAGGAACTTCTATGCGAATCTGAATTACCATATTGCCCCTTCCTTGCGAGGATGGAAAGCCTTCTTTTGGCAAAACCACGCTCGAGCCACATTCTGTGCCGGGCTGGATAAAAAATTTCAGCTCTTTGCCATCAAGACCCTTTATACTCTCTTCGCCCCCAAGGACGGCTTTTGGGAATGATATAAAAATTTCAGTATGCAGGTCGTTGCCAATTTTTTTAAACCTCTCATGCGCCAGTAGCTCCACTCTCAGATACAAATCCCCCGCCTGACCTCCTCTTTCGCCAGCGTGGCCAAAACCCTTTACAAGGAGCGTATCACCTTCCTGAGTGCCTTGAGGTATGGAAACTTCAACCGCGCTGGCGCGCGCAACCCTTCCTCTCCCCCCACATACCCTGCAGGTGTTTTTTATTATCACCCCCCTGCCTTTGCATACCGAGCAGGGCCTTGGGAAAGAAAATATCCCGCTCACTCTCCTTCCGCTCCCTTTGCAAGCTGGGCAGGTCTCTATCTGCGGCTCTCCTTCGTATCCTTTGCCCTGACAGTTATCGCAATCATCCCATCGCTCATACTTAATTACCTTGCTACATCCAAACGCTGCCTCTTCCAGGGTCAGCTTTAGTTTAAGTCTTAAATCCTGACCTCGCCTTGGCTTTGGAGCTCTCATTCCGCTTATGATGCTGTCTATAAATTCCTGGATGTATTCCATAAAGTCTCTATATGCGCGCTCGTCGCGCGAGTTTAATATCTGGTCGTATTTTTCTCGCTTTTCCGCGTCAGAGAGAACGTGATAAGCCTCATTGATTTCCCTGAATCTTTGAGAGCTCTCCGGGTCTTTGTTAATGTCAGGATGGTAAAGTTTTGCCAGTCTCCTGTAGGCGGATTTTATTTCAGAAATCGTTGCATCTTTTGAAACCCCAAGAATTGCGTAATAGTCTTTCATAGCAGTATGTATTCTTCTCTTGATGGACCCGTTGAGAGCATCACTATGGGTGTATTTAGCTGCTCTTCTATGAAGCTGATAAATTCCAGAGCTCTATCTGGCAATTCTTCTATAGACCGAGCCCCTTTTGTTGAAACCTGCCACCCCGGGAGCTCTTCAAATATAGGTTCAACGCTCTTTAAGCTTGTAATGTCTGCGGGAAAGCTCTGGGTTATCTTGCCATCGAGTTTGTAAGCCACGCATGCTTTAACCCTTTCAAAAGAGTCAAGAACATCTAGCTTTGTCATCACAAGAGCGTCGATGCCGTTGACCTCAATTGCGTGCTTTAAGGCAACTAAATCTATCCAGCCGCATCTTCTTGGTCTTCCGGTGGTTGAGCCAAACTCGTTACCGATTTTGCGCAAAATCTCTCCTTCCTGGGAGTTTAGTTCTGTAGGGAATGGACCAGCCCCTACGCGGGTTGCATAGGCTTTAAAAACGCCCCAGAATTTAGCGTCGCAGAAGTATTTTGGCGAAAGACCGGTTCCGTTTGAAAGTCCAAGAGCGGAAGAGTTAGAAGAAGTTACAAAAGGGTAAGTTCCCATATCCACATCCAGAAGCGAGCCCTGAGCCCCTTCAAATAGCACGCTCTGGCAAGATAGGAGCATTTTGCCTGCGTCCACAACCATATCTTTTATCTTTTCAAAATAATTAACTGTTTTTTCATATATTTCCTGAGGGTTTAATTCACATAAATCCAGATCCCTGCATAACTCTTTGGCAAGCTCTACATTCTCTTCTATGGTTGAATAGAGTCTATTATGATCTTTTATGTCGCAGAGTCTTATGCCCCTTCTTGCAAATTTAAACATATAACTGGGTCCTATTCCCCTAAGGGTAGTGCCAATTTTATCCTTGCTCTCAAGGAGTCTTTCTATAACCCTGTGATAATTTAGCACTATGTGTGCTCTTTCGCTTAAAAAGAGTCTATCTTTTATTTCTATCCCTATTTCTTCAAGTTTTTTTATCTCCTCAAGGAGCAATTCAAGGTCGATTACTGCCCCTTGTGCTATTAAAGCCTTTACGTTTTTATGGAGTATGCCTGTGGGCAAAAGGTGCAAAACCACAGGCTTTTGATTAAAAACCACCGTGTGGCCTGCGTTTGAACCTCCCTGATATCTAACGACAAGCTCAAACTCAGGCGATAGCAAATCCACGACCTTGCCTTTCCCTTCGTCGCCCCACTGAGCGCCAAGGACGACAAGTTTTTTCAAGCGCTGACCCCCTTTAGGCGCATTCCTTCTTTTCCCAAAACTTCAACAAGTCTATCAATGCCCCAGCCTCTTAAGGCAGATACCACCACCGCTTTTGAATCCACAAAAGCAGGCTCTGTAAGGAGGTCTATTTTAGAAGGAGAACTTATAACCCTGTCGGCTTTATTAAAGACATATATAACGGGCGTTTCCTGAGCTCCAAGGTCTGCAAGCACTGATTTAACAACGCCAACTTTCTCAAACCAGTTTTTATCCGAAATATCTATCACGTGAAGTATTAAATCAGCCTCTGTGAGCTCTTCCAGAGTCGCCTTAAAAGACTCTATAAGCTCAGGCGGTAGCTTTCTGATAAAGCCCACCGTATCTGTAAGCAGGAGCTTTATCTCGCCTGAGAGAATCCTTGCAGAGGTCAGAGTATCAAGCGAGGAAAAAGGCATGTTTTCAACAGGTGCTTGACGACCGGTGATTGCCCTCATAAGACTTGATTTGCCTACATTTGTATAGCCAACCAGAACAGCTCTTAAAACATTCCCCATCTCTCTTCTCTTTCTTTGCTCTCTCCTTTGGGCTTTGACTTGCTCTAGCTCTTTTTTAATCTGACCTATGCGCTTTCTAATAGCGCGCCTTCTTATCTCAGCGGATTGCTCACCAGGACCTCTTGTCCCCACTCCACCTCCTAGTCTTGAGAGCTCGTCCCCGGCTCCATAAAGCCTTGGGAGTTCGTAAGTCAGTCTTGCTAGCTCTACCTGAAGCTTTGCGGTCTTTGACCTAACCCTTTGCGAAAAAATTTCCAGCACCAGGGTTGCTCTATCAAGCACCTTTACCCCAAGTTCTCTCTCAAGGTTTGAGACCTGCGAAGGCGTCAAAAACGCATCAATAACCACCCCATCTGCCCCTGTGCCCTCAATGATTAGCTTGATCTCCTGGAGTTTGCCTGCCCCTACATAAAATCTCGGGTCTGGATAGCTCCTCCTTTGAAGCACATACCCTATTGACCTGCCCCCCAAGGATTTAATGAGCTCTTTAAGCTCACGGATAGAGTCAAGGGCTTCCTCGCGCGTCGTTTCTATAATCCCTACTATGAGGGCTTTCATTAGCCCCCTTGGGTTATTGTGCTGATTGCATGTTTATATATCAAGTTTGGCTCTCCTTCTACCTCAAGGAGAATTGTGTATTTATCGTGCTTTATGATTTTTCCGGTTATTCTGTTCCCTCTTGTTAAAAAAACCGTCACTAAATTACCTTTTTTCCTGAGCTCTTCTATGTAACTTGACTGGAGCTCTTCCTCTTCTCTTGCAAACATAGGCTAAAATATATATCAAACTTCAGCTGATCGCAAATGCTTACCAATTTAGATATTCAAAACCTCGCAAGCGAAATAGGGGCAAAAGTCTTGCATACTCACGCAAGCTGGGTTTTGATTCTTGAAGATGTGGTTTATAAGATAAAAAAGCCCGTTAACTTCGGTTTTTTAGACTACTCAACGTATGAGAAGCGCCTTGAGTTTTACAAACTTGAGCTCGAACTAAACAGAAGACTTTGCCCATGGATATACCTTGATGTGGTCCCAATTAGCTTAATTGACTCAAAATTAAAGCTGGAAAATAGCTCTAACATAGTAGAAAGCGCCATCAAAATGAAAAAAATCCCCGAAGAGAGTATAATGATAAACAGACTTGATAAAATAACCCAGAGTGATATCATAAATCTTGCAAATCACATAGCAAGTTTTCATAAAAGTGCCAGAATATGCAAAAACTTCCAGGACCCTTCGGTGATTATTTACAATGTTATGGAAAACTTCGAGCAAACTAAGGAATTTATAAACCTCACCATCCCCAAAGAGACCTTTGACTTTATAAAATCAAGAAGCGAAAAGTTCATGGAAGAAAACATAGACATTTTTAAAGAGCGTGCAAATACAGGATTAATCATCGACGGACACGGCGATATAAGACTCGAGCATGTCGCCTTTTTAAAAGAAGGCACATGCGTCTTTGACTGCGTTGAGTTTAACGAGCGCTTTAGATGCGCAGATAGGATAAACGATATGTGCTTTCTAAGCATGGAGCTTGAGCTAAACTCAAGATGGGATCTTTCTGAAATTTTTGAAAAAGCCTACTTTAATGCCATTGGCGAAACCGCCCCAAAAGAGCTCCTCTATTTTTATAAATCCTACAGAGCCTATGTCAGGGGCAAGGTCAATAGCCTTTTGGCCAAAGAGTCAGAACATAAAGTTTTTGCAAAAGAGCTCGCCAGAAAACACTTCGAGCTAAGCGCTCTATATATAAAAAACGCTACTGATAAAAATAATTAAAGCCTTGCCAAGGTAATACCCAAGAGCAACCAGAATAACCCCAAGAAGGTTGCTAATAAGTAAATATCCAATAGCCAAAGCCAGCTTGCCCTTTAAAATCATGTAAAAAACCTCGTAAACAAGCGAAGAAAAGGTCGAATAACCCCCCATAAGCCCGCTTATTAAAAACCCTTTCTGAACCAAACTCATAGATTCTCCAAGCACCCCAATTATTAACCCAATAAGGAGTGCAGAGCTTAAATTAACCACCAAAGTCCCCATAGGAAACTCGGGTCTAAAGAAGATTTTCACCACAAGAAATCTGGCCAAAACGCCTATTAATCCCCCCAAAGCAATTGCCAGAACCTGACTCATCGTAATTTGCTTAAACCAAGATGCGCAAGTCTTATAGGCTCAGGGATTCTATACCTGCTAAGCTTTAAAACCACCTCAATTGCACCAAGATGGCTAATTCTATGCCCCGCAGAGACAAAAACAGGCTTTACATTCTCTTTTGTCCTTAAAACATACCCAACCACTCTTGATTTATAAATTATTTCCTCAAACGCGCCCCTTCGGGGCGCAGGATATTTAAACTCCCCCACAAGAGGACTTTTGGCAACCCCTATGGCAGGAATGTCAAGCTCTTGCCCCACCTGCATGGCAATTCCGCAAAGTCTTGGATGCGCCTGCCCATGACCGTCAATTAGTATCATCTGAGGCTTTATCTCACTCTTTTCAAAGACTTTTAAAATAAGCTCAAGCTCTCTCATGGCTAAAAGCCCGGGCACATATGGCTCTTTAACAACCCCTTCGGCAAAAACCTTTGAAACCTCCTCTTTACCGTCAAAAACCACCATACAGGCAAAAGCCCGGGTCGGGGTCCTTAGTGGGTTTTCAAAACTTAGGTCAATTCCGCCATAGAGCTCTGCTTCTGAGCTTCCTTCAAGAAAAGCTCTTAAGGCGCATTCATGCTGTTTCTTGAGAAACTCCTCTCTCGTCACAGAGCTTTTCAATTATAACCTTTTCACCACAGTCTGTTTTTAGCTCGCTATTTAGGGCTTTTCTTAAGATAAATCCAAGCCCTAAATCTTCTAAAGCGGATGTTACAAACCCTGCCTCAAAAGAGTCAGAGAGAATCTTCTGACCCTTTTTTAAACCCTTTGCCCTTATTTTTGCAAGCACCCTTTGAGGTTTGCCCCTGTAATAAACCCTTGCTATCGCTTCCTGACCTACATAACACCCTTTGGTTAAACTTATTGCCCTTGGTATCATGCAGGCTTCTATGGGGGATATTTTCTCAATTAGCTCTTTGCCAACTGCAGGGATAAGATTCTGGATTCTTATAAGCTCTAACTCTCTGGTATCTATCTCCTGACCTTTTAAAAACTCTCTTAGCTTTTCCTTTTCGCCAAAGACATCGTATCCTTCTATTCCAAACCTGATAGGGTTTCTAAAGACAAAAAGCCCATCAAATGTCCCACATTCAAATCCAAAATCCGCACCTTCAACAAAGGCAAGTTCCCAATTAAGCACTTCAAACTCTACCTTCAGAGACATTCTGAGCTTTAAAAATTCTTCTTTTAAGCTTTCTTCAAATTCACCAAAGAGATAAAAAGCCTCGTCTATTCTATAGACATAAAAATCAGACCTCACACTTCCGTTGGTTTTAAGCCAGAGATTATAACTTACGCTCATATTACCCATGGAGCGAATGTCGTTTGTCAAAAGCCCGTGCAAAAAAGCAACATGGTCTTGCATGTTTTTTAAAACGAGTCTACTGGATTGCGACCACACTTTCATAAACTTTCCGCTAATTGATGCAAACCTCATTCCCTAAAGTATAATTAACATCTAATGCAAGAAGAACAACCCTATGTGGTTCCTTTCAGTCTGGTAGGATTTTTCATAACCAGAAAGTCCATCGACGAGAGCATAAGAAGCGACCTAACCCATGAAGAATTTGAGCACTTTCAGGAAATTGTTCGCAGGTTTCTCTTCACCGAAGGGGTAAAGGTTGCAATATACCCTTCCATAGTCCCCCCCGATCAGGTTATGGACGCCATAGAAGAGCTGGAAGAAGACTTTTTTGAAGACGACTATGATTAAGTTTGCGCTCTGCGGTGGTCTTGGCAGGATGGGCAGGGCAATATCCTCGCTCTGCGAGCAAAGCGGGGAGTTTTTGCCTTTCATAGTAGAACATCCTCTAAAAGCCTCTGAAGGGATATTCTCAGACCTCTCACAGGTAATAAAAGATGTTGATTTGGTGGTAGATTTTGCAGCAACTCCAAAAGAGAGCGTCAAGTTTGCAAACCTTTGTGCCAGAGAGAAAAAGCCTCTAATTATCGGAACAACAGGTCATAGCAAAGAAGAGCTCTCACAAATACAAAATCTCTCTTCAGAAATAGCCATTTTAATAGCGCCAAATATGAGTCTTGGGGTTAATCTTCTTTTTAAATTAGCAAGACTTGCCTGCAAAGCCCTAAAGGATAAGGGTTTTGATGCAGAGATTTTAGAGATTCATCACCGAAACAAAAAAGACGCCCCTAGCGGAACCGCTCTTAAATTAGAGAGTATAGTTATGGAGGCTCTAAATTTAAATAAATCAGTGCATTCTCGCGAAGGTATCAGCCCAAGAGGTGAAGAAGTTTCCACCCTTGCCCTGAGAGGCGGAGATGTAATAGGAGAGCATACCCTGTTTTTGCTAGGCTATGGCGAAAGACTTGAGTTAACGCATAGAGCTAGCTCTAGGGAAATCTTTGCAAGAGGATGTCTTGAGGCCATAAAGTGGATAATAAATAAGCCCCCCGGAATTTACAGCATGGAGGATGTTTTGGGAATCTAAGCTCCATAGCTGGATTGATGAACTATCCAGAGCAAAAGGGGTAGTATTGGTCGAGGGCAGAAATGACCTTCGCGCGCTAGCGCGCTTTGGTATAAAAAACATAAAAACCATAGAGGCAAGAAGACTCAGAGATTTGCCTGACCTTCTTGAGGGGTTTTCACAGGTTATCCTGCTTTTTGATAACGACAGTCATGGCGAAAGACTTACTCAAAAAGTAAAGAGTTTTTTAACACGCGAGGGATATATTGTAAATGAGAGCTTTAGAGAGCGCCTTAAAGAGCTTGGCGTAATTTGTGTGGAGGATTTAAATGGCTAATACGCTTTGCTGGCTAATAGCTTACGAAAAGGCTGTCAGGTTTGCCCTTTATATGATGGAAGGTTTGCGAACAGAGCTTAAGCTGGATGTGGAGGATATATCTTCCTTTTCCGAGCTTTGCTCTTCAGGGCCAGATAGCAAGCTATGTAACCAAATTATTAACCGCCTTAATGTCCTGATTTCAGAGACCATCCCGATTTTTGAAGAGCAAGCCCAGCAAATCTATGAGGTTTTGACCTTTGATGCGGTTTTTCTTGGGTCTATCCCCGAAGAGCTAGAGAGAGAACTCCTTAGACTCTCCCCCATAGAGGAGCTAAATTCTATCCTGAAAAGTTTACTTGAAGAAGTAGAGGAATTGCTATCTTCTATTAGCCAAAAGCCTCTACTTAAGACCATCTTTACCCCTATATTTATCTACAGGGATTTAATAAAGCAATCGATTGAATTTAATCGCCATCTTGAATGCCTCTCTGTATAGCTTCAAGCACCTTCATAGCAGCGTCCTGCTGTGCCTTTTTTTTACTAGAGCCAGTGCCTATAGCCCTTATGCTCTTTATGCTGCATTCTACAAAAAAAGTCCTGCTATGCTCTGGTCCTTCGACGCTGACTACCCTGTAAACAGGTCTTTCGCGCCACTTTTGCTGGGATATTTCCTGAAGAAGGGTTTTATAATCTTTTTTATACCTCTCTTTTTCTATTGCGTCGATGATTTGACTTTCAAATAGCTTCCTGAAAACTTCTCGAACCAGGCTCAGATCCCTGCAGTCAATGTAAATAGCCCCAAAGAGAGCCTCAAGAACATCAGATAAAACAGATTGGCTTATCTCTTCTTTTTTTTGTCTAACCAGAATAAAATTCTCAAGCGATAAATTTTCCGCAAGCTCTGCAAGAAAATCAGAAGAAACTATAAAAGATTTCATCAATGCAAGCTCGCTTTCAGATTTATTGGGGAATTTTTCTATCAAAAGCTCAACCGCAAGTAAATTCACAACGCAATCTCCTAAAAATTCCAGAACTTCATAGCTCTGAGAGCTATAAGATTTGTGAGAAAAGGCTCTTTCAAGCAAAGACTTATCTCTAAAGGCGTAGCCGGTTAATTCTTCAATCCTTTTCAAACTTTTTAAAAACAAGGCAGGCGTTTGTTCCACCAAAGCCAAAGGAGTTTGAAAGCGCTACCCTTACATCCGCTCTTTGGGCCAAATTTGGCACATAATCAAGGTCGCACTCAGGGTCCGGGTTATCAAGGTTGATAGTCGGCGGAATTATCCCAGTTTGGATGGTTTTGATAGTTGCTATAGCCTCGACTGCTCCAGCAGCGCCAAGCAAATGACCTATCATTGACTTTATAGAGCTTATTTTTAAGCTTTTTGCATGCTCTTTAAAGAGGTTTTTTATGGCAATCGTTTCAGACCTGTCGTTAAGTGGCGTTGAAGTGCCATGAGCGTTTATATAGTCAACATCCTGCGGTTTTAAGCCTGCATCTTCAAGTGCGAGTTTCATACACATAAAAGCCCCTTCCCCGTCTGTGCAAGGAGAGGTTATGTGAAAAGCATCGTCTGTTGCACCGTATCCTACAAGCTCTGCGTATATTTTTGCACCCCTTGCGAGTGCGTGATTGAGCTCTTCAAGAACCAAAATGCCTGCGCCTTCGCCCATTACAAAGCCGTCTCTGTCTTTATCAAAAGGTCTTGACGCTTTTTGAGGCTCGTTGTTGCGAGTAGAGAGAGCTTTCATCGCGGCAAAGCCTGCTATCCCCAGAGGTGTTATTGCGCTTTCGCATCCGCCGGCAATTATGATGTCCGCATCGCCTTTTTGTATAAGTCTCATAGCATCGCCTATTGCATGGTTACCTGTCGCGCATGCTGAAACGACGCAATAGTTTGGGCCTTTAAAGCCAAACCTCATCGCAATTAGACCACCTGCCATATTGGAAATCCCATAAGGGATAAAAAAAGGCGATACGCGCCTTGGTCCTTTTTCAATTAAAACTCTTTGCTGGTCTTCTATGTCTCTTAAACCCCCTATGCCCGTTCCTACCACTACTCCAACCCTGTATGGGTCTAACTTACACTCTAAAAAACCGCTATCTTTTATAGCTTCCGAAGCTGCCACAAATGCAAACTTAACAAAATCCGATACTCGCTTTGCCTCTTTTGGGTCAAAAAACTGCCCCTCGTCGAGATTTTTGACCTCACCCGCTATGTGAACGCTAAGGCCTATCTCTTCCGGGTCAAAGCGCCTTATTTTGCCAATGCCTGAGATTCCTTTTATTAAATTTTCCCAAAACTCGCCCGTCGTATTACCGACGGGCGAAACTACACCAGCGCCCGTTATAACAACCCTGCGCATTAAGTGCTGACTTTTGTCTTTAGATAGTCAATTGCCTCCCCGACAGTCCTGATTTTTTCAGCATCCTCGTCCGGGATTTCAATCCCAAATTCTTCCTCAAAAGCCATTATAAGCTCAACTACATCCAGCGAATCTGCGCCCAAATCTTCAACGAATCTGGCATCCTGTCCAAGCTTTTCGACTTCTACCCCTAGCTGGTCTGCTATTATTTCCTTAACCCGGTTTTCTAACTCCATTCTAACCTCCTGAGCGAGATTATATCACATTAGCACCTTAA
>JBCNVD010000028.1:0-21904 GCA_039630345.1 Aquificaceae bacterium
CGCGGCGTCGCGGGGTCAGGCTTTCGCCCATTGCCCACGATTCCCCACTGCTGCCCCCCGTAGGGGTGTGGGCCGTGTCTCAGTCCCACTGTGGCCGGACACCCTCTCAGGCCGGCTACCCGTCATAGGCTTGGTAGGCCATTACCCCACCAACTACCTGATGGGCCGCGAGCCCCTCCCCAAGCGGCGACAGAGTCACCTTTCACCAGCGCTCTTTGTGAGCGCGGGCTTTATGAGGTATTAGCCCGAGTTTCCCCGGGTTATCCCTCTCTCGGGGGCAGGTTACTCACGTGTTACTCACCCGTTTGCCGCTAAAGTGGCATAAACCACCCCGCTCGACTTGCATGTGTTAGGCGCGCCGCCAGCGTTCGCGCTGAGCCAGGATCAAACTCTTCAGAAAAGCTCTTTAAAGCTTAACTGCCCGGGTCTTATTCCTCCTTATTCAGCTGTCAAGTTCTTCAGGGGCTTTATCCTCGCCCCAAGAGACTATATATCTTATTTCAAGGAAAAATTTCTGTCAAGAGTTTAAGATGCCCATTAGAATGACATCAAGCCATCGACCGTCTTTGAAGACAAACTCTTTGAGCCTGCCCTCTTCCTTAAAGCCAAAGCTCTTATAGAGCTCTATGGCGCGGACATTTCCTTCGATAACTTCAAGCTTGAGAGTGTGAAGAGATAAAACATCAAAGGCAAGCTCTAAAAGAGCCTCAAGGAGCCTTTTACCAACGGAGAGTTTTTCAGGGTTTTTGTATAGACCGCAGAAGGAGTTTTTGTGGCGAAGGTCAAGGCGGTTTAGAGATATAACCCCAAGCGGTGATTGACTTTCGTAAACTAAATAGTAGAAGTTCTTGCGGTCAGATTTAAGAGCGTTTAAAAACTCAAGGTGTTCCAAAGGAGTTATTTCATGGTCTGAATAAGACCATCTTCTTACATTTTCGCTATTTCGCCAAAGTCTTACCATCGATATTTCCACATCGCCAAGGTTTAGAAAATTTTTCAGGAAAACATTTTTCAAAGGCAAGTCAGATTTTAAAAGCTCTATCATGTCAATCACCTACAGAAGGGTTATCTTAAGATATTTTTATGAAAGAACTTATGGAAACTGACATAGAAGTTTATGAGGCCATAGCAAAAGAGAGAAAGCGCCAGAGAGAGCATCTTGAGATGATAGCCTCGGAAAATTATGCCTCAAAGGCGGTTATGCAGGCTCAGGGGTCTTTGCTTACCAATAAGTATGCGGAAGGGCTCCCTTCAAAGAGATACTATGGCGGTTGCGAGTTTGTGGACATAGTTGAAAGCCTTGCCATAGAGCGTCTAAAGGCTCTTTACAGCGCAGAGCATGCAAATGTGCAGCCACACTCAGGCGCACAGGCAAACACGGCGGTATTTCTGGCTCTTTTAAACCCGGGCGATACCATTCTCGGCATGGATTTATCTCACGGAGGGCACTTAACTCACGGCTCAAAGGTAAACATCTCGGGCAAATACTTTAGAGCCTTTTACTATGGTTTAAACAAAGACACAGAGCTTATAGACTATGACGAGGTTGCCAAAATAGCAAGAGAAGTAAAGCCAAAGCTGATAATAGCGGGGGCTTCTTCATATCCAAGAATTATCGAATGGTGGAGGTTTGCTGAAATAGCGCAGGAAGTTGGCGCTACTTTAATGGTTGATATGGCTCACTATTCGGGATTAATAGCAGGGGGAGTATATCCAAGTCCAGTAGGATACGCAAAGGTCATTACCTCAACCACTCATAAAACCCTTAGAGGTCCAAGGGGGGGATTTATCCTTTGCACCAAAGAGCTCTCTAAAGAAATAGACAGGGCGGTCTTTCCCGGCACTCAGGGAGGGCCTTTGATGCATGTTATAGCTGCAAAGGCAGTTGCCTTTAAAGAAGCAATGAGCGAGGAGTTTAAGCTCTATGCAAAACAGGTAGTAAATAACGCAAGAGCTCTTGCCAGTGAGCTCATAAGCCTTGGGATGAGAGTAATAACTGGAGGGACTGATAGCCACATAGTTTTGATAGATTTAAGAAACCTTGGAATAACTGGCAAGGAGGCAGAGGATATTCTTGGAAAAGCCAACATAACCGTTAACAAAAATGCAATTCCTTTTGACCCCTTGCCACCGAGTAAGACCAGCGGAATAAGACTTGGCACCGCGGCTTTAACCACCAGAGGGATGAAAGAAGAGCAAATGGCGCTGATTGCAAGGCTCATTTACGAGGTTTTAAAATCCCCAGATGAGAAGACCATAGACAGAGTAAAACAGGCTGTTTTAGAGCTCTGCGAGGAATTTGACATTTACGAAAGCCAAGAAGCCAGCATCTAAAAGGGGGGTAGCGGGGGGAATTCCCCCCGCGCTTTAGGTAAATACTTTACCGGGGTTGAAAAGGTTTTTGGGGTCGAAGAGTTTTTTTATCTCGAGCATGAGATTGTATCCAACCTCTCTGGCTTGCCATGGGAGAAATTTGCGCTTTGTTAGCCCAACGCCGTGTTCGCCGGTGATAGAGCCCCCGAGAGAGAGGGTTAGTTCAAAAAGCTCATCAACCAGAGTTTCGGCCCTGAGCTCTTCAGAGGGGTCGGATTTGTTATAGAGTATGTTTGCATGCAGGTTTCCGTCGCCTATGTGACCAAAGGTTACTATCTTTAGAGAGTATTTTTCAGAGAGGGCTTTTAAGCGCTCTAAAAACTCGCCAAGGCGCGAGCGGGGGACGACTATATCTTCGTTTATCTTGCCTGAGGCTATTCGGGCAAGGGCGGGACCTAGGCTTTTCCTTGCGCTCCAGAGAGTTTGCTGAGAAGAGCTATCAATTGCCAGTTTAAAATCCGACACATGGGGTTTAACAATCTTTTCAAGAAGCTCAAGCTGCTCTTTTAAAGAGCAGGGGCTTCCATCTAGTTCTATAAGCAAAAGCGCTTTGGCTTTAGGCACCGGGGCATTGCTAAAGGCTCTTACTACAGATAGAGCCTCCTCGTCCATAAATTCAAGCGCGGAAGGAAATAGCCCGCCGGTTATTATGCTTGTGGTTGCCTCTGAAAGGCTCTTTATTGAGTCAAAAGTAAGAAGGGCGCTTGCCCTTGCCTGAGGCTTTGGAATCAGCTTTAAAATAACGCCCGTTATAAGCCCAAGAGTTCCCTCAGAGCCTACAAGGAATTTGGTAAGGTCATAACCAGCGACATCTTTTATAACCGGTGCACCTGTTTTCAGGAGTTTTCCCTCTTTTATAACCGCATTAAGACCAAGGACATACTCTCTTGTTACGCCGTATTTGAAGCATCTTGGACCGCCTGCGTTTTCTGCAACATTTCCGCCTATGGTGGAATACCTGTAGGAAGAAGGGTCAGGAGGGTAGAAAAAGCCCATTGACTCTGCAACGTCCTGAAGGTGAGAGGTAATAACCCCGGGCTGGGCAAAGGCAACGGCGTTTTCTCTATCGATTTCAAGGCGGTTCATCCTCTCAAAAGACACCACTATGCCCTTCTTTATAGGAACCGCGCCCCCTGTTAAGCCAGAGCCCGCGCCTCTTGGAAATATGGCTATGTCTCTTTCGTAGCAATAGCTGACTATTTTTATGACATCCTCTTCGCTCTTTGGCAAAACCACGCAAAGGGGCTTTTCTCTGGGGATTTTTATAGGCGTTGCGTCATAGGAATATAGCATCAAACTGGCTTCGTCTGTTAGAACCTCGCCATCTATTAAAGACTGAAGCTCTTTAACGCTCATTAGAAAATAATTTAATCGCCACAGCGAAGGACGCGGGCCTGTACTTGCACGACCCCATCTTTTAGCATATCGATTCTTCTTGCAGCTTCGTAGGATAGATCCAGCACCCTTCCGGGCTTAAATGGGCCTCTATCCACGACTTTTACCTTAACCTCAAGGCCGTTTTTGAGGTTTTTAACAATCAACTCAGAGCCAAGCGGGACATCTTTGCTTGCGGCATATAGCCCATACATATCAAACTCAATCCCGTAGGAGGTTCTTTTCCCATGATGCGCATGAGAGTAGTAGCTTGCAAGTCCTTCTATGACTGAAGGGCAATCCTTGATATTGTCAATGCCGCACCTTAGAACCTCAACCCTGGCCCTGAATGGCTCTTTTGAGAGGTAAGAAAAAACCCTCTCAGGAAGGCACAGCTCTGAAACAGATGGGTCTTTATAAACCGCCAATGTAGCCGACCTGCCATTTATGGGGTTTGTGACCTTTATCCTGCTACCGCTTTGCAAATTAGGGGCAAAAGCTCTATCGCCTGGGCAAGACCTTGCAAGCAAAATAAGAGTTTGAGGACACTCGGCAGATAGACCACTCTGGGAAGATATCGGAGCACAGGAAAATACCAAAAAACAAAGAAGAACTATCCCCCTCACTTAAAGAGATTTTATATCAAAACCGCGCCCTTCGGGCGCGAGATTATTTATTTAGGCATTATGACAGTGTCAATTACGTGAATTACGCCGTTTGAGGCCTCAACATCAGTTTTAACTATCTTGGCGCTGTCTATTTTTGCCCCGTCTTTTAAGCTAATGGTTGCGGATTGACCCTGGACGGTTTTGACCTTTTGACCTTCTTTCAGGTCTTTAGAGTAGACTTTGCCCTCAACGACATGGTAAAGCAGGACTTTTTTAAGCTCTTCTTTGTTTTTAAGCAGTGCATCGAGCTTATCTTTGGGAACTTTTGCAAATGCCTCGTCGGTTGGAGCAAAGACAGTAAAGCAGCATTTATTTGCAAGGGTTTCCTCAAGGCCTGCCTCTTTGACTGCGTTCAGGAGAGTTTTAAACTGACCTGCTTGCTGAGCTGTCTGGACTATGTTGGCTTTTGCTTGAGTAGCTCCAGCTTGCTTTGCGTCTTTTCCGCTCGTGGCAAAGCCAAGTGCGACCACACTTATTGCTGCAACGGCAAGCTTTCTCATAGCTTCACCTCCTTGGGTTTTGAGTAATTATAAGTGATACGCAAAGTCAAACAATTACCTTTTGGGCATTTTAAAGTAGATTTTTGAGCTTTCATCAGTCTTCCAGCGTGGATGTGTCTCCAACATCCTGGCCTTTTTCAATCGCTCTTAGGATTCTTCGCATTATCTTGCCGCTTCTGGTTTTTGGAAGCTTTTGCACAAACTCCACTTCCTCAATGACAGCCACTGCACCAAGGACATTCCTGACATGGTTTTTAAGCTCTTTAGAGAGCTCTTCAGAAGGCAAGTGTCCCTCGCGAAGGATTACAAAGGCTTTTATTACCTCTCCTTTAACCTCGTGGGGCTTTCCGACAACCGCCGCTTCCGCAACCGCAGGGTGACTGACAAGGGCGCTCTCGACTTCCATGGTGCCAATTCTGTGACCTGCAACCTTTAAAACATCGTCCGCTCTTCCAAGAATCATGATGTAACCATCTTGGTCGCGAACCGCTATGTCTCCGGTGAAGTAGACATTACCCGGAATTATGCTGAAATATTCCTGGTATCTGTTAGGCTCATTAAAGCAGTCTCTAAACATGCTGGGCCAGGGTTTTGTAATAACCAAATATCCAGGGGTGTCTGGCGGGAGTTCTTTCCCCTCCTCGTCCACCACTTTTGCCTCTATGCCAAAGTAGGGCTTTCCCGCCATCCCGGGTTTTGCAGGATAAGAAGGAATCGTCGTAATCATATGAGCGCCAGTTTCTGTTTGCCACCAGGTATCCACAACCGCACAGCGCTCAAGACCGACATTTTTGTAATACCAGAGCCACGCTTCGGGGTTTATAGGCTCTCCAACAGTTCCTATGACCCTTAGCGACGAGAGGTCTATACCTTTTAAAAACCCCTCTCCGTGGCGCATAAACATCCTTATCGCAGTCGGGGCAGTGTAAAAGACATTAACGCCATATCGCTCTATGATTTCAAACCACCGCCTTATACTTGGATAGTCAGGGGCTCCCTGGGCTATTACGCTCGTGATTCCATTTAGCAACGGTCCATAAACTAAATAGCTATGGCCGGTAATCCAGCCAACATCCGCAGTGCAAAAGTAAATGTCGTTTTTATCAAGGTCAAAAGTAAGTTTCGTAGAGAGGTATACCCCGGTCATATACCCGCCTGTGGTGTGGAGAATGCCTTTTGGTTTACCGGTAGTTCCTGAAGTGTAGAGGATAAAAAGAGGGTCTTCTGAGTCTACAGAAGAAGCTTCCACAGGATTTGACTTAAGAAGACTTTCGAAACTTATTAAATTTTCAGGGCACTTGCCAGAGACTATTATGTGCTTTACGAAATTCAACTCTTTGGTCGCTTCTAAAACAACTCCGAGTGTGTCTATCTGTTTCCCTCTTCTTTTTATGTAAGAAGAGGTAATAACCACCTTTGCAAGTGCATCCTCTATGCGGGTTTTTAGAGCCTGATGGCTAAAACCTGCAAAAACGACGCTATGGACTGCGCCAATCCTTGCGCAGGCAAGCATTGCGATGATTGCTTCTATGCTCGAAGGCATGTATATGCAAACCCTGTCACCTTTTTTAACCCCAAGGGATAAAAGCCCGCCTGCAAAGGAGCTAACAAGGTTTTTAAGCTCGCCGAAGGTGATTTTGCTCTCGTTTCCGTCTTCGTCGACAATTATGTATGCTACCTTGTTTCTAAAATCGTTTAAGTTTCTATCAAGGCAGTTATAAGAGATGTTTGTTTTGCCGTTTAAAAACCACTTTGCTCTTGGAAAGTTCCATTCAAGAACCCTGTCAAATGGCTCAAACCAGAAGAGCTCCTTTGCCACTGAGGACCAAAAGCCCTCAGGGTCAGAGATGGACTTTTGATAAAGCGCTTCAAAGTCCTGAACCTGAGCCTTTTGAAGGACTCTTTGAGGCGGATAGAATGTTTGCTCAACCTTTAACACTTTCAAACCTCCCAAGATATAATCTTAAGATATGCTGGAAAATTTAACACGAAAGGTAAGCGGGGCTTTTGAAAAGCTAAGGTCTTTTAGAAAAGTTGGAGAAAAGCAGATAAATGATGCCATAAGAGACTTAAGAGTCGCCCTTATAGAGGCGGATGTAGAATACGGTGTGGTTAAAGACCTCCTTAAGCGCCTGAGAGAAAGAGCCCTTAAAGAGCAGGGACTTAATTCAGACGCTCTCATGATGCTCTTATACGAAGAGCTCTTAAACACCCTTGGCTCTGAATCAAAAGAGCTAAAAAAGGGCATTTTAATGATGGTTGGGCTTCAGGGAACTGGCAAAACCACAACAGCTGCAAAGCTAGCGCTGCATCTTAAAGAAAAAGGTTATAAGCTCCTGGTTTGTTCAACAGACACTAGAAGACCTGCTGCTATCTTGCAGCTTGAGCGACTTTGTGAAAAAATCGGGGTTGAGTTTTTGAAAGCAAAAGAAGAAGACTCTATCTCAATTGCCAAGAGAGCACTTTCAGAGTCTAAAAACTACGACTTTACATTGCTTGATACAGCCGGAAGACTTCACATAGACCAGGAGCTTATGCAGGAGCTTGAAAGCATCAAAAACATCGTCAAGCCCTCAGAGGTTATATATGTAGCGGACGCGATGCAGGGGCAAACTGGTTTAGAGTCCGCAAAGGCCTTTCACGAAAAGCTTGGCTTGACAGGCCTTATAGTTACAAAAATGGATGGTGATGCAAGAGGCGGGATAGTTTTGTCGGTCCGTGCCTCTTTGGGGGTTGGGATAAAGTTTATCGGCGTTGGCGAAAAACTTGAAGAATTAGAGCCATTTTATCCAGATAGAATAGCCCAGCGCATAATAGGTCTTGGGGACATCCAGAGCCTGGCAGAAAGAGCTCGCAAGGCAATGCCAGAAGACGAAGCTCAGAGCCTTGCAATGAAAGTCCTTAAAGGAGAACTGGACCTTGAAGATATGCTAAAGCAAATAAGGTTTATCAAAAATATGGGCCCTATAGAAAAGCTGGTAGGGATGTTGCCAGGGGTAGGAGCACAGCTAAAAGATATCAAAGTGGATGAAAAACTCATTAAAAAGACCGAGGCTATTATCCTTTCAATGACCAAGCAAGAGCGCAAAAATCCGCACATAATAAACATGAGCAGAAAAATAAGAATCGCCAAAGGCTCGGGAACAAGCGTTTCAGATGTCAATAGAGTGCTTAAAGACTACGAAAAGATGAAAAAAATGATAAGAAAACTAAAAAGCACTCCCGGTATCGGTCCATTCCCGAAATTCCCAATGTAAGCAAAACTCCTTATGTGGTTTTAATAACTCAAAAAGCTCGTGATTTTTAACTTTGCCCATCTGAAAGTGCCAGAGAGCATCGCAGGGCTTTTGTAGCATATAGTAGCTATATGAGAGGTTGTTGCGAATGTCTTGATTGTCTTTTAGCTCAAGAACTCTCTCCAGGGTTTTAATGGCATCTTCAAACCTTCCAGCGCTTGCATAAAGAGTGCCAAGGTTATAAAGAGCCTTCCAGTTTTTGGGGTCTTTTTTAATAGCTCTTTGATAGTGATAGCTGGCGCTTCTGTAGTCAGAATTAGTATGGTAAATATAACCAAGCTGGAAGCTCTCCTCTGCGCTAAGGGGGTCTTTGACAATTAAAACATGAGCGCAGGAAGATATAAAAAAAGCTAAAAGCACCAAAATCACGAAGGTTTTATCGGGAGTTTGTTTGTCTTGATTCCATAAGTCCATAGAAGGCTATTTGCAACTGCGGGCGCAATAACAGGCACCACAGGCTCACCAACTCCCCCCATTGGAGAGTCTGAAGTGAGGATGTGAATGTCGAGTTTGGGCACCTCGTCAATTCTCAAAAGCCCGTAAGAGTCAAAATTTAAACTTAAAGCACCCCCGTCTTTTATAAAGAGCTCTTCTTTCAGAGCAAGACTTAGACCCATCACCACAGAGCCCTCGACTTGCTGCCTGACAAGGTCTGGATGGATGAGTCTTTTGCCAATATCGATAGCAACAAGGATTCTCTCAACAATTACTGAGTTTTTATCAAGTCTTGCCTTTGCAATCGCAACCACTCTGGAGCCAAAAGATGAGTGGTAAGCAATGCCTGCTCCATCGAGTTTGCCCCATTTTTCTTTGGCAAATTCAAGCAGTGATTTTGCCCTCTGGTCTTTTAAAATTGCCATGCGGAGTTTAAAAGGGTCCTGAGAGAATTTTTGAGCGTATATATCCAGAGCATGCTCTATGGAAAAGGCGTTGTGAGTGTGCCCCACAGAGCGCCAAAACCACACAGGTATATCAAGCTCTACATCGTAGCGCTCAATTAGTGTGTGCTCAAAGCTGTAATCATCAAGTCCAGAAGTTGAGGCCCTACCACCCATTAGAGGCTGAGTGGATATTTTGAAAGACAAAAGTCTTGGAATGCTATCGCCTGCAATCAAAACTTTGGTCACAGAAAGAGGTCTATAAAACCCGGAGCGAACATCGTCTTCGCGGGTATAAATCAGTTTTACAGGCTTTTTTACCCGCTTTGAGAGCTCTACCGCTTCTGCGACAAACCCTGCGTGGGATTTTCTACCAAAACCACCTCCAAGATAAGGTGTTTGAATTTCGATGTTTTTATCCGGGAGCGCAGTTATATTTTTGGTTACATCAAAAGCCCATGTCTGGGACTGAGTGGGTGCAACGACCAGACAGCTCCTGCCGTCAAAACTGGCAAGGCAGGTCATAGGCTCAATAGTAGCGTGATACAAATATGGCTGGAAGAAGGTCTCTTCTATTTTTGTTGTGGCTTTTTTTATATAAGTCTGTGGAGAACCGCTTGAAGTTGATTTTGATGGCTCTTTGTCCATGCGCTTTAGGAATAGTTCATAAAGCTCTGCGTTATCCATGCCCTTGAGACTTGATTCGCTCCAGACTACTTTGAGCTCTTTGCGTGCAATCTGGCAAGCCCAGAAAGAGCGGGCAATTATGCCAACTGCCCCGCTTGAGAGGATAAACGCTTCTTCTACTTCCGGGAGTTTAAGGATATGAGAGCGGTTAAACTCAAGGGCCTTTGAGCCAAACCTGGGCGGGCGCTCCGCGATTGCATACAGGAGGTTTTCAGCTTTTGCATCTATGCCGAATGTTGCCTCTGCTTTTACCTTTGGGGGTATGTCAAGCCTTGGGGGGCTTTTGCCAATGTAGATAAACTCGCTCTCTTTTTTGAGCTTTGGCTCTTGAGAGGGTCTGAGAGTCATTGCGGTTTTTATAAAGCGCCCGTAGGGCGCGCTTTGATTTTTATAAAAAACTTTACCGTCTTTAAGAGTGAGAGAGTCTTTTGGGATAGAGAGGTCAATTGAGGCTGCATGGGCAATGAGGTCTTTTAAACTTGCACCTAGTTTTCGCATGGGTTCGAGCATATGCTTTAAAGAGGTGCTTCCGCCTGTTAGCTGAAGGCCCATCTTTGGATCAAAGTAGGTGCTGGAAGCGGGTGCTGAGGATACGAAGACTCTTTCCCAGGGGAAGTCTAGCTCATCCGCAACGACCATAGCAAGACCGGTAAATACGCCCTGACCCATCTCGGATTTGTTTATAAGAAGGTGGAGAAAGTTATCTTCGCTTATACTTGCCCACAGAAATGGACCTTTGGCTTCAGAGGCGTGGACTATTTTAAAAACCCCGCTTGCAGGTATAATAGCAAGGGTTAGGATGAATTCTCTTCTATTCAGGGAAGATGCTCCTTACTGCTTTTGTAATGCGTTCGTAAGTGCCACATCTGCAGATGTGAGATGAGAGAAAGCTTAGCACCTCGGACGCATTCGGGAGGGGCTTTTTGAGAGTCATTGCATAAACTGACATGATAAAACCACTCTGGCAATACCCGCACTGGGGAACCTGGAAAGATATCCAGGATTTTATAACAGGGTGGGATTTATCCAGACCTTCGAGGGTCAGGATATTTCCGTTGATATCCTTTGCAAGGATTGTGCAGGACCTAACTGGCTGACCATCTATAACCACGGTGCATGCACCGCATAGACCCACTCCACAGCCAAACTTTACAGATTTTAGGTTGAGTCTTTCTCTCAAAACCCAAAGGAGTGGCTCGCTTTCGTAAAATCTTATCTGTCTTTTTTGGGAGTTCACGCTCAGGGTTTTAGTAAGCATATGATATTAAATTTAAAATAGGTGCAGGAGAATTCAAAAGCAATCCCTGAGGTTCTGGATAGAGCGTTTAAACTATGTGGGAATATACCGCTTTTTGGCACAAGAAGTACCTCAAGGCTAATTTACGGGCTTTTAAAACTACCAAAAGAGCAATCTCTTGAAATAGTCAAGGCTCTTGAAGAGGCAATACTCAATCTAAGAAAGTGTGTCAAATGCGGGCTCTTTACGGTGGATGAGGTTTGCTTTATTTGCAAAGACCCACTGAGAAACAGACTTCAAATATGCGTGGTAGAAGAGTCCCAGGACGCTTTTTTAATAGAAAGACTTGGCAAATATAGAGGTCTTTATCATATCCTTGAGGGCAGGATAGCACCTCTTGAGGGTATATCTCCATCGGATTTATCCATAGATAAGCTCTTTGAAAGAATCGAAACTCTGGGCTCAAAAGAGTTAATTCTTGCTACAAATCCAAACCTAGAGGGTGAAGCAACCGCAAATTACATAGCAAAGCTAGCAAAAAGACGATTTAAAGAGCTTAAAATCACGCGTATATCTCACGGTCTTCAGTTCGGGTCTTTGATAGAGAGTTCTGATCCATTTTCACTCGAGAGCTCCATAGTCAATAGAAAAGAGCTCAGGGATTAGAGCGGTTTAAAATCAGCATAGTTATATCTGGCGCTATTGCTTTTAGCCTTCTTGGAATGCCAGTTTCATAATCAAGAGCGTGATAGCGCCCCACAAGAACAAAAACGACCGCAGAAGGCTCTTTTTTGAGAATTTCGTATATCCTGTAAGCCATAAAAGCATCCCAGGCAGACTGGACTCTATAGAATTGCTCTCTGGATATAGGCGGATGTTCTTTCAGAATAGCTTCATAAAGTTGTATTTCTCTTTCCGAAGGCTCAAGGAAGACACTGGCAGGTATTCCAGGCACTGGCTCTCCGCGCCTTACTGGGGGCAAAAGCTCGCTATCCATACCTATTGCGTAGATTTTGATTTTTTTAGACCTTGCAAAGTTCCATATGTCTCTATATAGCTCCGGGTCAAAGCCCCATCTTTTTCTATATTCGGAAAGCTCCAGCATCCTCTCCTCGCTTATAAGCCCATCGATAAAATCATCCAAAACTCCCTGAAACCTGTGATGAAACATCTCCATCGCAACTACTGCATTGCCTTCAAAAGACGAAATTACACGAAGTTGAAAGCTATGGTCTTCTTTACTGCTATGCACTTCAGGCAGGAATACAACCCGATAATTCTTTATTTCCATAGCCCATATGTTTGATATAAAAACCAAAAGTATGCAAACTAAAAACATAAAAATAGTGTATACTTTACTTAAGGAGGTAAGAAATGGCAAGAAAACCAAGGAAAAAGGGCGGACCTCGCTACAGAAGAGTCACCCTCTCTCTCCCTAAAAGGCTATATCATGTGCTTAATGGCATAGCTATGGGAGATGAAAGGAGATTAAATCGTCTGGTTAAGGGTATACTTGAGGACAAGCTAACAGAATCTACAGTTAGCGAACTCGAACTCTACCTCGGAAGGGGCGACGAAGAGGAACTTATGGAAGAGGAAAACTCAAAAAAACAGGAAGCAGAATACCCATCCCGTGAAGCCCCGAATTCAAGCTCCTGAGAGATACAAAACCGAAACCACAAGGGCAGCGGTAAGGCTAAGCTCTAACGAGCTATACATAGACCTTCCAGAGGAGATAAGGGAGGAAATAGCCAGAGAGCTGGCCTTTGCCCCTCTTTATCGCTATCCAGACCCGGAAGCCAGAGAGCTCAGGTCAGCTCTATCAAGCTGGCTTGGGCTACCTTCAGAAGAATATCTAACTCTTGGCAACGGCTCTGACGAGCTAATTAACTACATCTGTGCATCTTTGGGAACAGGGCCTGTTTCATATCCTGTGCCTACCTTTTCGATGTATGGAATATGCGCAAGGAACAACCTTCGCCAGAGTATTCCCTTAGAGCTTGACGAAAACTTCGAACTTCTCAAAACCCCTCCTCAGGAGTCAGACCTTGTCTTCATAGCAAGACCAAACAACCCCACGGGCAATGTATTTTTAAGAGAAAACATAAACGCCCTTCGGGCAGAGGGCAGATGCATAGTTATAGACGAGGCTTATTACCCTTTTTGCAAAGATTCCATGCTTAAAGACGCTCTAAAGAGCGAGGATATTCTTATACTAAGAACCCTTTCAAAAATAGGTCTTGCGGGTTTAAGAGTAGGGATTTTGATAGCTTCTCCTGATATCATTAAGCTAATTGATAGCATAAGATTGCCGTTTAATGTAACGATGCCCTCGCAAATAGTTGCAAGGATTATCATCCAGAAATACCCGGAAGTTATAAATAATGCGGTCGAAGTTGCCATAAAAGAGAGAGAGCGTATGCAAAGCTATATGAAAAAATTGCAAGGCATAAAGGTTTTTCCTTCAAAAGCGAATTTCATCCTGTTTAAAGTACTGGTTGGAGCAAAAGCCCTTCACAGAGAGCTCCTCAAAAGAGGGGTTTTGATAAGAGATTTTTCTGAAAACCCATACACCAGGGAATGTTTAAGAGTGTCAGTAGGAAGAGCTATAGAAAATGATATGTTTCTTCAGGCACTTGAAGAGTCTTTAAGAGCTCTTTACTGATAATGCCGGAGGTGGGAGTCGAACCCACACGCCCTTTCGGGCACTGCCCCCTCAAGACAGCGCGTCTGCCAATTCCGCCACTCCGGCTTTAGAGTTTTGGATTATATCACTTTTCCTGAATGGTTTCTTGAATTTTGATGCCAAAGTGGCGTGCAGAATCTTCAACATATCCAAGAACTTCAACGCCCGGCTCTAAATCAGAAACAGAGATTGGTCCACACTCAGGGCTTACCAGCCTTATAGTCTCCGCATTTTGCAAAATCGCACTTAGCTTTTTGTTGCCAGAGCGCGCCTCTACAAGAATCATCGGTCTTTTTTCGATTTTTGCCCTGCCTACATAAACCTCTCTTGCCCTGCCTTTGCAATCATAAACAAGGACAGAATCGCCACTTGAGAGCTCACAAAGATAACGGGTCTTATCGCCGGGGATTCTAACATACATATGAACCGCACCTGCATTTACTCTAAAGGGGCGAGACGCCACATAAGGACTCTCTTCAGTTTCTGCATGCACAAGTAGCATCCCGGAAGAGGAGTTTCCAACCAAAAGTCCACTCCCTCGCTCTAATATGCTTGTGGTATCTACGCAAACTCTATCACCAAGACCCACTGGCAAAATACGCTCTATAGTGGCAGAAATTAGCTCCACAGGAGGCTCTGAGGCACTTAAAAGTGTAGCGACAGATTTTATAACCGAAGGCTCACAGCTTTTGAGGACTACTCCCTTAACCCCTTTTTCTAAGGTTTCAAAGGCAAGCTTGGCGTCTTCAAAGGTGCTAACTATTGCATAAACTTCTTTGCGCATAGCTATAAGATTTTCAAGCGGAATAACCCTCCAGTCAGTGGTTTCTACCAAAACCTTTACAGAATCTGGATAAGAGCCTGCTCTCTCCTGGTCTTTTGAATCTCTGATAACTATGTGGACAAAATCCCTTTCCGGGATTAAATCCCCGCCTTCGCAAGCTGCGGTTATTTTCCCGAGAGAGCGAACCTCTTGAAGCTTTGAGTGGTCTTTTAAAACTATTACCCTTGCCCCGCTCTCTATGGCGAGAGATACCAAATTTCTATCAAAAGGCTCTGCAAAATACCAAAACTCTCTCATGGAAGACCGCACTCACCTTCTCTTACAAAGTCAGCAAACCTCACCGGCAGGATATAAGGGATTCGTCTGGCTGTACCTGTTGAGAGCTCTACTACATCAAAGTTGAGGTATGCGGCTGTGGTGCAAAGCTCGATTGTAGATACAACAATGGGCAATAGCGTCACGCATCCATCCTGATTTACAAACCTGTAGTTTGTGTTTCTTATGTGCGGTCTTTTTAGTTCTCTGGAAACCAGAGGAATTGTAACATCCTGTTGACCGCCAGCAGGGATCGTTACGCCAACTGGAATGGTGTATTCGCCAATGATGCACGCACCTCCGAAATTAAAAGTAACAGACCTAACCATAACCGCCGAAGGGATTTGAGTAACGGGCGCACCCTGGGCGTTTCTTATTACGCTTGATAGAAAGGTAAACTTGACCATATCGTCTCTTGGCTCACCAAAAGTGCATAGCTGTTTTGTTTCAGAAGAGAGACAGCAAAGCTCCTGATAGGTTCTGCCAGTAGCCTGGTCTACATATGTTGGAGGGACGTCTTTGCAGCATAAATCAGCCGGCCCACCTCCGCCGCCACCTCCACCGCCACCTCCACCTCCACCGCCTCCACCACCTGCTGCATCGCAAATTCCGTTGCCGTTGTTATCTATGATGACCTGCTGGTCAAGACGCTTGGTAACAAGAACCTGTTGCTCTCTTCTGTCTATGAGGTCGCTTTCAAGAACATTGCTATTTGTGCCTGAAGTGCGCTCAGGCGCGACAGAGATTATGCTAACGGTGACAGTGCTAAATGTAGGAAGGTCACGGGAAACACCCAAAGAACCACCACCCCCACCGCCACAAGAAAGCAGAAAAACAGCAACTGTTAAGAAACTAACTGTCAGTAGGCGCTTCATTCCTTACCCTCCTTTATTAAAATTCGTCCTATGGCAAAGGTTATTATAAACGGAAAGGTCATTGAAATACAGCCCGGGGTAAGATTTGGCGAGCTTCACCACGAGATTGAAAAGGCAGGGGTTGAGTTTGGATGCACTGACGGTCAGTGCGGTGTTTGCGTCTGCAGTATCTTAAGCGGTCTTGAGTGTCTTGAAGAGCCTTCTGATATAGAGGAAGAGACCCTCTGGCGAATAGGAGAATACGAAGAGACCAGAAGACTAACCTGCCAGCTGGTTTTAAAAATCGATTGTCCAAATCTTAAAATACAGACCGATTAAAGAGTGCAATCGAGAATAATCCCGGCCATAGACCTTCTTGAGGGAAATGTAGTCAGATTAAAAGAGGGGGACTTTTCAAAAGTTAGAGTCTATTCGGATAAGCCCCATGAAATAGCCAGAAAGCTATCTGTGGCGGGATTTGAGACACTGCATGTTGTGGATCTTAAGGGCAGTTTAACAGGAAGTTTAAAGGAGATAAAAGTCCTTGAAGCGATAAGAGAGTCTTTTAAGGGAACTCTTCAGTTTGGCGGAGGTATTAGAACCAAAGACGATATAAAGACCCTTGATACCATAGGGGTTGACAGGTTTGTAATAGGCACGCTTGCTCTTAAAAACAGAGAGCTCTTTATAGAGATTGTCAGGCGCATGCCAAACAGGGTAGTTTTATCAATAGATTCAAAAGGTGGAAAGGTCGCCACAGACGGCTGGAGCTTTCAAAGTCATCTAAGTCCTCAGGAGATAATAAGGCATTTTGACGAGCTTGAGATTTGGGGATATCTCTCAACAGAGATAGAAAAAGATGGCACCATGACAGGGGTAAACCCAGAGAGCTATAGAACTTTAAGAGCAAGCACCTCAAAACCCATAATAGCCTCTGGGGGAGTATCTTCAATTGAGGATATAAAGAGTCTTTTAAAAGTCGCTGACTTTGTTGTGGTCGGAAAGGCGCTTTATGAGGGGAGATTAAGCCCTTGGGATAACCTCTTCGAGGGTTAGTCCGTGCGGGGGGGCGCAAAAGGGGCAGATACTTACGCCCGACAGGGCGGATTTGAAATTTTCAAAACTTATCTTTCCCTGAGAGAGAGCCAGAGAGCATCCGACAAGTCTTCTTACCATGTAGCGAAGAAAGTGAGAGGCTCCTATCTTGAGAGTTATCACGCCGCCAGCGCTCTCAACAGTTGCCCTGTCTATAAAGATTCTGGTGTTTTTCTTAGGTTCTAGCTTGCAAAAAGCCCTAAAGTCGTGAAGACCAACCAGAGAGCTCCAGGCAGTTTTTAAAAGCTGGAGGTCAAATTCGCGATTTAGAAAAAGACAATAAGGCATCAGGAAAGGGTCCTGCACTGTCATGATGCAATAGCTATAGACTTTGAAAATGGTGTCAAATCGGGCGTTGAAGCGCTCTTTGAGCTCAAGAGAGAAAACCCTTATATCATTGGGCAAAACGCCATTTAAGGCTCTTTTGAGTTTATCAAGGTCCGGGATAGATTCTAGGTTAGAGCTTGCTATGTATCTTCTTGCATGCACGCCTGCATCTGTCCTGCAACAGCCTGTGACTCTATGCTCTTTGCCAAGGATCAATTTAAGAGCTCTTTCGAGCTCGCCCTGGACGGTGCGAAGACCGGGCTGAAATTGCCAGCCGTGGAAGTGTGTCCCTATAAAACTCAGTCCAAGAACCAGTGAAGGCACTAAGATAAATTAATGGTTAAGAGAGGATACTTTGGCGAATTTGGGGGAAGGTTTGTCCCTGAGACGCTCTTTTTTGCCCTTGAAGAGCTGGAACTCTTTTATGAGGAGCTAAGCAAAGACCCGGGCTTTTGGCAAGAGCTAAATAAATACCTAAATACCTTCGCAGGGAGACCAACGCCCCTTTACTTTGCAAAAAACCTGACAGATTATGCAAACGGGGCAAAAATTTACCTAAAGCGGGAAGACCTGCTTCATACAGGGGCTCATAAAATCAACAACGCCATAGGTCAGGTGCTTATTGCTAAAAAGATGGGCAAAAGGAGAATAATCGCAGAAACAGGGGCAGGTCAACACGGGGTTGCCACAGCAAGCGCCTGTGCGCTCTTTGGACTTGAATGCACCATCTATATGGGCACAGAGGATGCAAGAAGGCAGGAACTAAATGTTTATAGAATGAGGCTAATGGGTGCTGAGGTAAGGCTCGTCCCACCAGAGAGTGCAACCTTAAAAGATGCAATAAACGAGGCTATGAGAGACTGGGTGAGCTCTTTAAAAGACACTCACTATGTAATAGGCTCTGTGGTCGGACCTCACCCATTTCCTACTATAGTTAGAGACTTTCAGAGGATCATAGGAAAGGAGATAAAAAGCCAGATTTTAGAGCTTGAGGGTAAATTACCGGATGCAATCCTTGCCTGTGTCGGTGGGGGTTCAAATGCCATAGGGGCCTTTTACGAGTTTTTAAAAGATGGGACTGCTCTAATTGGCGTAGAAGCCGGAGGGAAGGGCATTGGCTTTGGTCAAAATTCAGCCAGCATAACCCTTGGGGAGATCGGGATTTTACATGGCATGCGCTCTTTGTTTTTACAGGACGAATATGGCAACATAGCCCCAACTCACTCAATCTCAGCAGGGCTTGACTATCCTGGCGTAGGTCCTGAACATGCTCATTTTTTTAAAACAGGTAGGGTAAAGTATCTAAGAGCCACAGACCAGGAAGCGATAGAGGGCTTTAAGCTCCTCTCTAGGCTCGAGGGCATTATCCCGGCTCTTGAGCCGGCACATGCGGTTTTAAAAACCATTGAGGTTGCAAAAGAGCTCGGAAAAAACTCCATAGTCGTTTTAAACTTATCAGGAAGGGGCGATAAAGATATAAACACAGTTAGAAACTTTGATGGAAGCTTGTAGGGTCTGCGGGACTATTCTTGAAGTTGCAGAATGCTGTGGAGGCGGAGTGTTTCTTTGCCCAAATTGCAACGCTATATACTTTCCCTGTGAGGAATCTCAAAAATGCTCTGAGGAGGCTCATAAATTAGCTCAAGCGCAGTCTCAAGAGGATCAAACCCCTCATACAAAACCTTATAAACAGCCCTAAAAATAGGTGTATAAAGTCCTGCCCTTTTTGAGAGCTCGTTAATGGCCTTTACAGTGTAAAACCCCTCTACTGTCTGGCTAATTTCCATAAGAGCATCCTCAACGCTTTTGCCGCTGCCTACTAAAAACCCCAGCGCATAATTGCGCGAAAGGAATGAGCAAGAGGTCAAGATTAAATCCCCAAGCCCTGATAGCCCAAAAAAAGTCTCTCTTTTGGCCCCAAAGAGCTCGCCTAGTCTTATCATCTCTAAAAGCCCTCTGGTTATCAAAGAGGCTCTTGCGTTTTCACCAAAGCCAAGCCCGTCAGAAAGCCCGCAAGCTATGGCAACCACATTTTTGAGGCTTCCACCAAGCTCAACGCCTGCAAGGTCAGTCGATAGATAAACCCTCATCTGCGGAGAGAGAAATATCTCTCTAGAACTTTCTAACAAATCCCTGTCATCACCTGCCAGAACAACAGCGCATGGCAACCCCTCGGCAACTTCCTTCGCAAAGGAAGGTCCAGATAGAGTCATAAAGTGCGCCTTCGGCGCAATTTCTTTAACAATCTCAGAGACTCTAAGCCCGGTTTTTATCTCAATCCCTTTAGAGGCACTTATAACTATCCTCTTACCAAGGTCTAAATTACTAATCACCTCTCTAATGCTTTGCACAGGCAAACAAACAAGAATCACCTCAGAAAACTCAAGAACCTCTCGTATATCAGCGCTTGCTCTAATTTCTTTAGGCAAACTTAACCCCAGATAAGGATGAAAGCCTCTATTTATCTCGCTGGCAATAGAGTCTTTTCTAGCGAAAATTAAAACCCTATGCCCAAGGCGCGATAGGTGCAAAGAAAGAGCCGCTGCCCACCTGCCTGCTCCCAGAACAGAGATGTTCATATGCTACAATAATAGCAAAATGA
Organism: Aquificaceae bacterium; assembly: GCA_039630345.1. Classification (GTDB taxonomy): domain Bacteria; phylum Aquificota; class Aquificia; order Aquificales; family Aquificaceae; genus JANWVD01. Next base: position 19,677 of record JBCNVD010000028.1, read on the forward strand.
CACAATACCGATGGTCTTTTTCGATAGCTGTATCTCTTGCCATTAACATCATCATCCTCATGACTCTATCCATCTTTGTCGCATTCAGAGCAAAGACCGACGAGCCCCTAAGGCCTCTAAAGCTCATAGAGATAAATCAAACAATAGGCTCAAGAGGCGCAAAGCCAGAGCCCTTGGCTAAAGACAGAGCTTCTAAACCCCAGATCCCTCTAGTCTCTGAAGAAGCACCAAAAGAGCCAAGCATCCTTGGCAACATAGAGAGCAAAATAAGTTCAAGGCTCTCAGAAGACTCAGGTTCTGCCTCAGAAAAGGGCACAGGCGCAGAAGGCTTTGGCATAGATCTGGGAGAGCGAAAACTCGTCTATAAGCCCCCCTTTCCTAAATTATCCTCGGATGAGCCTCTTTCCAGCGTCGTTATAAAAATAACAGTAGAGCCCTCGGGAATAGTCTCAAAAGCCCAGATAATCCAGCGTAGCGGCTCGGCAGAAGTGGATAGAGCCCTTATTAACTTTTGCATGTCTCTTAAATTTGCTCCTATAAATTCTGGCGAGGTCCAGACTGGCACTGTTAGCTTTAAGCTAAGAGGAGGTTAAGAGATGAACCTAGGCAAGCAACTGAGGCTTGAGAGAATCTTTAATAGAAACAGTCAAAAGACGCTGATAGTCCCCATGGACCATGGAGTGAGCTCCGGTCCTATAGAGGGCATTGTCAATATCCGCGAGGCTATAGAGGATGTGGCAAACGCAGGCGCAAACGCAGTCGTTTTACACAAAGGCATGGTAAAAGCAGGCCACAGAGGTAAAGGCAAAGACATAGGTCTGATAGTGCATCTATCTGCCTCAACAGACTGGGCAATAACCAGAAACGACAAGGTTCTTGTATGCACTGTAGAAGAGGCAATAAAACTCGGCGCCGACGGGGTTTCTGTCCATGTCAACATTGGCGCGGATATGGAGAGGGAGATGCTAAGAGAGTTTGGATATGTCTCAAAAGTCTGTGAAGAGTGGGGAATGCCTCTTCTTGCAATGGTTTACGGAAGGGGTAAGGATATGAACCAGTATGACAAAAAAGTAGTCGCCCACTGCGCAAGGATAGGGGCAGAGCTGGGAGCAGATGTAGTCAAAGTTCCATATACAGGCGATGAAGAGAGCTTTAAAGAGGCAATACAGGGCTGTCCAATCCCTGTGGTGATAGCAGGCGGTCCAAAAATGAGCTCGAATGATGAAGTCCTGAAGATGGTCGATGGTGCAATAAAAGCAGGTGCAAAAGGCTTATCAATAGGTAGAAACATCTTTCAGGATAAAAAAAGAGTTAAGCTCGTTAAAGCTCTTTGCTCAATCTTGCACGAAAATGCAAGCATAGAAACTGCCAGAAAGTTTCTGGAGGATAGTTAATATGGGGATTTTAGAGGGCAAAAGAGCCCTTATTACAGGGATTGCAAACGAAAGAAGTATCGCTTATGGAATTGCAAAGTCTTTTTTCAATCACGGAGCGACGCTCTGTTTTGCATGTGCTAACGAAAAGCTCCGAAAAAGAGTCGAAGAGCTCTCTCAACAGCTAGGTGGAGGTTTGGTCTTTGAATGTGATGTAAGCAAAGACGAGGATATAAAAAACCTCAAAGATTCTATTGAAAAACACTATGGGAAAATTGATATTTTAGTGCACTCCATAGCCTTTGCCCCAAAAGAGGAGTTCAAAAGCGGAGTTTTGGAAACTTCGCGCGAGGGGTTTAAATCAGCGATGGATATATCAGTTTATTCTCTAATCGCGCTTACGCGCGAGATACTGCCTTTAATCAGGGAAAAGGGCGCGATATTGACGCTAAGTTACTATGGCGCTCAGAAGGTAGTGCCTCACTACAACATCATGGGCATAGCAAAAGCTGCACTTGAAAGCACCGTTAGATACCTTGCCTACGACCTTGGAAAACTGGGCATAAGAATCAACGCAATCTCTGCAGGGCCTGTTAAAACCCTTGCCGCATATAGCATCACAGGCTTTCATCTGCTTATGGAACACACCACGCGGGTAAACCCATTTAAAAGACCAATCAGCATAGAAGAAGTCGGAGAGGCATCGGCATTTTTATGTAGCGAAATGGCAAGCGCAATAACAGGTGAGGTTTTATTTGTAGACAACGGCTATCACATAATGGGCGTTTTTGAAAGGGAAGAAGACTATCGCTCCTGAATAATATGGAATTTAGAAACTTTGGTCTGACAGAGGAA
>JBCNVD010000029.1:0-13803 GCA_039630345.1 Aquificaceae bacterium
GCTAAAAGGCAACAAAAGAAGATAGAAGATCAGTCCCCTCACCTTACTCATAATCTAAATATTATACATTATAAAACACCCCCAGGAAGGGGGCGTGGAGAGATTTAGAATCTAAAGCGCCTTAGGGCAAAGAGCGCAGAAGCCAGAAGCAAAGAGAGAGCTCCTGAAGGTGCGGTGCTGGTCGAGCATCCGCCGCCACCGCCGCTGCTACCAGACTCTGCGGTCATAGGCTCTACGACTATAACAGGGTCTGAGATAAATCCAGGGCGGGTATCCGCATCAAGCGCGGTGTTATCATCAATTCTAAAGGTTATGACAGAACCCTGAATTTGCACCTGAGGGGTTATGTCAAGGGTTGTGTTGCCTACCAATTTTAGCACTCTGCTACCTTGAGGTATCGGTTTGGGGTAGGTGTGGCGAACTGTTATGAAGCTAACGCCAGGTGGCAACTGAGCCTGGAAGCTGACAGCTCCAAAGGGGGACCTAAAGCCAGGCGGTATTTGCACATTCGAAGGCGTAGGCGAGTGGCTGATATTTGATGAGGGGACGCTTAGCTGAACGTTGATTGTGCCTGCAGAGGTTACGAGATTAATGTTAGTTTCGCCTGAGCCACTGCCTGAGCCACTACCACTGCCTGAGCCACCGCTGCCGCCGCTGCCACCACCTGAGCCACCGCTGCCGCCACTGCTACTAGAAGTGAAGTTAGCGGTGCAGGTTTTATTGCCCTCTATGTTGTTTAGGGTAAAGCTTGCATTTGTGCCTGTGCAATCTCCTGACCAGCTTTGGAATGTAAAACCTGAGTTTGCGGATGCTGTTAAAGTCACACTGCCTTTATGGTCTACCTTGATAGGGCTTGAAGGCGAGACAGAGCCAGCGCCAGAGGGGCTAATATTGACCGTTACATCCCACACTACTTCATAAGCGCCAAGGTCGCACTTTTGACCTGTAAGATTTCGTGGGGCTCCTCGCTGGTCTTTGGTGATGCTTGCGTCGCAGGTAGTTAGTTGATTAATCGCTTCGGAGGTTGGCTGAAGCGGAATAACGCCAAGAGTTGCATCATAAGAACCAAATGCAATCTGCGCGAGGGTTTTTTGAGTATAAGAAGTGCAGTTTGTATTGCTTGTTACGAAAACATCACTGCCTGCGTAAGTGCCAGCCGAGCAAACATTGCCTGCGTTTGCGAAGATTGAATAAGAGGCATTTACGCTACCGCCAGTTAGATTAAAAATCTTGCCAGAGGAGTTTTCGCTAACCGTTACATGCTTGAGAGTTACACTACCTCCTGAAATAGAAAATAAAGAATCACCGAAGGTATTATCATGAAAAGTGGAGTTGATTATGTTAAGAGTGCCACTGCTTTGGATGATTTTGCCATTAGCTGCTGTGGCTTTGCACTGGTAAAGAGTTACTCTCTCCATAACTACTGTTCCTGAGTTATTAAGTAAAGAGAGTGAACCACTGCTATTGTGGGTTATGATGAGGTTTTTGAGAGTCAGGGTTTTACCGGAATTTACGGTGAAGATATGAGCGCTTCCTCCACCTGTGGTTATTTTTATAGGAGCGCCTGAACCTCCGTCGATGGTTACATCTGAGTTAATGGTGTAATGTGAGCTCAATGAGGGCAGGGTAGCAGGTCCGGTAAAAGATGATGCAAAGTTTATAATATGAGCACCTGAACCGGCAGGGGCACAACCAGATGATGCTATGGCAACACCAGTCGCTCTCTTAAGCGCATGGTCAAGACAACAAGTTGAAGCACCGCAGGTGTCGCTATCAACCGTTATTGTAGTAGCACCAAACGCGGAAACAAAAGGCAAAGTCAAAATCCCGCTTAGCAAAAGTCTTTTCATTTTTTCCACCTCCTTTATGTATGTGGTTATTATACTCTTCGAGGTTTGTAAATTTTGCGTGAAAAAATCTTTAAAAGAGGCATTGACAAAGAAGAGCTTGGCTTTACGCTAATTCAGCTTGGGGGATTGCTTGGCTCTGGTTTGACGCTCTCTCAGGCCTTAGAGAGCGTCTCTTTGCAAACAGAGAATCAAAAGCTTAAGAGAGCTCTTGAGAGATTAAAAACTTCTATAGAGAGAGGAGAGCCTCTGAGGGTAGCGGTTGCCAAAGTTGGGGTATTTCCAGAGTTTTTGCCGGGAGCTTTGGCAGTTGCAGAAAGGGGCGAAGGGCTTGAGAGAGTTCTTACTTTAGCTGGTGAGAGCCTAAGAAGAGAGGCGCAAAACAGGGCAAGGCTTTTAAATGCGCTGTCTTATCCTGCCTTTGTGATTTTTGCAAGCGTTGTTTCTGTTTTGATAGTTGCAAGGCTTGTTGTGCCAAAGATTGAGGGGGTTTTAAGCTCTATTGGTAAAGAGTTGCCCCTTATTACCAAAGGGGTTTTGCTGGTTGCGAATTTAGTGGGGCTGTTGGTTTATTTTATACCTTTGATAGCTCTGGTTTTTGTATTCAGGCACAGGATATTTGGCAAAGAAAGAGTGGCAAAATGGGCCTTGGAGCTTCCAATAGCCGGGAAAATAGGGCTTTACTATGAGCTTGCCAGGTTTGCAGGAAGTTTGAGACTTGGGCTTTTATCGGGGCTTTCTATAACCAGAGCTCTTGAGCTGGCTGTTGACAGTCTTTCGAATGCTTATCTTAAGTCAAAACTTAGAGGTATAGATTTAGAGGTTGCAAAAGGAAGAGCGATAAGCAAGGCTCTATCTTCAAGAGAGGTTATTCCGGGGCTTTTTATAAGCCTTTTGTCAACTGGTGAAAGGGGCGGGGAAATTGAGAAGATGCTTGGCATTATTGAAGAGACTTACGAGGCACAGGCAAGGAGGGCTATAGAGCTGTGGCTGAGGTTTGTTGAGCCTGTTGCGATGATAGTTGTTGGGGCAATAGTTGCGCTGGTGGTTTTGAGCGTTGTTTTGCCTTTAAGCGAGGTATCAGGGGGAGCAAATGCGCCGTAAGGCGCGATTTAATAATTTTTATGAGATTAGGGGTGAATATAGACCATGTTGCCACCTTAAGACAGGTAAGGAGGGCTAAAGAGCCAAGTGCGGTCTTTGCAGGGCTGATAGCGTGGCAGGCGGGGGCTGATTTAATTACCCTGCATGTAAGAGAAGATAGAAGGCACGTTCAGGAAGAGGACCTTGAGCTGCTTTGTAGACTGGTGGGGTTTGTAAACCTTGAGATGGCGCCAAGAGAAGAGATGATTGAGATGGCGCTAAGGCATAGACCAAGGAGGGCAACCCTTGTGCCAGAGAGAAGAGAGGAGTTAACCACCGAAGGTGGGCTTGATGTAAAGAATTTATCAAAAGAGCTTGAAAGAGTGCTAAGGGCTTTAAAAGAGGGGGGGCTTGAGGTTTGTGCTTTTATAGAACCGGATGTTTCTCAGGTTGAAAGAGCCAGGGAGCTTGGATTTGACGCGGTGGAGCTACATACGGGAAATTTTGCAAACCTTTTTGCCATTGGGGATTTTAAAGGAGTTGAAAGAGAGATTGAGAGTTTAACATTAGCCGCCAAGAGGGCTAAAGAGCTAAATCTTTCGCTTTATGCAGGGCATGGGTTAAATTTAAAGAACTTAAAGCTATTTGTAGATAAGTTTAAAGGGCTTGTGGAAGAGGTGAATATAGGTCATTCCATAGTTTCAAATGCGGTTATTTTTGGCTTTGAGAGGTCTGTTTCTGAGTTTTTGAAAATTTTGCGCTCTGACAGATGTGATTAAGAGGGCATTTTTCGCAAAGGGGTTTGATAGGTTTACAAATACTTTGACCAAAGGCAACCAAAGAGCGAGCGAGCTCTATCCATGTTTCAGGTGGATATAGCCTTGAGAGCTCTATTTCGGTCTGATGGGGAGTTTTGGTTTTTATAATTCCAAGGCGGTTTGAGATTCTATGAACATGGACATCAACACATAATGCAGGCTTTGAAAAGCCCTCTGCAAGCACCAAATTTGCAACCTTTCTGCCAACGCCTTTTAGCTTAAGTAGCTCCTCAAGATTTGAGGGGACATCTCCGCCGAAGTTTTCTTCAAGAGTCTTTGCAATATCAAGAAGCTGGCGGGATTTATTTCTGTAAAAAGCAACTGGGTAGATAAGTCTTGAGAGCTCTTGGGGATTTAATTTTAGAATGTCTTTGGGGCTGGTTATTACTTTGGTGACTCTTTCGCAGACCTTTGCGGTGGTTTCATCTCTGGTTCTTGTTGATAAAAGCGCGCAAAGGAGGGTTTTAAAAGGGTCTTTGCACTTGTAAGCTATTAACTTAACTATCGGGGCATTTAGCTTTGGATAGAGTTCTTTAAGAGTTAGGTATATCTCAGTTAAATTAGAGTTATTCAAGCCAGTAGTTGGGCGATTCTTTGGTTATCTGGACATTGTGAACGTGGGATTCTCTATAGCCTGCCCAGGTTATTCTGATAAATTTTGCCTTTAGCTTTAACTCGTTTAAGTTCTTTGCTCCAATATAGCCCATGCCTGCTCTTAAACCGCCAATTAGCTGAAAGATTACCTCACTTAGCCTTCCGCGATAGGGGACTCTGCCTTCTATGCCTTCGGGCACGAGCTTTCCTGCCCCGTCTTGAGAGTATCTGTCAAGACTCATACGAGAGCTCATAGCACCTATTGAACCCATACCACGATAGACCTTATAGGCTCTGCCTCCGTAAAAGACCGTCTCTCCGGGGGCTTCTTCGGTTCCTGCAAGTAAATTCCCAAGCATCACAACACTTGCACCGCCTGCAAGGGCTTTGACAATGTCGCCAGAATAGCGAATGCCACCATCGGCTACTATGGAGATACCTGAATCTTTAAGAGCTTTATAAACATCCATTATTGCGCTAAGCTGCGGAACCCCAACGCCTGCTACAACTCTGGTGGTGCATATAGAGCCAGGACCTACCCCAACTTTTATAGCATCTGCACCTGCCTCTACAAGAGCCAGGGCGCCTTCAGAGGTTGCAACATTCCCTGCAAGAACCTCAACATCAGGATACAGAGACTTAATCATAGAGATTGCATCAAGAACTCTCAGGCTATGACCGTGGGCGGTATCGATGTTAATTAGGTCAACACCTGCCTCAATCAGGGCCTCAACCCTATCTTTTAAGTCAGGACCGACGCCAACTGCTGCGCCTACCCTTAGCCTGCCGAGGTTATCCACGCATGCATTGGGATACTGACGCTTTTTGACTATGTCTTTGATGGTAATTAGCCCAACGAGCTTTCCTAGTTTATCCACTATTGGCAACTTCTCTACCTTGTGCTTTTGTAAAATCTCGGAAGCCTCTTCAAGCGTTACCATCTCCGTGGCAACGACGAGATTTTGAGAGGTCATGAAATTCCTAACTGGCTTTGAATAATCCTGAGGCTTTATGAACCTGAGATCTCTGCTCGTTAAGATTCCAACAAGCTTCTCTTCAGAGTCAACCACGGGAAGCCCTGATATTTTGTTCTTTTCCATTATGGATATTGCTTCACCAACCTGACAATCAGGGGTAACTGTGATGGGCTTTAATATCATCCCGCTTTCGGACTTTTTGACCTTTTCAACAAGCAAAGCCTGCTGGTCTATGCTCAAATTTCTATGAATTATCCCAAGCCCGCCCTCTCTTGCAAGGGCAATCGCAAGCTCTGACTCCGTTACCGTATCCATCGCAGCTGAGAGAATCGGGATATTCAGCTTTATCTTCTTGGTTAAATAGGTCGAAACATCAACCTCTGAGGGCAAAACCTCCGAATACTGAGGCGCAATCAAAACATCGTCAAAAGTAAGACCCTCTTGCATCTAAATCCTCTGCCAGCGCGTGCCAGACGGGGTATCCTCAAGGGCTATACCAAGACTCTTTAGCCCATCTCTTATAAGGTCTGCTGTTTTGTAATCTTTACTTAAACGCGCGCTTTCGCGCGCAGAGATTAAGAGCTCTATTAGCTTCATATCATCCTGACCGCTTAATAGGCTTTTTTCCTCATAAGGTCTTTCCAAAAGACCAAAGACGCTTTTGAGGGTTTTTTCTAAAAAGTTTGTGCACTCTTCATACTCTTCGAGAGTTTTTGCTGATATGGAGTTTTTCTGAAGACTCTCTGTCTTTGCTTTTCCAAGGGCAGAAACGAGATTAAAAATAGCACCTAGAGCTCCCGGGGTGTTAAAGTCTTCTGAGAGCGCGCTGAAAAATTCCTGACGGGTTTTTTCAAGAATCTCAAGAAGGTTTGGACCGCTATCCTGGGTCTTATTTAGCTTCTTAAGCTGGTCAAGACCTTCTATGGATTCTTTTATGCGCCGATAGGCGCGCTTTGTCTCTTCCATCTTTTCCCAGGAAAAGTCAAGAGGGCTACGATAGTGTGTAAAAAGAACCAGAAGCCTGAGAACATCCGCCGGGTATCTGGATAGGACTTCTTTTATGGTTACAAAGTTCCCGAGGGATTTGGACATCTTCTGTCCCTGAACGGTGACAAGACCGTTGTGAAGCCAGTATCTGGCAAAGGTTCTACCTGTGATGGCCTCGGCCTGGGCTATTTCGTTTTCGTGATGGGGAAAGGTCAGGTCCAGTCCTCCACCGTGGATGTCTATGCTCTCGCCAAGGTGTTTGAAAATCATCGCAACGCATTCTGTGTGCCAGCCCGGGCGCCCAGGTCCCCAGGGTGAGTCAAAAGAGGGCTCTCCTAATTTTGCACTTTTCCAGAGAGCAAAGTCCATAGGGTCTTGCTTGTTTTCAGAGGGTTCTATTCTGGCACCTGCCTGGAGCTCTTCAGGGTCTTTGCCTGATAGCTTGCCGTAAGAGGGGAACTTCCTGACCCTGTAATAAACATCCCCGCCGCTTTCGTAGGCAAAGCCAAGATCTATTAGCTTTTTTATAACGGATATTATCTCCGGGATGTGCTCGCTGACTCTTGGCTCTACATCAGCGGGTTTTACATTCAGAGCTTCCATGTCCTGATAGTAGCTGGCTATGTAGCGGTTGGCAATGTTCATAAAGCCAGTATCTTCCTGTTTTGCCCTGTTTATTATCTTGTCGTCAATGTCTGTAAAGTTTCTTATAAACACTACTCTGTAGCCAAGGTATTCTAAATACCTGCGAAAGCAGTCAAAGACTATCAGGCTTCTGGCATGTCCTACATGAGAGTCGTCGTAAACCGTCACTCCGCAGGTATAGATACTAACTTTTGGAGGATTAATGGGGACAAACTCTTCGATCCTGGAAGTGAGGGTGTTATAAATTTTTAAGCTCATGAGATTAATTTTATTCTGGAGAGAGCCATGGAGATAATAAAGTTGCATGCGGCAGTGGTTCACTTTGGTATTGCCATACCCTTTGGGCTACTTTTTATGGAGATATTTTACAGAGTCTCAAAGCGCCAGATAGATGGGCTATATATAGGATTTTCTCTGCTTGCAAGTATTAGCGTCATTTTATCTACCTTAAGCGGGATAATATCCTATGAGCCCATAGAGGATAAACTCTACCAGATACCCATTTTTGAGACGCACAAAATTCTGGGACTCTTTACAGCAGGGGTTTTTGCTCTACTTGGTCTTTTAGCAGTTTTGAAAAAACATAGTTTTTTAAGCGCGGTTCTTGTGTTTGGTTGTATATTGCTTTTAATTCAGGGCTGGCTTGGCGGGTCGGTCGTTTATGACCATATGGTAAAGCCCTGGATTAAAGCCCCCATAAACCCTTCTTAGACTCTCTTGCCCTCCTTTGAGCTTCTAGCAAAATGTCTTGATATTTTACATTTGGCGGAATGGTTAAAACCTGCGCATAGCCCTCTTCTATGATGATTTCGTTAAGCATTCTGCCATTTTCAAGCCAGACATAAGCAAGCATTCTGCCATATTTATCAACTGGCTGGACATCCTGCTCTAAAAAGACTCTCATGCCGGGCTTTAGAGTGTTTTTGGTAAATTCTGCAGAAATTTTTCCGAGGCGGATGATTTCATCAACTGAAACCCCCTGACGCTCGGCGTCTCTATGGGCTTTTCTGTTTGCAGAACTCTCAGGGGTATCAATGCCTAACATTCTTACCTTGATTTCCTGCTGTGAAACGCTGATGCATGAGAATGTATCACCATCGAAGACTTTTACTATCTTACACTCTATAGCCTCGGGCGGGATAGAGGTCGGTCTCTTGGTTTCACTCCTTGAGCAGGAAATCAAAGAAAAAAGGATTAAAATAATCAAAAGATATTTAAAAGCTCTCATGTGGAAAATTATAAGAGGAAGTTTTGGTGGTTGAAAAGTTTGTTCTTGGCACTGCTAATTTTGGTATGGAATATGGAATAGCGTGTGGAAGAAAACTAAGCAAACAAGAAGCGTTTGAGATACTTGATATAGCTCTCTTTAGAGGAATATGGGGCGTGGATACTGCTGTTGCATATGGAGAAGCCCACAATGTGCTTGGTGAATATGTAAGGCAAAAGCACAAGAGTTTCAGAGTAATAACCAAGTTACCTGCATGGGATTATCAATCATGCGAAGACGTCTATTCTCTAGTTATAAAAAGCCTTGAAACTCTTGGCATTCCAAAGTTGAAAGTCCTTATGATTCATTCGTTTCAGACATTTACAAAATATAAAGATTTTTTAATTAAATGCCTCAAAAATCTTAAAAAAAGAGAGCTTATAGAAAATTACGGCATTTCTGTATATCATCCAGAGGAGGTGTTTGAATTTTATAAATTTACTGAGGAGTCTTTTGCAGTAGAGTTTCCAATAAATGTCTTCGACAGGAGGTTTTTACCATATCTTAAAAGCTGGAAAGGTGATGGTCTTGAGCTGTTTGCCCGCTCTATCTTCTTACAGGGTCTTTTCTTTCTTGAAGAGGAGAAGCTAAAAGGGGTTTTTCAAAGAGTTAAAAACAAGATAATCAGCTTAAGAGAGTTGTCTAAAGAGTTTAATATAAGTGTTGCATGTATTTGTCTTAACTTTGTAGCCAGTTTTGAAGAGCTAGACGGAATCGTAGTAGGAGTTGATAACCCACAACAACTTATTAATAACTTTCAATGTCTTGAAAAACGCATAAATCTGGAAGACAAACTAAGGGCATTTGAAGTAAAAGATGAAGATATACTTTTGCCATACAGGTGGTATGCTTTCTAAATTTAAAGCACGCTTTATAAAAGGTGAGGAAACATGATAAAGAGTTTTCAAACTAAAAAGTATCCAGAGCCTTTGCTTTGTCCTGAGTATCCATGGGAAGAAAAGCATGCATATTTATATGGCTCAGTGATAGAGCTGGAAGATAGGTTTAGGATGTATTACCAGAGCTATGTGGATGGTATTGGCTTTTTTGTTTGTCTGGCAGAGTCTACCGACGGCATAAGATGGACAAAACCTCTTATAAAACCCATTAAAGAATCCATTCCACATCTATACCCAACAGTAGAGGTGGAGGGAAAAATTCTCGACTTTTATCACAAAACTCAATCCCTTAACTTTATGAGCAATATGGTAGCAAGTTATCACATACCATCTGTTATTTATAAGCCCAAAGAAGACTATCCTTACAAACTCTTTGGATATACAGAAAGAGGATACTGCGTTGCTTTTTCTAAAGATGGAATAAACTTCTTAGAATATGACAAGAACCCGGTCATACCTCTTTTGAAATTTCCCAACAAAAAGACAAAAAAGACATGGTTTAGCGATGTAGCACCTGTATTCTATGACCAGAAGAAGAAAATTTACAGAGCAATGGTGAAAACATACAAGATAGACAAAGAAGGGAGAACGAGAAGGTCTGTGGGCATATCCACAAGCAAGGACTTTATAAGCTGGAGCAAACCAAGGACCATATGGATGCCTACAGAAGAACATGACAAAATAGCTCAAAGAAAAGGCTTTAAATGGGCAGACTTTTATGGACTGTGTCCCTTTAACTACAAGGACCATTACCTTGGCTTTTTATGGCTTTTTATGATAGATTACGAACTTCCAAAAGGAACACACGAAGGCAAGATAGAGGTATACCTTGCCTATAGCAAGAACTGCATAAAGTGGGAGCTCGTCTCTGATGAACCTGTGATTTCACTTGGCAAAGAGGAAGAGTGGGATAGCGGGATGGTAACAACTGCAAATCAGCCAATAAACTCAGGAGATGGTAAACTTATAATTTACTATTCCGGATCTAACTTCACTCATGGATATGGGCACTATGATAAGCCCTATGAGAATTCACACAGATTCTGCACAGGGAGATCAGAAATAACATTGATATAGTTTAGCTAATCTGCTTTTAGATAGAGCCTATGCGCTCTCTGTTGCCTAAAACTATCAAAACATCCTGCGAGAGTATTAGCTCGTCGCCAGACGGGTTAACGATAAACTGCTCTCCCCTTTTTATAGCCAGGACGGTCATATCATACTTTCTTCTTAAATCAAGCTCTTTAAGAGTTTTTCCATGAAACCTTTTGACTGGTAACATTTCAAAAACGCTGTAATTATTTGCTACTGGTATTTCCTCAATAAATCCTCCAACCAGAAGGGAATGGGCGAGTCTAATCGCCATGTCTCTCTCTGGATGTATGACCCTGCGAACACCTAATCTTTCCAAGATCTTCCCATGAAGCGAATTCACGGCTTTTGCTATGATTTCTCTAACGCCAAGCTCTATTAGCTGTACGGTTACTAAGATATTTGCTTCTATATTTTCACCTATACTAACAACAACTACGTCCGCATTTGCTATCCCGGATTCTTTTAACGCCTTTTCGTCTGTAGCATCGAGAATAAAGACCTGATTAACTATGTCTGCTATCTGTCTTACCTTCTCCTCATCTATGTCACAGGCTATAACTTCCGCACCGCCCTCTGCAAGCGTTTTGGCTACATTAAAGCCAAACTTTCCAAGTCCTATAACACCAAAGACCTTTTTCATATCAAAAGTCTTGCTTCAGGGAAATTTACAGAGTTAGGCTTTTCCTTGCCTAAAAGAGCCAGCATAAAGCCAAGCACGCCTACCCTCCCTATTATCATTGTAAGAATTATCAATATCTTCCCAAAGGGAGAGAAATCTGCACAGAGACTAAGACCATCAGGATTTCCAAGAGAGAGACCAACAGTAGAAAAAGCAGAAACCGTTTCAAAAAGTGCGGGTAAGAGCTTTATATTTTCTACCTCAGCTATAGTCAATGCCATAAAAGTACAATAAACAAAGGCAAGACTTAGTATAACCATAGCTTTATTCACCTGAGTATTCACAAGTCTTCTACCAAGCACTATTACATCATCCCTTCCTCTTAAATACGAAACAATAGCCAGAAAAACGACGATGGCAGTTACTGTCTTTATGCCACCTCCTGTCCCACCGGGTGAAGCGCCCACAAACATAAGGTTTATGAGCACAAACTGAGAAGCCTCAGAAAGCATTGAAATATCTATAGTGTTAAAGCCAGCAGTCCTTGCGGATATACTATGGAAAAAGCTTGCCATAACTTTCTCTTTAAATGAAAGGTTATGAAAATTCCGCAGGTCTATAAAAAGCAGGAAGAAACCAGAAAAAATCAGCGCAAAAGAGGACATAAGAACCAGCTTTGTATGTGTAGAGAGTCTTTTCATCTCACCTTTTGTGTAAATAATAATCTCATATATTACGTAAAACCCAATACCTCCGAGGAATATCAGGGATACAATAACCACATTAAAGAAAGAGTTTCCCTTGAAATTCATAAGATTACTGGAGAATGTCGAAAATCCAGCATTGTTAAAAGCAGAAACAGAGTGAAATACGCTAACAAAAAGCGCCTCTTGCGGATCTTTTAAACTCAATAAAAAAGAAGGGAATAGTGCCAAAGCTCCTAAAAACTCTATTAGAAATACAACAGGTATTATCCTCTTAACAAACCTCACAAGTCCGTAGATACCCGGGTAATTAAAAGATTCAGCCAGTATAAGTCTGTCTCTCAAACTTAGCTTTCTTCTAAGCACTATAAGAAAGTATGTCGTAAGGGTCATATAACCCAGTCCACCTAACTGGATAAGTATCAAAACAACTAACTTGCCAAAAAATGTAAGGTCCTTTTCAGTATCTAAAACGACCAAACCTGTAACAGTAGTAGCCGAAGTAGCAGTGAATAGAGCATCTAAGTAGCTAACACTTTTAGTAGCTGAAAGAGGCACATAGAGAAGAAAAGAGCCTGTAATGATTAGGCTTATATAAGATAGAAGAAGTATCCTGTGAGGGGTTAATTCAAAAGTCTTTGCCTTGGAAAATAGCTTAGTAAATGAACATCTCATAACTAAATCGCAAATATTTTATCCTTAAGCCATAATCTCTTAGATTTAGCTTATATTTAGACCCAAATACCTTACTTGTATTTGAGATTGACCGGTTGGCCTTTGCAGGGCTTTATAAGAAAATTATGAAATAAAAAACATTTATAGCCAAATAAATAACTGTTGTTAAAGGGATATCAAACTTATGTATATTTAGGTCAGAAGGAGGTCATAGATGATAAGCAGAAGGGATTTACTGCTGTCATTTGGCGCCGGTGGTGCACTACTAGGAGCATCAAAAACTTCTTTTGCTGCCGCTGAGCGGGTTGGTAAGATGGAAGCGCTTCTGCCACCTGCTAGAGGCAACAGGGTTGTAGTCTGTGGTGGTGGATGGGCTGGTTTAACGGCAGCAAAGTATCTAAAGAAGGAAAACCAGAATATAGAAGTTATCCTGATAGAGAGAAACCCGAGCTTTTTCTCGTGTCCTATCTCAAACCCCTGGCTTGCGGACCTGGTTAGTCTAGACTTCTTGATGCATGATTACAACCAACCTGCAAGTAAGTATGGATACAGATTTATGAATCAGCCAATAGTTGGTATAGAAAGAGACAGAAAAAGGGTTTATACAACACAGGGTTATGTTGATTACAACTTTCTGGTTATAGCATCTGGCATAAGGTACAACTATACGCCTTGGTTTGGAGAAGATAAAGAGTTAGCAAGACAGGCAAAACTAAACTATCCAGGCGCTATGATTCCAGGTTCTGAGCATCTGGCGCTGAAGCGTAAGATCAAAGATTTTGAAGAGGGAGAGTTTGTTATAACGGTCCCACCAGGGCTATACAGATGCCCACCAGCCCCTTATGAACGCGCATGCATGATAGCAGAAGTGTTTAAGCGAAACAAAGCAAAGGCTAAAGTTATTATCCTTGACCCTAAAGATGACATTGCACCAAAAGGACCAGGTTTCCGCGCAGCTTTTGAGCAAGTTTACCTTGGTATGATTGAGTATGTGCCAAAAGCCACGATAAGAGAAGTAGACTTGGCAAATAAAGTCATCAAAACTACTGCAGGAGACTTTAAGTTCAAAGATGCAAACTTAATACCGCCTCAGCAGGCAAACGACCTTGTCTGGATGGCGGATCTTATAGCCAAGGATAAAGATGGCAAGCCAACAGGATGGGCTGACCAGGACCCGCTTACATTCCAGGCAAAAGCAGACCCCAATGTATTCCTTGTTGGAGATGTTATATCTCCGGCACTTGGTGTTACATATCCAAAGAGTGGACACCAAGCAAACGCTCAGGGTAAAATAGTGGCGAAGTTTATAGCTGGTAGAATCGCAGGAAAAGAGCCAAAACCCGGAAGTCTTATGCCTGATAACACCTGCTACTCAATGGTCAATGGCTCGCCACAAGAAGCTATAGTTATCAATGTGACCTATGAATACAGCGAAAGTGAGAAGAAAATAACTCCAAAATCCAGAACCCTCAACGACCGCTCAGAGGCACTCGCAAAATCAACATATGAATGGGCAAGAGCTATATATCGTGATATGTTTGTATAGGAGGTTTTAATGGATAGGCGCGATTTTGTAAAAGTATGTGCAACAAC
>JBCNVD010000003.1:0-21302 GCA_039630345.1 Aquificaceae bacterium
AGCAAATCCTGCTTAAAAGCCTTTGCTCTGGCAAGGAGCTCTCCATCTAAAGAAAAGACAAAGCTTCTGCCGTCAAAAACAAGCTCGTCCTGACCGCCAACCAAGTTTACATACGCTATGCTTATGCCAAACTCCTTTGCGCGCTCTTTAACTAGTTTTTCGCGAATAGCTTGCTTGCCTTCAAAAAAGGGCGAGGCGTTTAAAACAACAATCGCATCTAAAGCGCTACTGACAGAGGAGTAAAAGATATCTCTGTCCCATAAATCCTCGCAAATAAGAACCCCTATGCGAAAAGACCTTATTGAAAAGCTATAGCTTTCTCTCCCCCTTTTGAAATATCTAACTTCGTCAAAGACTGAGTAATTTGGCAAAGCCCTTTTAAAGTAAAGACCTTTTAACCTGCCATGACCTATAATCGCGCAGGCATTGAAAACGCCATCCTGCTCTATGGGCAGTCCAACCATCGCATGGCTATTGAAATAACAAGAGGCTTCAATCAGGTCATTAAGTGCATCCTTGCAGGCTTTTAAAAAGCTCCTTTTAAGGAGCAGATCCTCAGGTGGATAGCCACAGATTGACAGCTCCGGAAAGACAATCAGATCACTGACTTTGTCGCACTCTTCCCATGATTTTACAATAAGACCTATGTTGTTATTAATGTCTCCCAGCTTTGGGTTTATTTGCGCAAGGGTTAAATTAAAAGCCATATTAAAAATCTGCGCCCCGAAGGGGCGCGCTTTATTTTAATCTATTTTATGAGGTTAAAGAAATGTTAGGGCATGACTCTTGTGGAGTTGGGTTTGTTTGCAACATAAGCGGGGAAAAGAGCCATGAGATAGTAAGACTTGGGCTTAGAGCTCTCTCAAGGCTTATGCATAGAGGAGCAATTGGTCCGGATGGGAAAACCGGCGACGGGTCCGGGATAAGTTTGCAACTGCCGGTGGAGTTTTTCCTCTCTTATCTTGAGTCTCTGGGGATAGATATAGAGCCCCAAAACCTGGCGGTTGGGTCTTTGTTTCTTTATGAGGATGTAAGACCCCAGATAGAGCTGGCTTTTCAAAAAGCTGGATTTAAGGTCCTTTCATGGCGCGAGGTGCCTGTTGATAAGTCTGTCGCGGGCCAGTGGGCAATAAGGTCAATGCCAAAGATATTTCATCTGATTCTTGATACAGAGCAAATAAGCCCGGAAAGAAGGGCAGTGGAGCTATATATAACCAGAAAACTCATAGAAAAGGACCGCAAGCTAAGAGATAAGGTCTATTTTGCCTCTCTTTCGGACAAAATCCTGGTTTATAAGGGCATGCTCCTTGCAAATTCTTTGGCGAGTTTTTACATAGATTTAGAAGATGAGAGAATAATGTCATGGTTTTGCATCTTCCATCAGAGGTATTCGACAAACACCTTCCCCGACTGGAAACTTGCACAGCCTTTCAGGCACATTGCACACAACGGCGAGATAAACACCCTTCAGGGCAATCGAAACTGGTATAAAAACATCCAAAACGAGCTCTACAGCGAGGTTTTTGGCGACAGAATCAAAGACATTTTGCCAATTGTTAAAGATGACGAAAGCGACTCTGCTTCTCTTGATGCAGTTTTTGAGCTTCTTTTGCTATCTGGATACAAACCAGAACACGCCATAAACGCCCTTATACCGCCAGCTTTTGAAACAAACCCCGATATGCCAAAGCAGGTCAGGGACTTTTTTGAGTATCACTCTCTTTTGATAAAGCCCTGGGATGGTCCCGCTTCTGTGGTTTTTTCAGACGCAAAGTGCGTTGGAGCCCACCTTGATAGAAACGGACTAAGACCTGCAAGATACACCCTTACAAAAGACGGGCTTTTTGTGCTTGGCTCTGAAAGCGGGATGCTCGAGCTAAAAGATAGAGAAATCCTCAAAAGAGGAAGACTTGGACCCGGGGACACGATTCTCGTTGACCCCTCTAGAGGAGTGCTTGAAACCTCTGAGATTCTGCTCTCGATATCAGAGCTAGAACCCTACGGCCAGTGGCTTGAAAACAACCTCATAAGGCTTTCAGAAATAAGAAAAGAAAACACCAGCATAGATGTCTCTCAGGATCTTACTTCAAAACTTATTGCCTTTGGCTACACTCAGGAAGAGATAAAAAACCAGATCGCGCCTTCGGCGAAGGAGGGGAAGGAAATAACCTTCTCCATGGGCGATGATACCCCTTTGCCACCTCTTTCTCTAAAGCCCCAGCTTCTATTTAGGTATTTTAAACAGCGCTTTGCGCAGGTTACAAACCCCCCAATAGACCCCATAAGAGAGCGCTCGGTGATGTCTCTTAAGATGAATTTAGGGCACAAGAGAAACTTTCTTGTCCAGACCCCGGAGCATGCAAAGAGGTTGCAAATTAATAGCCCCGTGCTTTTGCCCTCTGACATTGAAGCGATCCTTTCGCAAAGTCAGATAAAGGCTGTCTGGATTCCCATGACTTACCCCAAAGAGCGTGCATATTTGATATCAGAGCTTCAAGACCTTGCGGGCGAAAGAAGGATTACAGACATTCTTTACGATGCAATGTACGAAGGCGCAAGCATTTGCGATTTAAGACTCGGGGCTGAGGTGGTCTCAAGAAGGGTCGAGGAAGCGGTCAAAGAGGGCGCAAACATAGTTATCCTTTCAGATAGAAACATCTCGCGATACAGGGTCGCAGTGCCAAGTCTTCTTGCAATCTCTTCGTGCTTTGCCTGGCTTTCTCAAAAAGGACTTGCCAGCAAGGTTTCGATAATTTTAGAGACCGGCGAGGCAAGAGACAGTCACCATATTGCCTGCCTTATAGGATACGGCGCTTCTGCAGTTTATCCTTATCTTGCTTATGAGCTTATAAAAGACCTCTGTGAGAAGGGAGAGATAAACCTTGAGCTAGAAAAAGCCATCAGAAACTACAAAAAAGCCCTCGAGGATGGTCTTTTGAAAATCATCTCAAAGATGGGAATATCCACGATAAATTCCTATCACGGGGCAAAAATCTTTGACGCAATTTGCCTAAGTGAGGACTTTATAAACGAGTTTTTCCCATCAACTGCATTCACTATGCCAGCAGATAGCATTTTTGAAATCCAGGATAGCCTCATTATAAGACACGACCTTGGATTTGAAGAGACACAGCCAAAGCTCGACCAGGGCGGTGATATGAAATTCAGAAAAGGTCAGGAAGCCCATGCCTGGTCTCCACATGTCGTTAGAGCTCTTCATAAGTTTTTGCAAACCAAAAACTACGAGGATTATCTTGAGTTTTCTAAGGTTGCAAACGAAGAACATCCTGTGTTTTTAAGGCACTTGCTTGAGCCAAAGTTTGCAAGCGAGCCTTTGCCCCTTGAAGAGGTAGAACCCGAAGAAGAAATTCTAAAGCGCTTTGTAACAGGCGGGATGTCTCTTGGGGCTCTCTCTCCAGAGGCGCATGAGCTCCTTGCGCTTGCCTGCAACGCTCTTGGCATGAGAAGCAACTCTGGCGAAGGTGGCGAAGACCCTGCAAGATACTTTAGCAACAAAAACTCCGCAATAAAGCAAGTAGCCTCAGGGCGCTTTGGGGTTACTCCCACTTATCTTGCCAGTGCAAAGGAGATTGAAATCAAAATAGCCCAGGGGGCAAAGCCCGGTGAGGGCGGTCAACTTCCCGGAAAGAAAGTAAACTCCTACATAGCAAAACTCAGATACGCCCAGGAAGGGGTAAGTTTAATATCCCCTCCACCGCATCATGATATTTACTCAATTGAAGACCTTGCACAGCTTATAAATGACCTCAAAGAGGCAAATCCAAAAGCCCGCGTTTGCGTCAAACTCGTTTCAGAAACAGGCGTGGGAACAGTTAGCGCAGGCGTTGCAAAAGCCTATGCCGACATAATACAAATAAGCAGTGCGGAGGGAGGAACCGGCGCAAGCCCATACACTTCTATAAAAAACGCAGGCAACTACTGGGAAGTTGGACTTTACGAAGCTCACAAAACTCTGGTGGAAAACTCCCTAAGAGAAAAGGTAAGACTTCGGGTAGATGGGGCTTTAAGAACCGCAAAAGATGTCATAATTGCGGCTCTTCTTGGCGCTGAAGAGTTTGGCTTTGGGACAGTTGCTATGATAGCAGAAGGCTGCGTAATGGCAAGGGTTTGCCACACCAATCAGTGTCCTACAGGCGTTGCCACCCAGGACGAAAAATACAGGGCAAAGTTTAGAGGCTCTTTTGATGATTTAGTAGCCTACTTTAAAGCTCTTGCTCATGAGGTTAGAGTTTATCTATCAAAGATGGGCTTTCGCTCACTAAGTGAGATCATAGGAAGAGCTGATTTGATAGAGCTAAAAAGCCTTGACCACATTCCGGGCTCAAGGAGGTTTAAGTTAGAAACTCTGAAATTTAAAAACCTCCATCAGAGTTGCAAAGCTGATAGAAACGACAACCCTTCAAGAAGCGCCCTTTGCAAAACCCTTGAGGAAGAAGTCACGCCTTATATTAAATCCAGACAGCGCTTTAAGAAAACTTACGAAATATCAAACATAGACCGCTCAGTGCCAACCAGACTTTCATACCATATCTCAATGCTTTATGGAGACACAGGACTTGATGAAGACACGATTGATTTAACTTTCGTAGGGACTGCAGGTCAGAGCTTTGGCGCATTTAACCACAAAGGCATGACGCTTACTTTAATAGGAGATGCCAACGACTATGTTGGCAAAGGAATGCATGGCGGAAAAATCATCATAAAGCCTCAGGATTTAAAAGAGCCTCATAAAAATGTCTCTATTGGAAATACCTGTCTTTATGGGGCAACCGGCGGGGAGCTTTACTGCCTTGGCAAAAGCGGTGAAAGATTTGCAGTAAGAAATAGCGGTGCTATAGCTATTGTGGAAGGGGCCGGGATGCACTGCTGTGAATATATGACCGGCGGGATTGTGGTGGTTCTTGGGGAAGTTGGTCAAAACTTTGGCGCCGGGATGACAGGCGGTGAGGCTTTTGTGCTAGATAGCGACATTGACAAAAAACTCAACAAAGAGTATGTAATTGCCATTGAACTATCAAGCGAGGACGAGGAGCGCCTAAAGGCGCTGATTGAAAACCACTATAAGTATACAAACAGTCCACTGGCAGCTCAGATTCTTGAAAACTTTGGCATTTTTGTAAAAAGATTTTACAAAATCATGCCACTTGAACAGCTAAAGCTCAAAGGGATCCAATGTCAACTTCAGGCGGGGCGCTAAGGCGCAGTCTCGCCTTTGGACTCTTTGACGCTGGCGAAACCGCCTTTGGGGCTCTTTTTATATCAACCCTTTTTCCTCTTTATATCTCGGAATATATCCCAACGAAGTTATACACATTCCTCTATGGTCTTTCGATGATGATTTCTTTTGCTCTTGCCCTTTTTATGTCAACATTTGCCGATAGAAAAGCCATAAGAAAGCTACTTTTTTCCGCTTTTGGCATTTTAACCGCAGCTCTTTGCGCGCTGGTTGGTTTTGTTTTGGAAAATCCCTATTTGGGATTTGGGGTTTTTTTAATTATGCTGGTTTTTAAACAGCAAACGCTGGTTTTTTATGCAAGTCTTCTTGGAAGTTTTAAATCAAAGGGTCTTACTTCAGGGATCGGGGTATCCATGGGATACCTTGGGGCTTCTATTTCGCTTCTTATCTTTGCCTCAAGTCTAAAGTTGCCAGAGGGGGCATATTTAGTTTCTGTTCTTTTTCTCTCTCTTTCAATTCCTGCGTTTTTTTTGCTAAAAGAGCCCGAAAGGGCGCTTTCAGAGGTTTCTATTATCAAACTTTTAAAAGATAGAAAGTTTTTAATGCTTCTATTATCATGCCTGCTTGTTATGGAAGTTGCAAGCACTATGGGGGCTATTATGAGCCTTTATTTGAAAGAAGTTTACCTGATGGAAAAGAGAGAAATTTATATAACCATAGCCCTATCTGCACTTGGAGGCGTTTTTTCTGCGCCGATTTTTGGATATTTAACAGATAAATTTAGCCCAGATAAAATATTTCCCTTTTCTTTTCCTCTGTGGGGCTTTTTTTTGGTGCTTTTATATTTAACTCCAAAAGAGCTGGTTATCTCTTTGGGGCTTTTTGCAGGGCTATGTCTTGCCCATCTATGGACGAGCGTGAGAGCTTTGATAATTAGCAGTGCAAGTGGGGATTTTGCCCTTAGAATGGCTATGCTCTCTCTTAGCGAAAGATTATCTATGAGCTTAGGGCCCATGATGTGGTCTTTTTTTATGCTCATTAGCTTAGATAATTATCGCCTTAGCGCGCTTTTGATGGGTATTTTTCCAGCTATTGGGGGGTTTTTTTACTTTCTTTCCCGGAGGTTGTAGCTGGAAGTTTTTATATTCTGGGAAGGACTTTTGACAGCGCTTTTTATAGCAATAGGCTCTTCTGTGCTTGGGGTTTTTGTAATTATTAGAAGACTTAGCGCAATTGGAGCAGGGATTTCACATCTTAGTTTCGCAAGCGTTGCCCTTGCTCTTAGTCTGAATTTAGAGCCTGCGACCTTTAGCGCTATAATTGCCGCCTTTAGCGCAATCTTTTTAAGAAGTCTTTCTCTAAAGCAGGGGATTCCTGCGGATGCGTCGGTTGCGGTGCTTTTTGCGCTAGGACCTGCAATTGCTACGCTCCTTATTGCAAAGGGGGATTTCTCTCCTGGGGAGCTAAATTCCATACTCTATGGCAGCTTACTTCAGGCAGGAAAGTTTGATATCCTCCTTGGGCTATTTGTATGTCTTGCTTCTTTGGTTTTTGTGAAAATGTATTTTAGAGCTCTTATTCTCCTCAGTCTTTCACAGGAGCTGGCAAGACTTAAAGGAATCAGGATAAAGACAGTCGAATACGCTCTTAGCATATTAACCGGCATAAGCATAGCAGTTTCTATAAAAGCGGTTGGAATTTTGCTCTCCTCAAGTTTGATAGTAATACCTTCGCTTGCAGGCATTTTGCTAAGCAGTTCTTTAAAGTCTGCAACTATAATTTCAGCGCTTATTTCCGCCTTTGGGGTTATTGTGGGGATGCTTATCTCTATAGAGCTTGACATTCCCCCATCTTCTTCGATAGTTGGGATATACCTTATAGCCCTTATTCTATCAACCTTTAAAAAAGGGGGGTAGCGGGGGGAATTTCCCCCCGCGTTTTTAGATTAAGAAGAAAGTCTTTATGAGCTTTGCAAACTCAGGGTTTTGACTGAGCATCCTTTTTGCCATTGTAAGTTGCTCTTTAGAGCTGCCGGGCTTTAGATTTCGCTCAAGGAGCCATCTTAGGTAGGTTTCCCTTGCTATGATGCTTGCGACAGCTACCGGTAAAAAGCGCTCTGCGCCGTGGGTGTAGATTGCGCCCTCTATGGGGCTTGTTCTGGAGTATGCATCAAGGATGATTGCTGAGTTTTCAGGAACATCTTTTGCAAGCTCTGAGTATAGTCTGTCAAGGACTTTGTTGATGCTGCCTAGTTTTTCTCTCTCTTTTGAGAGCTCTATAGGTTCTAGGACTTTGCACTGATGGGGGAGGATTTCTTTAAGAGCTGCGGATTTTTTAAAGACCTGCTGTGGGCTAAGGCGCTTTGAATCAGTGGGGACAATTTCAAGAACCTTCAGGAAATTTTCGGGAAAGATGGTGGCAGAGCATGCAACAAGAGGCCCAAAAACATCGCCCTTTCCTGATTCATCCATCCCAGTCTGTGGATTTTGGGGGATTAAGTTTAGTTCTTTTATTAAATTGTGGATGTTTTTGCCCTGAATTAAGAGCTTTCCGGTTTTATAAAGGGTTATACAGCTCTCTGAATTACAAAAAGACCAGAGAGAGTGCTGAATAGACCTCTTTTTAAAGCCAGAGCTCTCTAAGAGGCTATAGACTCTCTGGCTTTGAGATTCATCCAGATATAAAACCGCAACCTTCAAGCTCTGACAGGGTGGCGCTTTTGATGGAGGTTATTTAGATGCTGGCTTCTGGCAGTTATCCAGGAGCTTATAAAGAGGTTAATGTCGCGCTCTTTAAACTCTATAGAGCTCTTGCCACTGAGGGTTTTGATGCCGCTATTAAGGCCTGAGAGTTGCTCTGCGACTACCTTTAAAAATTCGCCATGGTCATTGGCCCATGGCAGGAAGGACTTTAGCTCTACCTCTCCAAGAACCGAGCTGATTGTGCCTTTTGTTTCGCCAAGAAGTCCCATTGGAACTCTTACATGTGCAAGCTGGGCAAGACCGTCTATATAAGGGCTTAAAACACATAGATGATCCAGTTTTGAAAAAATTCTGGTGATTTCTGTGATAGGCAAAAGCTCTGTCAGGTCTTCGCCAAAGACCAGGGCGGTTTTTATGTTGCCTTTGATAATTTCTTCTAGCGCAAGTCCAATAGGGGTAAGGAGCTCCGGGCTAAGTCTTTGTATAAGTCCAAGATAATTTCCATCCGGGTGCAAAATCAAAAGTTTATGATGAGTTAAGCTCTTTAGAGCTATTGCCAGCTCTTTTAGTGTATCTTTTGGCATATTTAAGGTGTTTAAAACAATCATCGCAGGCTCTAGAGTCTTTAGCTCTTCAAAAGTTATGGGTTTTGGATTTAGTTTCTTATCCTCTATTGGCTCTGAGAGCGAAAAGACTTCTCCTTTTGTGTAGTAAGATAGCACGGGGACGCTTGCGCTTATGTCTTTTCCAATAAGAACCCATCTTTTACAGGATTGGATTTCTTCTATTGAGGGATGGGAATAAGATCCGTGGTGTTTTAAAAACTCAAAAACATCAAGGCTTAAGCTAGAGGTCAGGATTGCTCCGCAGGCATTGGCTATTTTTATGCATAGCTCAAAATCCTCGTTGCTCATAAAAGGAGATAGAAAGATGCAGGTTTGACCTATGGAGCTCTTTAGCCTGCCGGCGACAAAGAGTCCTGCATTTGCCATAGTCTCTTCGCGCGAATGCACGCTGGGAGAGCTTAGCCTTCTTTTTTCCAAAGCATCATAGCCAAAAAATGCCCTTGCGCATATGTCAAGTTTGTCAGAGGGCTTTGTTCTGTAAATTCTTGCCTGAGAGCGCCAATCCCCAACGCCGTATTCGACAGTTATCTCACAGCCCCCGGAGCAGATAAAACAGCCCGTTTTTTCACGGCTAAGTAGCCAGCTCCTTGTCCAGTATTTAAATGGTTTTGAGATAATAGCCCCAACAGGGCAAACATGGACGCAGATGCCGCACATCTCACAGCTTGAGGTATCGATTGGCCTAACCGCAGGGACTATGTTTGCGTGAAAGCCTCTATCGTCAACAAAGAGAGCTCTTGCGCCAACTACTTCATCGCAGGCTCTGGTGCATCTATAGCAAACCACGCATCTGTTTGAGTAATACTCAAGAAAATCACTCTGCCAGTCATGCTCGTGTCTTTCTTTTTCAAGGGCACTGATTGGCACTATCTGTCTTTGAGGACCAAATAGAGCTCCGTAGTTTTGAAGATCGCACTCGCCTGCTTTGTCGCAAATAGGGCAATCAAGCGGGTGCCTTGTCATAAAGGCCTCAAGAAGGTATTTCTGGTTTGACTTAACAAGCTCATGATTTAGGGATATTTTCATCCCCTCTTCCGGATATGTGTTGCAGCTGGTCATGAGTCTCTTTGTAGACTCGTTATAGACAATGCACATCCTGCAAGCGCCGATGATTGAAAGCCTGGGATGATAACAAAAGTAAGGCACACTAAAGCCTTTATTTAAAAGCCCCTTCAAAAGAGGCTCTTTTTTATCAAGCTCTAGCTCCTGACCGTCTACAAAAACTTTTACCTTCATAACAGAGTTGATTATAGGCTTTTGAAGCTAACTTTTACTGGCATTAGCATAAGTTTTTGCACCTCTAAAAGCGCGTCGTTAAAGTCCAGCAGCTCACCCCCAAAGCCTTTCTGGAATTTCTTCGCATCCTCCTTACTTGCAAAGGCAATGGCAGATGGCACACAACAGGGAACAGCTTCTGAATTAATCAAATGAGTTGCTGAGAAGAAGTTTATAGGGTTTAACCTGACAAAGTCTCTGGTCATACAACTAACTATCTCACTTCTATCAATGCGTGCTATCAACATAAAGGCACAGTGAGGACAGCAGGCTCTCAAGACTTTTCCGCTACTTAATCTCAAAACCACTTCAAGTCTTGGGTCTATTATCTTCGAGCAGTAATCGCAGGTCTTACTCTGCTCAGCATCCTCTTCGGTCGCCTCGCTCCTTAGGAGCAACTGCCCGTGCTTTCTTACCAAAAGCCCCTTTTTTTCCATGCTCCTTACATCTCTATAGATGGTCATAAGCGAGACATTAAAGTAATCAGCAAGCGATTTAACTGACCTGTAACCTTGAGGTATCAACTCAAGGAGTTTCTCCTGCCTACTCATGCTAAAAATCTTCTAACTTACAGAAGTTTTGTGTATAAATCTTCGTCATATCTTGACTAAATAAAAGCTAAGTATAATTAATTAATTATTAAGAGTTTATTGAGAAACTCCCTCCCCCTCCCTCCCCTAATTGTTTTGCCCCGCCGCCAGGTGGGGCCCTTCTAATTAACTCCCACATACAAATGGCTCCCGCGCTTGACGCATTCAAAGATCCAACCCTTCCTGCCATGGGTATAGAAACAACCTCGTCAGAGAGCTCAAGCAATAGCTTGGAAACCCCATCTCCTTCGTTACCCACCACGATACCACAGGGCATAGGCAAAATCGCATCTTTTAAATCCCTGCCTTGCATATGGAGCGAAAAAACCCATCCACCGAGTTTTTTAAACTCCCTCAAAGCAAGATGCAAATTGCTAACTTTAGATAGTTTTAGATGAAAAACAGCCCCGCTGGAGGCTTTTATAACGGTTTGATTTATAGGACATGCCCTATCCTTTGGAATAAGAGCTCCAACACCCCCAAAAGCCTCGCATGTTCTTAATAAATTCCCCACATTTTGCGGGTCGCTTAAGTGATCAAGTACTATAAAAAAGCCCCTTCTCTCAATGACTTCTTTAAATAGCTCGTAAGGGCTTACATAATCAACCTCGCTCAAAATAGCAACCACGCCCTGAGTTTTTTTAACCCCCGCAAGCTCTTCTACTTTTCTCCTTGAAACCCTCTGAAGCTTTATGCCCCTTTCCTTACATAGCTTTAATATCTCAGCACACATAGAGCTATCGTGTGCAAGAAGCACTTTCTCAAACTCCTTGCCCGCTCTAAGCGCCTCAATTATGGCATTTCGCCCATAGATTATCATCAGGCGATTATGCCACCACCCAGGAGAATGTCACCATCATATAGAGCGCATACTTGCCCGGGCGCAGGCGCCCATACTGGATTTTTAAACCTCACCAGAAACCTCTCCCCGGCTTTTACAAACTCTTCAACCTCAGAGAGTTCTCCTCTATATCTAATCTGGGCAAAGACTTTGCCCCATTGCTTCAGAGGCACATGGAAGCTAAAGCTTTCAAGCTCAATCTCTGACCTGTAGAGCTCTTCTTTTCTTGCTAAAAAAACGCGCTTTTCGCGCACATTTATATTCTTAACATAAAGAGGCTCAGAAAAGGCCACGCCAAGACCCTTTCTTTGCCCAACTGTTAGCGACAAAATAGCCCCATGGCGCGAAACTATCCTGCCGTCAAGTATTAAATCCCCCTCTAAAGAGCCCAAATTCTCCTCAAGAAATTGACCAACGCTTTTGCCCATAAGAAAGCAAACGTCCTGAGAATCCCTTTTGTCCCAGACTTCAATTCCTTCAGAGCGAAGGAGCTCTCTAACCTCTTCCTTTGTCATCTCACCAAGAGGAAACTCAAGGAGCTGTATATCTTCAGCTCTCAAAAGCGCAAGGAAATAAGACTGGTCTCTCTTTCTATCTTTGGCTCTTGCTATGACCTTGCAGGAATTATGATCTAAAATCCTTGCATAATGCCCGGTAGCCAGCTTATCAATCATCGCAACGCTTTTTAAATACCTTGCAAGAAAGCCCGTTTTAACATCTCTGTTACAAACAGCACAGGGATTTAAGGTCCTGCCCTGGGTGGAAAACCCCAGAAACCTCTCAATAACCCTTTGGCGAAATATCACCTCCCAATCTATAACAAGATGCGAAATCCCAAGAGCCCTTGCAACTTTGCTGGCATCCTGAACATCCTTTGGAGAGCAACAAACTCTTTCAGCATCACACTCTTTATGAAACCTCAGGGTTATTCCAATAACTTCGTGCCCGGCTCTTGAGAGCATCAAAGCACAGGCAGTGCTATCAACCCCTCCACTCATCCCAACGGCTACTTTCAAGATATCCTCCTAAAAAACTTCCATAAAAAATAAACCGCGCTATCGCGCGACATTTTTTGATTTTCAAGTGCTAAGGGAATGAGTTTATAGGGTTTGTCCCCCTCTTTTAAAAGCCCTATAGCCTTAGCCTCTTTTATCTTCTGATTTATGCTATGGAGTATGCCTGCACTCATTGCGTCAAGTCCAGCTAGCTGTTTGTCCTCTAGATTCTTCGCAAAGATAAAGACCTTAGCCCATGTGGTGAGCGTCTTTTCCCACTCTGCCCTGGGAAGAGATTCAAGTTCCATGAGTATGATTTCTATTATTCCCTTTCTTAAAGATTCTAAAATCTGCTGGCTCTCTTGCCTATAAAATAGCAAGTTGCTCAGATCTAACTTCATAAGGATATATTATTTTCATTTAAGGAGGCTGACTATGGCTGAGCACAGCGCTGAGCACCATCTTGGACATCACGAGTATAGTTTCTGGCCATTGCCCGTTGGTCTAGCAGTTCTTTTCCTGCCACTGTCTTTTATCGCCTTTATGGTATGGAAAAAGCAGCTCCTTGGTCTGACCTTTGGCGGTATTGCTCTGGTTTTGATGTTAATAGGCATAACAGGCTGGGTTAACGAGTTCTTCTCAAAAGGTCACGAAGAGGGCTTTGGTCTTCCTGCAATGACGTTCTTTATAGTTTCAGAGGTCATCATCTTTGGCACGATGTTTGCTGGTTTTTACATGGCAAGGGTTTCTCAGGCTGAAAACTGGGCGCAATGGGTCCCGAAGGACATGAGCCTGGTTTTACCCGCACTCCTGACTTTGATTCTGTGGGCTTCAAGTGCCACCATAGCCTTTGCGGAACATATGTTTGAAAAGAGCAGGTATTTCCTAAGTGCCATTCTCATGATAGTAACCATAGCTCTTGGTCTTTTGTTTATGGTTATCCACGTTATGGAGTGGCTTCACCTCTGGCACTCTGGTTTTACCCTAAGCTCAAATATGTATGGCACTGGCTTTTATATGCTTACTGGCATCCATACCTCTCACATAGTTGTCGGTATCTTTATGATGCTAATTGCAGTATATCTTTTGCTCACTCGCAAAGCAAATGAAACCAAGGGCTTGACCTACATAAAATCAACCACGCTCTATTGGCACTTTGTCGATATCATGTGGCTCTTGGTAGCAAGCAGTGCATATCTAATAGGTAGCGTAATACCTTGAAACCGCTTTTGTTTTTTATGCTGATTTTTAGCCTCACGATGGCAAAATACGAGTATGGCAAGTACACCGCAAACCCGGGAGAGCAGGATGTTTCAATAGTCAGAATTCAGGAAGAGATGTATATGACCAAAAGTGTCCCTGATGTAAAGGTAAAAACCCTTGAAGGTGAGGTAAGTCTCCATAATTTCATAAACTCAAAGCCAACCGCTTTGTTGCTTGTTTACTTTTCCTGCAACTCTGTGTGTCCTATCTCTACACAGCATCTTTATAAAGTCTCTCAGTCTCTTCCGAAAGAGTATAAGTATGTAGTTCTCTCTTTTGACGAAAAGGATGATCTAAAGAGCCTTGAAAAGTTTTTAATAAGCAATTTCGGCAGCACCAAATTACCAGAAAACTGGCTAGTAGGAATCCTTTCAAAGCAGGATATCAAACTGCTGACACAGTCAGTAGGTTTTAAGTTCTTCTATGTAGAAAGAGACAAACTATTCCTCCATCCAAGTGTAACAATCTTTCTCTCGCCGGATATTCGCATAATGCGCTATTTGTATGGAGCATTCCTTAGAGAAAGCGATGTAAGAATGGCTTTCAGAGACGCCCAGCGAGAAAACCCTAAACTCAACAACATCATAGACCTTGCCATCTTGGCATGCTTTCGCTACGATCATAGCAGAAGCAGATACACTATCGACCCACTTGTCATCTTTGCCTCTATAGGTCTCTTAACTCTTGCAGGCACATTCGCAACCGCTTATATTTATAACCGTAATAAGGAGTCGTTAAGATGAAAGAGGTGCTTGCACAGCCAGCCAACTACTTTGACTCAATGTACGAAATTTGGCTAATAGTATCGGTAGTTATATACTTGATAGTTTTTATTCCAGGTGCTTATTTTCTATATAAATACCGCTATAGAAAAGGCATAAACGAAAGAGGAATACCAACAAAAGACAGCAAAGCTCTGGAAGTTATCTGGGTGGTAATCCCTACGATAGTGGTTATATATCTGGCAACCCAGAGTTTTGCCTTTTACAATGCTCAAAGAACTGCTCCTGAAGGAGCTCTTGAGTTAAGAGTCACAGCTTTTATGTGGGGTTGGGAATTTCAATATCCAAATGGAAAGCAGGTGTATGTATTCTTTAACTCAGTCACAGACCCTCAAACAGGTAAGTATCTAAAGCCAGAAGAGGTAAATGAAGCTTTTGTCCCTTATATCCCTGCAGGTAAACCGGTAAAAGTCTACTGCACCTCTAGGGATGTTATCCACTCTTTCTATGTCCATCCTGCAAAAGTGACTGAAGACTGCGTCCCCGGGAGGATTACGTATTTGTGGTTTCAAATCAATAAACCGGGTAATTACTGGGTTTTCTGCAGGGAATATTGTGGTACTCAACACAGTAAAATGGCAGCAGTTTTAAGAGTAGTTCCTGAAGCTGAGTTTCAAAAATGGGTTTCAGAGGGCGTCCAGCCCCAGCCTACATCAAATTAAAGGAGGTATAAAATGGCAGCAGTAACCCAGAAACCATACTTTAGCGCAGGCATCAAAGAGTGGATTTTCACAACAGACCACAAAAAGATAGGCATTATGTATGGCGTCACAAGCCTTTTGTTCTTCTTGATAGCGGGTCTTTCAGCGCTTGCGATAAGACTTGAGCTATTTCAGCCAGGACTTCAATACCTTAATGAGGATCAATACAACAAAGCGCTTACTCTTCACGGCGTTTTGATGCAGTTTTGGTGGGCAGTAGGCATTTGGAGCTCTTTTGGAAACTATCTCCTTCCTCTGATGATAGGAGCCAGAGACGTTGCCTTTCCTCGCCTAAACGCCCTTAGCTACTGGCTGTTCTTCTCAGCAAGCGTGCTAGCTCTTCTTACCCTGCTTCCTGGCAATGCTATCAGAATGATGTGGACCGGGTATCCCCCATTTTCTCTCAACGAAAACGCAGGTCATGTTGCTTTTTATGCTCTCATAATTCATCTTCTTGGTGCGTCTTCTTTAGCTGGCGCTATAAACCTCGTTGTTACAAACCTCACAATGCGCGCACCTGGTATAAGCTTTAAGAAGATGAATATCTTCCTGCACTCTTTTCTCGCTATGAACGTCATTCAAATTCTTGGTGTGCCCGCTCTTGCAGGCGCAGTTACCATGCTGCTTATGGATAAATACTTCAATACAGCCTTCTTTGACCCAGCAAGAGGAGGAGACCCGATTCTTTATCAAAACCTCTTCTGGTTTTACTCACATCCTGTCGTTTATGTTATGATTCTTCCCGCCTTTGGTGTTATATCTGAGGTCATACCAACCTTCTCAAGGCGAGTAATTTACGGTCGCACTTCAATGATAATAGCTATATGGGGAATAGCAATCCTTGGCTTCATGGTTTGGGTCCATCACATGTTCACAAGTGGAATACCAAACTGGTTGAGAATAGTCTTCTCTTATACAACAGTCCTCATAGGAGTCCCTACTGGAATAAAGATATTTAACTGGATATTCACTCTTTATAAAGGTTCTATCAGGTTTACAACCCCAATGCTATATGCTCTATCCGCGATATTTATGTTCCTCATAGGAGGTTTAACAGGAATACCTCTGGGTCTTCCTTCTTTCACAATAGGAGTTCACGACTCTCACTTTGTGGTAGGTCACTTTCACTATGTTCTTGGTATGGCTCTGACCCTTGCTGCTTTTGCAGGCTTTTACTACTGGTTTCCAAAATACACCGGCAAGATGTTTAGTCAAACTTGGGCAAATATAAGCCTTGTTCTTATAATGATTGGTTCAAATCTCTTTTACTTCCTGCAACTGATTGTAGGTCTTCAGGGTATGCCTCGCAGATATGCGGACTATCCAGCTATCGAAAGCTGGGTGCGTCTACATGAGCTGCAAACCATAGGCGCTGCAATTCTTGGTATAGGTATAGCCCTTGCAGTTCTTGGTCTTATCTACTCCGCAATCTTTGGAAAACCCTCTCCGGAAAACCCATGGCAATCTCCCTCTGTCGAGTGGCTTATACCAACGCCACCTCCACCTCATAACTTTGATAAAATCCCTCACATGCCAGAGGACTGGGACCCATACAACTATGACTGGCTTGAAAAGAGAAAGTAGAAATAGGGGGCTCTCCCCCTTTTTTAATTAGGATGAAGAACTTTATTGTGGCAATTTCTCTTTTTTTAGTTTCCTCCCTGGCATTTCTTGCAAGCGCAATATATTTCTCCAATGCAGAACACAGAAAGGAAGTAATAGACAAACACAAAAAGCGCGTTGATAAAAAGTTTGAACA
The DNA here is from genome assembly GCA_039630345.1 of Aquificaceae bacterium. Taxonomy (GTDB): domain Bacteria; phylum Aquificota; class Aquificia; order Aquificales; family Aquificaceae; genus JANWVD01. The sequence goes on from JBCNVD010000003.1 coordinate 16,732, forward strand.
ATCTCAATAAAAATATCCTACGGATAGAGATATACTAAACTTCCCTCTTTGGGGAGCATATGATAGATCAAATCTTGCGGGTCCCAAGGGAGTGGAAACACCGATCCCTGCGCCGAAGTTGTATTTGAAAGCTTTAAAAACCCCTCTAAAGTTTCTAGATGTGCTACCTGAATCTACAAAGATGGCCCCAACTATCGGGCTTTTTATGGTTTTTTGAGTCTCAAACCTCGAAAAAGCAAAGACATCACCGGGTCCAATAGATTCAAATTCAAACCCTCTTAAATCTTTTAAACCACCCAGGAAAAACTTCTCAAAAATAGGAGCATCGCCACTAATGCCTCCTCCTGAAACTTTAAAAATCAGGCTCAAATCGCTCTGCAGTGGCAATAGTTCAAAGTGACTAAATTCTAATTTCCAGAATTTCTCACCTGAAAAAGAGCGCGAGAGTCTAAAGTCCGAAATGGAAAGACGCCTGGGATTTATTATGTCGTCTTTTCTCTCAAAAATAGCAAATGCGGTAGTTTTAGCAACGCCAAATCTCTTTTTTTGTGCAATCACATGACCAAATAGCTGTGTAAGACCTATAGAAAAATCCCTGCCAACTCTAAACCCTATTTGAAGCCCTCCAACTTTCGAGTCAGTGCTGTAATTTCTTCTTTCTTCCTGGGCTTTATTTAAAAAAGCCTTCAAAAATAGCCTTGATGAAAAGAAAAACTCATCCCCAAACTCGAGCTTAAATCGCTCCTCTCTTGAGCTCTTTCTAAAGCTAAAGACAGAAGATGCGCCTATACCAAAGAGATTTTTCAAAGTGAAAACACCCTCTAGGAAAAACTTCTCCTCCGTGTTATAACCGAGTGATAAATCAATAGCTCCTCTTTCTTCTTCTGAGAGGATAATAAGCCTGTGAACCCTTTTGTTTTTTTCGTCAAGAAAGGTCTTTATCTCAACTCCAGAAAATATCCCACTTCTTAAAAAGTTATAAAGGGCATTTTCAGTAAGTCTATCCGAATAAAAGTCGCCTTTGGTATTCATATAAGAGACTTCATTTCCGGCAGTTTTTAAATACCCATAAAACACTGTCTCGCCAAGACTAAATCTCTCACCCGGCGAGATTTTGTAAATATAGCTGTAATAAACCTCGTCTTCAAAATCTTCCACGATCACTTCCTGCTCGATAGATGGTTTTAAAAAGCCTCTCTCACCAAGGTCTTTTTTAATAGACATAATCAATTCTTCTAAAAATTTTGAGTCATATAAAATAGGTAACTTTTTTTCAATGGCTGAAAACTTATTTCTTATTCTTTCATCCTGAGTCTCTAATTTTATCGACTTTATGAACTGCTTTGGTCCTCTATCTATCACAAAATTGGCAAATACAGTTCTCGTTTCTCTTGAGATTGAAATCTCTGTTTTCCCCTCTGCCAGAACGAAACCCTGTGATTTAAGCTCGTTTAACCTACTTTCCAGCTCTTTCTCCAAGAACTCTTTCTCGTAAAATCCCACTATTTCTCCGTTTAAGTTGAGAAAATACCTATCGCCTTCTTCAATTTCAAAAAACACTCCATCCGGCAAAAGAGAATGTCTAACTCTAACATCAAAAAACCCCTTGGAGCGGTAAAACTCTTCTAAGGCAAGAGACGCTCTTTCTGCTGCAAATGGATCCACGCCGGTTTGTTTAAAACCAGTCTTTTTCAGGAGGAGCTCAGGAGCAAAGTTTTTAGCGCCTTCAAACCTGATTTCATAACGCTTTCCGGGCAATACCGTATAAACCGCGTAAGCACCAAAGCCGCCTCCAGAAAGAGCTCTTAAAGTCCAAACAGGATGCTCAAAAAGATTGTTAAATCCTTCTGATATACTACCAAGTAGCTTAAGCGGTCTATTAAATAACTTCTCCTCTCCCGGCAATATTACCTCAAAAAAAGGTCTTTCTATTCTTAGTTTTTTTACTCCGGAATAATACACAAAAGCATCAAAATAGCCCCTTTCTATGAGGTAATCCTGTAGTTTAAAGACCTCCTCTCTGAATTCTCCTTCTCTAAAAACTCTTCCCCTTACTGGTTTTAATATCTTTGTTAATTCTGTTTTAAGATTATTATCGCCTGATATTTCAACCCCAAGAGTGAAATACAAAGGTCCCTCAGAGAGCTCTGCCAATATGGTCGCAAAGCCAGAGCTGTCTATGCTTATAGAAACTCTAGCATTAACATCAAGAAATCCGCGGTCTTTGTAAAATTCCTCCAGCCTTAGTTTTATACTCTCCTCATCAATGTCTTTTAGAGGAATATCCCTCAAAAGCCCCAGATAAGCATTCAACTCCGCATCGGAAAAAGACCTAAGGCCTCTATAATTTACTCTGGATAAAATCGGGTATCTCTCAACGAGGATAAGAGTTTCGTCCCCAACGCTTTCTACCTTAACGCTCTTTACTTCATCCAGGCTTGAGAGCATACCCAGTATAACTTCAAGGTTTTGAGGATTAACTACAGAAGAAAGATTATTATTTCTGAGGGGGTAATTAGAAGTTATTTTTATCTGAGCTAGACAGATAAAGGGGAGTAAAAGGACAGCAAATAACATAAAAACCGGGCGCTTTTAATAGCGCCCGTTATAACTCACTTAACAAGGAACACTCTAACTACTCTTTGCTCTTTCCTATCCTTGCCTATTAATTCAGCAACCTCCTTTCCATAGGCAGCAACTCTGATACGACCTATGCTTATGCCCCTACGGGCTAGCTCGCTAGCTACCATCTGCGCTCTATACATAGAGAGATTAAAGTTGTATCTGCTTCCGCCAACTGTGTCTGCAAAGCCAACCACAAGGACTTCTCTTATATCACCTCTTGCTTTGATTGACATATCGTCAATTTTTGCCATTTCGCTTTGTGAGATGTTAAACCTGTTAAAGGCAAATTTGACGGAGCCAATTTCCTCCAGCTGGGTTTTGTCGCCTATTCTTGCCTCGAGTGCTTTAATGCGTCTATCGTGGTCGCTAACAGTTGATTCAAGCTTTTTAACTCTACCATCCAGGTCGTTAACTCTCTTTAGCGCATCGTCTGCGCGCTTAAGTGCATCATCTGCTTTCCTGTTAGCAGCTTCTGCAAGACGCCTTGCTTCAATGATGGCGTCAAAATAGCCTTTGTAACATTTGTCAAGTTGCTGCTTGCTAAAGACCTCAGTAGGGCTACCACACGGGTCAAGAGGTCTCTGTCTTTGACCTTGCCCCCCTCGCTCCTGGGCAAAGACTATGCTTGATAGTAACGCTAAACCGAGAGCTACCCTCTTCATCTTGTTACCTCCTTTAATGTACTGCTTGAGATTATAACAACAAAACCAAAAAAGCGCAACTATCAAACTTTTATTTTAATTTCGGATAGCAAATCCGTGATGACGCTATCTACTGCCTCGTCTTCGCGACTTAAAAGCCTGTGCTTTAAACAGGGTTCCAGAGTAAGGATAAGGTCTTCTGGCACAACAAAGTCCCTGCCGTTGATGAATGCCACTGCCTTGGCACATGAGCTCCAGTGCAGGAGAGCTCTTGTAGATACACCGGTTAGCAACCTTGGATGACGCCTTGTGTGGTTGGCTATGCTTACCGAAATTGTTGCAACTTCCTTGGAGATAAAGACAGACTTAACAGCGTTTATTGCGCTATTAATTTCGTCCGGGGTTGTAATGCTCTTTAGTTTCTGAAGTTGCAAAGCAGGGTTTTCACCGACTAAGATACTGACCTCTGTTTCAAAATCCGGGTAGCCTATGCTTAATCTCATGCTAAAGCGGTCAAGCTGTGATTCAGGAAGTGGATATGTGCCGGCTTGTTCAACAGGGTTCTGGGTTGCTATCACGAAAAATGGTTCAGGTAAAGGATATGTATAACCATCAACACTCACTTTAGACTCTGCCATTGCCTCAAGCAACGCACTCTGGGTCTTTGCAGTAGCTCTATTTATCTCATCAGCCAGAACAATCTGGCTAAATATGGGGCCTTTTTTAAAAACAAATTCCTGCTTTTTTTGGTCAAATACACTTATACCTAAAATATCAGAGGGTAAAAGGTCTGAAGTAAACTGAATCCTTGAAAAGGAAAGACCCATCACCTTTGCAAGCGTGAGCGCAAGAGTAGTTTTGCCAACACCCGGAAGGTCTTCAAGTAGCAAATGTCCACCAGATAAAAGACAGGCAAGCGAGAGCATTATTTTCTCTTCTTTACCGCGAAGCACAGAAGAGGCTTCTTTTATAATTTGTTTAAGATTCATGATATCATGATTTTACCAAGCCCTGGCTGGAAGATTGTGAAGAAATTTTTTTTCCCTAGCGCCCTGTTTTTGCTCTGGTTTTTGTAAATTTTCCTGATGCGGATAGATGACAAAACCCTTAGAACTCAGGCAAATTTATCTAAGCTCTGGAAAAGCCTTTAAGAGGTAAGATTCCAAGGAGCATGCCAAGCTGTATATTAAACACGCCAGCGCTACCTTTCTGTGATAGATAATAAAACAGGAAAGTTTAAAACTAAATAAAGAGAAAAAGCTAAAAAAAGCCATAAAAACCGTTAACTGAGGGCAAATTTAGTCA